>CAYJPD010000001.1:0-87734 GCA_964371975.1 uncultured Bacteroides sp.
TTTTAAAGAGCAAAGGCCTTGCAACTTCTGTTGGTGATGAGGGTGGTTTTGCACCTAACCTTGAAAGCGACGAAGCTGCTATAACATTCATTCTGCAAGCTGTTAAAGAAGCAGGCTTTGAAGCAGGTAAAGACTTTAAAATTGCTATCGATGCTGCTGCAAGCGAATGGAAAGATGGCAAAAACATCGGAAGCTACCACTTACCGAAATCGGGTAAAAAGTGCTCTGCTGAAGATTTAGTAGCATATTGGAAAGACCTTTGTGATAAATACCCTATTTTCTCAATTGAAGATGCTCTTGACGAAGAAGATTGGGATGGCTGGAAAAAATTAACCGACGCTTTAGGCGATAAAGTTCAACTTGTTGGTGACGATTTATTTGTTACAAACACAAGCCGTTTAATTAAAGGTATCGAGGGCGGTTGCGGCAATGCTATTTTAATTAAACTAAACCAAATCGGTTCTGTTTCAGAAACATTAGAAGCTATTAAAATGGCTAACCGTGCAGGCTTTAGAGCAATTATTTCTCACCGCAGCGGTGAAACAGAAGATACAACAATTGCAGATTTGGCAGTTGCAACAAATGCAGGCCAAATTAAAACAGGCGCACCAAGCCGCAGCGAGCGCGTTGCTAAATACAACCAATTACTAAGAATAGAAGAAGGCGTTTGCGGCGCACAATATCACATTTAATTTATTTTTAAATTATATGCAATAAAAAAGCTGTTACAATGAATTAATCATTGTAACAGCTTTTTAAGTTGCTTTAAAAAAGATAATTTGCTTAAAATATGCAAATAATTTATTTTGGCTCTGTTTCATTTATGCCAAACAAATTAAAGCGGAAAAGCTTAGAACGATCTTCAGGGTTAGAGCACTCTAAAGTTGCCCTTGCAATATTACCGCCCTCTATTAGTTTTGTGAAGCCAATTAGTTGGCATAATTTACTGCGCAAGTTTAAACGGTCGCCTTCAGGTGTTACCATAAAAACCTCACCTTCACATGTTAATAAAACATCATTGAATTCTTTTAAATCAATATTGTGTAAATTTACTTCAGACATAAAAAACTACCTTTCTGTTTAAGTGTGTTGTTATTCATAAGCTAAGTATAACATATTTTTCGTCATTGTCAACATATTTCAATATGTTTTTTCTACGTTTTGACGAAAACCACGATTTTTTACAGAAAGTTCATATTAAATTGGTAAAGTTTTTGGTTTAATTGTGTATAGGCACACCTGCAATATTATTGCACGCTTCCCATATTGCCTCGCTAAGTGATGGGTGAGGGTGAATTATATCTGAAAGTGTGCTTGCACTTACACGAAGTGCAATGGCAAGAGTAAGCTCTGATATCATTTCAGATGCATTTGGCCCTAAAATTTGTGCACCAATAATAATTCCCTGCTCGTCTGCAACTATTTTCACAAAACCGTCACGCTGTGAAAGCGTTTGCGCTCTTCCGTTCACCCTGAAATCAAATTTCCCTATTTTTGTTACTATCCCCTGCTCTTGTGCTTGTTTTTGTGTTAACCCAACGCTTGCAACTTCCGGAGCTGTATAAACACAAGCAGGCACAATATTATAATTAATTGTTTTATTTAGCCCCATTGCATTTTCAGCAGCTATGCGGCCTTCAAAAAACGACAAATGCGCCAGTAATTTGCCACCAATAACATCGCCTGCCGCATAAATATTATCTATTGATGTTTTCATATAATCATCAACAACTATGCGCCCATTTTCTGTTTTTAAGTTAATATTTTCAAAAACATCGCTGTTTAAAGTTCTACCAAGTGCCAAAAGAACATTTTCACCCTCTAATTGAGCCGGCACATCATTTTTTGTAAAATTAACTATTAAATTTTCACCTTGTTTTTCTATTTCGCTTACTTTTGCACCCAGTTCAAATTTAATTCCTTTGCGCTTTAAAATTCTCAATAATTGCTCGCAAACTTCATCATCTTCTTGCGGTAAAATTTTATCTTCAAGCTCGAAAACAGTTACTTTGCAGCCAGCTTCGGCAAAAATTGTTGCAAACTCAATACCAATAACACCACCGCCAATAACAAGCATGCTTTGCGGTATATCTGTTAGCTCTAACGCCTGAGTGCTAGTAATTACGCCCTCTTGCTGTGAGCCTTTTATAAAGCTTGGAATTAGCGGGCGTGAGCCTGAGGTTATTATCATTTTTGTGCAATTAACTGTAATCTCAGTATTATCATGTTGCATAACTGCAATTTCAGTTGTGCTTTTCACTTTTGCCTCGCCGTTTAAAACCGTAATTGCATTTGCGCTCATAAGGTGCTCTACGCCTTTTCCAAGCATTTTAACTATGCGGTTTTTCCTTGTTACAGCATTGTTCCATTCTAAAGAAACGCTCTGTGCAATAACTCCAAATTCTTTTGCACTTTTAGTTTCACTGTAAACTTCAGCAGATTTCACAAAAGCTTTTGTGGGAATACAGCCAACATTCATGCATACACCGCCAAGGGCATTTTTTTCAATTAACACAACATTTGCGCCTAATTGAGAAGCGCGAATTGCTGCAACATAGCCCGCAGGGCCTGCGCCAATAACTGCTACATCATATATTTTGCTCATAAGATATTCTCCCGTTTTATTAACATTATATTTTAAATTTATACTATTTTAATTTGAAAGTTTTCGGTGCTATTAAATAAGCTAAAGGCGCAAACAGCAAGACATAAACAATTGAAAATATTATTATGGCAATGCCAAAAAATTCAAAAGGTAAATTTATTTGCATAAGCGCATAGCAGCCTACATATGTTATGCCTTTTACTATGCCATATAACGGGTTTTTCATTTCAACTTCTTTATTATATGGCTGCAAAACATAATAAACAGCAAGGTTGTGCACACTAAAAAACGCAGACATCGCCATAACGCTTATAAACAGAATTAAATAATCCAAAGTGTTTTGTGCGCCGCCCGATATAAACAGCACTAAAGGAAGCCCTAACGCCAGCGGTAGACTTTGAAACCAATCCATAAATAAAATTGCCTTTAGCCTTAACCTAAACATGCTTAAAATTGCTTTAGGTTGCCTATACATTCTGTATGTCAGCATTTCATTATCGCAATTCATAAAAAGAACTTTTGAAATTCGTTCTGCGCAATTAGTAAAACACATTAAATATGTTAAAAATGGTAACAAGCTTGTTGCTGCGCTGTTTGCCACCTGCGCTGCATTCGGCACAAATAATATTGCTAACACTGCTACAATTAAAATTAAGCCTTGCGCAATTACAAATTTTTTTGTAGAGCCAAAAAGCAATTTTCTATGCCTTTTAATAAAGCAATCGTTTAAAAACGTATAGCCTTTTTTATTATAGTTTATATTTCCGTCATCCAGTATTTGCTTTGAAAATGCATCTCTAACAACTTTATTTGAATTTGTTTTATTGCTCACTGTTTCCCAATTTAAAAACAGTGTTTTATAAATTTTATTATAATTGTTATATTTATGCAAGTAATTAATTGCAATAACTGCCATTAAGCCGAAAATTACCGCTAAAAAAAGAACTGTAAAGCTATTAACTGCAATATTAAAAAATGAAATTACTACCCCGACACAAGCTACTAAGGCGCATAAAAACAGTTCTTTAAAACTTTCGTTGTTTAAATTATAATTAGCCTTTTTCGAGCGTATTTTTAGCTTTGCCGCCCCGCCAATTATTTTACTGCTTATCATTAAAGCAAAAAGGCTACATGCACTAACAAAGCCTATTTCACGCAGTAGCGGAAATAATAAATATATGGGTAAAAAGCCAATTATATTGCTTAGTAAAAAACAAAAATAGCTGTGTGTTACAACTTGCTTTGCGTCCATTCGCAAAAAAGTAATGGCATAATTAATATCTTTATTTGGTTCAAGCACATAACATTTTGCAATTCCGCCAGCTATTGTTAAAAACAGCATTACATTTAAAAACACTTGGCTATTATCTATCGTTATTATGTTGAAATTCAACATAAACCCTGTAGCAAGAGCAACTAAAAGCACATATATTGTTTTTCCCAAAAACATTTTCGAAATTAAGTAAATAACGCTAATAACACTAAAAGCATCTTTTAAGCCTTTAGTAGAATAAAGCGAATATGGAAATATATTACCAATTAGAGGTAGCCTTTTCAAATAGTAAATAAAGCTGTTTGCTTGGTATGTTTTTCTTATCAAGAATAAGGATTTTATGGTTTTAATCACCGCCGTCCCTCCTTAGGGTTTCAATGATGATACCTTTATCTTTTTCTGCTGCTGTAAGTTTGCCTGAGGATAATATAGCGATTTCATCGCAAAGCTCCAGTGCCAATTCCATAATATGTGTTGAAAAAATTATAATATGCTCGTTTTTTATACTTTTAAGCAGCTGTTTCATTTCGTCTGCTACAACCACATCAAAAGACGTGAGCGGTTCATCTAATAATAGAAGTTTTGGCTTAGCTATGAAGTTCACAAGCATTTGAATTTTATTTTTCATGCCGAGTGAATAATCTTTTAAAAGCCTGTCTTTGTCTTCATCTAAAATGCCAACCATGTTGAGGTATTCATCTGCAGTTTTAACTTCATGCAATTTATCTTTGTTTATATCAATAAAAAACATTACAAATTCCCTTGCTGTTAAGAATGAAGGTACTGACGGAGTGGATAAAACATATCCAACATCTTCTGCTTTAAGCAGCTTTTTTTCAGTGTTGTCTTCAAAATATATATTTCCGCTATCAAAAGGTATATCGTCGTTTATGCAGTTAAATAATGTAGTTTTACCGGAGCCGTTTCTTCCTAAAAGTGCATAAATTTTGCCAAGTTCAAATTCAAAACTCGCACCCTTTATAACTTCTTTTTTATCATAAGTTTTTTTAACATTTTCAATAATTAGTTTCACTATATTCCCCTTTTTATCTAAAAATTACAAGCAATATTATTATACACAAAAATCTTGTTGATATCAAGTTAAATAATGTGCTTAAATTAATATTTTAATACCGATAAATTAAAAAGTTGCGGCAGCTTACACTTCAAATTTAAGTGTAAGCTGCCGCAACTAAGGCGCCATTTTTTCATAAAAGTTAATATAGCATTAATTTATAATTGCAATTGCTAAGCTTAAATATGCAGCAAAGCAGATCCAAGCTAAATAGGGATAAAGTAAATAAGCTGAATACTTCGAAATTGGCTTTAATTTTTTAATTAGTAGCACTACTAATACTATTAATAAAATTACCCATATAAAGCCTACAAAGTAAAGTGATAATCCAAAAAATATTATCGACCAAAAGAAATTTACAATTAATTGCGCAGCATTTAATTTAATTGCTATTTGCTTTTGTTCTCTTTGAGCGTTGCTAACATAAAGAATGTAGGCTGAAACGCCCATAAGAATATACAATATTGTCCACACTATTGGAAATAAGATTGCCGGTGGTGAAAGCGGCGGCTTATTTAGTAAATCGAAAGTTTGCACTGTATCACTTGTAATAAAACCGGATACAAACCCTACAACTAAAGGTATTGCTATATTTATAAAAAGAGCTTTCCAATAAATTTTCATAAAACACCTCTTGCTAATATTCTATAACTAAATCGCGTAAATATTCATAAATAAGCAGCCTTTTAATTATTCAATAACGCACTTAAAGTAAAAAGCAATAAATTTAATTATTCTAAGAGAAATTCAATTTTTAAATTTCTCGGCTTACTTATTAAAAATATATTATACATATCTTTTTACTAAATCTTTTACTCTTAAACTATGATACAAATTAAGCCTGAGCATCCTTCGTTCACAATTCTCTCCACCGTTTCTGCAATTCTGCCCCTTGCATCCAAGGGTATGTTCAATAGCTTGTTTTGCATACCTTCATTTACAAGTTCGTGTAAGCTTTTGCCAAAAATATTGCTTTGCCAAATTTTAAGTGGGTCTTCTTCAAAATCTGATAGCAAACTTTTTACCAAATCTTCCGATTGGCTCTCTGTTCCAACTATGGGCGAAACTTCGGTTTTTAAATCTGCACGCATCATATGTAACGCTCGGAACAAACAGAAGCTTTGCTATTACGCGATATAACGTATTTTTTTTCACCATCTAACACTTTAAAATAAACTTTAAGCTTGATTTTTCTTTTTTCTTCGGTTTTGTAAATTTCAATTCTGTCAAGAAGTGCATCAACAATAGATGCATCAAAACCATCGTTAAAATCGAGTTCACTTGCAATAACCTGCCGTAATTTTTCAACTGTTTTGCTAACTTCTTTGTTTTTTTCATGCTCTTGTTTAAGGTTTGCAATTTTTATTTCTGACTTTGTTATTTCATCATTAAAAGCATTGTTTCGCTTTTTAAATTCACTGTCTGAAAGTGCACCGTTAATGCTTAAATCCAAAAGCTTGTCTTTTTTTATTATAGTTTCATTTATTTGTGTTTGCAGTTTTGCAATGTCTTGAGTAGTATCTGAAGTGTTTGCGATTGAAGAATACATTTTTACAAGTTCGTTAATAATATCTGTTTTATCTTTTACAATTTGGCTGTAAGCGTCGCGCATAATTTTATCAATTTCGCTTGTGTATACCACCGGCGAAGTGCACCCAGCCTTGCCTTTTTCGGCATATAGTTTGCACTGCCATAATTCCTTATCCCCTTTTTTTAATTTGTATAAAGCTCTATAATAATACGTTTTATGCTCACCACATATAATTTTACAGCTATATTTATATTTATTGCTGTAACTTGATGGGTTATCAGACGCTTGTTTTTTGCTGCGCATTTCTAAAATATCATTAGCTTTTTGCCAAAGTTCTTCGGATACAATAGCCGGAACATTATCCTCGTCTTTATACATAACCCAATCCGCTTGCTCGAAAATTTTTCGCTCATTAGAACGGTAATCGTATTTGTGAGATTTATTGCCGCAATAATATCCTTTATACTTTGGGTTTACAAGTATGTTTTTTATAGTTGAAAACGACAAATTATTTCCCTTTGTGTTTTTTACACCACTCTCATTTAGTATAGCAGCTATTCCTCTAATGCCTATTTTATCAATTGCATATAGCTCGAATATTTTCTTAACAACTTCGGCTTCTTTAGGCTCAACAACAAGTTTACCCTCTTGCTTTATATAGCCCCAAATCCTACTGTTGCCTAAAACCACGCCGTTTTCAATGGCACGCTTGAAACCGAATTTTACTCGCTCTGATATTTTACGCACTTCGTCTTGCGCTATGCTTGACATAATTGTTAAACGAAGCTCTGCGTCGGGCATAAGAGTATTTATATTGTCGCTTTGAAAAACAACGCCAACGCCATTTTTTAAAAGCTCTTGTGTGTACTTAATGCTGTCCAGCGTGTTGCGAGAAAAACGTGAAATTTCTTTGGTGATGATTAAATCAAACTTGTCAAGTTTGCTATCGTCAATCATTTTTAAAAAGGCTTCACGCTTAGTAACGCTTGTACCGCTCAATGCTTCATCAATATACCCCTCTACATATTCCCAATTACAATTATTGCTAATAAAATCTTGATAGTAATTGATTTGGTTTTTAAGCGAGTGCGCTTGCTCATCGGTGCCTGTTGAAACACGAGCGTAAAATGTTACCTTCAGTGGTAAATCGTAAATGCTTTTACCCATATTTATCTCTTTGCGCAAATTATATAAATCCATAATATGTACTTCCTTTGTTTTGTAACTAGTTCCGCAATTACCTCTTTGCGTTACAATTCATTATCTAAATTGATAATTTTGTCAAGATATAATCATATTATTTATCAAAAATTCAGATCTGTTTTTTTTGCGGATATTACCGGACGGAGCTGTTTTAATTAATATATCTTTCGCTTTTATGTACATTTCTTCGGTTATTGCATTTTTTTCAAACAGGTGCCTATTTATTGCAAGCTTAATTTCCATCTTAGCCAAGTTTATATTTTCGTTTGTTTTATTCATTGTTCCACTCCTTTTTCATATAAATATGAAAAAGGAGTATTTATTATTCATAGTTATTGAATTTACAACTTAATAACTACCTCACCACCAAAAAATTAAATTTATGGTATGGATTATTTTGATACGTTGTATCGTATTCTAAAGTAGCAAGGCTACTTCACAGCTCTGGAACATGTGATTTGCTTGTGGCTACAAGCGCCGCATGTCTGCCGATAGGTGTTAATGCCGGTTTGCAAACCGACCACCATATTCGCAGGCACTCTCATAATGCTATTATAAAAGAATAGCTTTTTGGAGTTGCATCATATTATACGTGAAACTCTATGCTCCTATTCAATTCACGAACTAATTCAGCGTTTGACCTTTTATTAAAAATTTGTTCAACTTGTATAGACCAATTGGCACATTAATTATTTCACCATGGCATAAAGATGCTGTTATTTAAATAAAGCATTAGCATAAATTTAAAATACTGGTATTGTTTTTTCTTATAAAACCAAAAATATACTATTAAATTTATTGTAGCAAAAACAACAATACTGCTTAATTATTTTTATGCATTAAAAGCATTGAAAAACGTCGATAATAAGTTTATAATCGAATTGTGGAAAGGAGGATTGTATGACAGCGGATATATATTTAGACACCATTATTGAAAAGATGCAAAGGCTAAAAGAAGTAACTTTACCCTCAATAAACGAAGCTACCGATAAAGTAATGCAAACATTAAAAGATAATAAAAGCATTTACTTTTTTGGTTGCACACATGCAGGGATACTTACGCAAGAAGTTTTTTACAGAACCGGTGGCTTGGCTATTTTTAATCCTATTTTTGCTCCCGGTTTAATGGCTGACACTTCCCCAATAACCCTAACAAGCGACCTTGAAAGAACTGCTGGTTATGGCGAAATTATAGCACAACAGTCTGGAATTGTAAAAGGCGATTTATTATTCATCCACTCTGTTTCAGGGCGAAATAATGTTCCTATCGACTTAGCAATTGCATTGCGCAGAATAGGGGTATTTATAATTTGTATTACCAGCCTTGAGTATTCAAAAAATGTTAAATCGCGCCATTCCAGCGGAAAACGCCTGTTTGAAGTTAGTGACTTAGTTATTGACAATGTTTGCCCTTATGGTGATGCATTAGTTAATTTGCCGAAATCTAATGTTATGGTAGGCCCTGCTTCAACTGTTATGGGTGCCGCTATTGTAAACGCAATAGCAGTTAATGTAGCTGCTAAATTTGACGACCAAGAAGATTGCCCCCCTGTTTTTTCAAGTGCAAATATGGACGAAGGAGATGATTATAACAAGAAGATAATTGACAAGTACAAAAAATTTATTCGCTACAAAACTATTTAAGTAAACTGGTACTGATGTATATATGTTTATCTCGCTATATTTTAACAATTTATCTATCGTATATTTGTAATACGATGAATTGACGTAATTAATTTGATATGCTATAATTTTCTTTATCAAAGTGGTATAGTCAACATTACCATTATTTTAAAGGAGAGCACCTAATGACATTTGATAAGAGCAGTAAAATACCTATATATTTTCAATTGAAAGAAATTATTAAAAAGGACATTATAAACCAACGTTATACTTTGAATCAACTCCTCCCTTCAGAACGCGAGTTATGTGCACAGTACAGCATCAGCCGAATGACTGTTCGACAAGCTATTGGAGAATTAGAAAACGAGGGCTATGTTTACAAGGTCCAAGGCAAAGGGACATTCGCTTCTTCAGGTAAAATTGTGCAGAATTTAGCAACACTAACATCATTTTCCGAAGATATGTACAGCATGGGAAGACAGCCCGCATCTAAAGTTTTACAAGTTAACAAAATACCCGCTTATGGTGAACTTGCAAAAAAATTAAACTTGAACATCGGAGAACCTGTTATTTTATACGAGCGCTTGCGCTATGCTGATTCTCAAACAGTTTGCATTGAAAAAACATACCTTCGCGGAGACATAATTTCAGCTGAAGAATTAATGGATGCAAAAGTTACATCTCTTTACAAATTTTTACGCGAAGAAAAAAGAGTACATCTAAAAGGCGCATATGAATCTATAGAGACATTGCTTATATCCGGAACTAATGCGCAGATTTTAGAAGTGCCCGAGAATACATTAGGTTTATTGCTTGAAAGGCTTACTTACAATTTAAATGGAGAGCCTATTGAATTTGTTCGTTCAATTTATAGAGGGGATACTTATAAATTTGTAATTGAGCTTAATGCCGATTATTAATTACACTTTAAACATTATACATTTATTTTTCCAAATCAATTCCGGTAATTTTTCGTATTATTCGTTAAAAATATTATTCAAAGGAGAAAAAAATGAAAAAGAAATTTACTATTATTTTAATTTGCTTACTATTAGTTTCGTTTATGCTTGGTTGCGCACAAGAAAATACTCAACCTGCTGATTCTACCCCGGTTGCCTCTAACGATGCCGAAGATTCAACCTCACAAGAGCCGGTTGAAATAAAATTCTTGACAGTTGGCGACCCTTATGTTGGTGCAATAAAAACTTTATTGCCAGAGTTTGAAGAAAAATATAATATTAAAGTTGTTATAGACTCAGTTCCTTATTTAGATTTACACGGAAAAGCAATTTTAGAACTTGCAGGCGACACCGGCTCATACGACTTAATTTCTGTTGACATACCATGGACAGGCGAGTTTGTTGAAGGTGGCCATTTATATGACCTTACCGAGCTTGTTGAGCGCGACAAAGAAGAATTACAAATTGACGACTTCTTGCCTGGCGCATGGGAAGGCCTTGCAACTTGGGAAGATAGAATTATTGCTTTACCACTTGCTCCTTACTATATGTATATGCATTATCGTACAGATGTTTTTGAACAAGAGTCTTTACAAGCTCCACAAACGAAAGAAGAGTTTGAAAATGCAATTTCAACGCTTTATAGCCCCGATGATAATTTCTATGGATTATCTATCGCGCTAAAACGCGGCCCTTCAATCGTTCACGATTGGTGCGCATATTTTAACGGCTTTGGAGGCAAAATGTTTGTAGATATGCCTAATAATTATGCTTCAGGTGTGAACAGCGATATTGCCATAGAAACAACTCAAATGCTAAAAGATATGATTGAATATTTGCCAGATGGCGTTTTGCAATATGAAAATGCAGATAGGTGGAACTCATTTATGCACGGTAATTCAGCTATGACAGCCGTTTTTAATGCTAACTCCCCTATGTTTGAAACTGCTGAGGATACTCAAGTTGCCGGTAATGTTGGCTATGCACATTTGCCTAAGTTAGATGCAAATTCAGATCCTTCTTTACCTTTCGCCGGTTTCTCAATTGCAATAAATAAAGACAGCAAAAATGTTGAAGCTTCTTGGACATTTATGAAATGGCTAACAAGCTCAGAAGTTGATAAAAAATGGGTTGAAGTTCCCGGCACCCCTGGTGTTCCTTTGCGAATAAGCACTGTAACCGACGCTGCTCTTGTTGAAAAATACCCATACTTCGAACTTATATACGAAGCTGAATCTCAAGGCCTTGCAGACGGTGTAGACTACCGTTCACGCTTGCCGGAATGGACAAAAATAGAAGAGATTTTAGGATTATCTTTAAACGAAGCTGTTTCCGGTGAAAAACCTGTTGAGCAGGCATTAAATGAAGCTGCTGAACAAATAAACGAACTTATGGCTGAAAACGGTTACCCTGTACAATAATAAAAATCTGTCGATGCCAAAAACCTTATGGTCGCCCTAACGGGCGACCATAGTAAAGAGGGGTATTAAAATGTGGAAAAAACATCATAGTTTGGTTTCTTCTGAAAACCTTGCTTGGAAAATAATGATAGCACCTTCAATGATTGTATTGATACTAATATCACTTTATCCTTCAATATTCAATATTTACAACAGTTTCTTTTCATGGAATTTTGCAAGCGGGCAACCAAAAGAATTTGTTGGACTTAAAAATTATATTGACACAATATTAGATGAAAAATTTTTACGTGCACTTTTCAACACATTTGTGTTAGTAATAAGCGCCGTTAGCATCGAATTCATATTGGGCTTTGGTATTGCACTTTTGTTTTATGCCGGAAAACGTAAAATGAAGCTTCTCAGAACTCTCATGATTACGCCTACCATGATTACACCTATCGTTGCAAGCCTTATGTGGCTTTTAATGTACAATTCAGATTATGGAATTATTAAATATTTACTTCAACTTATAGGAGTGCAAAATCCTCCTGCACTGCTTGCAAGCCACACATGGGCGATGCCTGCAATAATTTTAGTTGATGTTTGGCAATGGACACCCTTTATTATGTTAATAATGCTTGCCGGGCTTACCGCTCTACCGCAAGATGTAATAGAAGCTTCTTATGTTGATGGTGCAAATTTTATACAGCGTCTCACAAAAATTATTCTGCCCTCGCTGAAGCCTGTTATTGCAATTGCACTATTAATGCGAGTAATGGACACATTTAAATTTTTCGAAGTAGTTTATATGTTAACCAAAGGCGGCCCTGGTAATGTTACTGAAACTGTAAGCTATTATGCCTACAAAATAGGGTTTTCGTTTTTTGAAGTCGGTCAAAATAGTGCTGTTTGTATTATTCTCTTATTCATTGTTCTTTTTATTTGCCAATTTTTGAACAATGTAATCGCCGACGAATGGGAAGTATAAAGTTCACTATTACAAGTGATTTGAAAGGGCTTTTTGTCATGAATAAAACAATTAAGCAAACTTTAATTTATATAATATTACTTTTATTTTTACTTTTTTTCCTTTTCCCTGTATACTGGACATTTGCAACTTCTATAAAAGGAAAGTCTGAAATATTTGAATATCCACCAAATATAATTCCACAAACAGCAAGTTTAGACAATTATAATGCTGTTATACTGGGAAGAAGCAACGACTCTGTTGTTTTAGGAGAGGGTGGTTATTTTAAGTATTTGAACAATAGTTTTATAGTTGCATTATCAACTTGCATATTTTGTATAGTTATTGGTTCATTTGGTGCATATGGCCTGGTTCGCTTGCGATTTTCTGCAAAAAACAAGAAAAAAATTTCATTTTGGATTATAAGCACAAGAATGATGCCCCCAATAGCTGCCGCAATACCTTTTTACCTTATGTTTCGAAACTTACAGTTATTAGATAATTTGTTATCTCTAATTATTTCTTATATTGCATTTAATTTACCTTTTGTTATTTGGACATTACAAGGCTTTTTTAGAGAGGTTCCAAATGAACTTTATGAAGCCGCAAAACTTGATGGCTGTGGCCCATACAAATCATTTTTGCGCGTTGTTTTGCCATTATCATTACCCGGCATATTCACAGCTATGATCTTCACGTTCATATTTTCATGGAACGAATTTCTGTTTGCGCTAATTCTAACAGGAGAAAGCACTAAAACTATGCCTGTTGCCGCTGCAAGCATGTGGAGCGCAGTTGCCTCCAGATGGGGTGAAATTGCAACAGTTGGAATAACAACAATAATACCTGTTTTTATTTTAACATTATGCGTTCAACGATACTTCATTAAAGGCTTAACATTCGGCGCAATTAAGTAAAAAAATTTTCAAACTAATTTTAGCTTATAAAGAAAGGAAACTGATTTTATGCTTAAACCAAATGTTGCTGTTATAGGTTGTGGTTTTTTTGGCAGTATGCATGCACAAATTTATTCTCAAATGTATAATGTAAACTTATTATTTGTTGTAGATAGCATTGCAAACAACGCAAAGGCACTTGCAGATAAGTTAGGCTGTAATTACTCAGACAACTATAAAGAAATAATAGAGCGCAATGATATAGATATAATAGATGTATGTGTTCCTGACAGTATGCATACTGAAATTGTTTTTTGCGCTATAAAAAACAACAAGCACATACTAATTGAAAAACCTCTTGCAGATACTCTTGAAAATGCAGAAAAGATGCTTAATGCTACAACAAATTATGATAAGAAAACTATGGTTGGACATATTTGCAGGTTTGACATTAGAAATGAAAAGGCTTTTGAGAGCATACAAAACAAAGAAATAGGCGATGTAATATATATATCTGCAAAGAGAAACAGCCCTACCTTAGGTGCTCACAGATATGCAAATACTTGCAAATTGTTAACTCATAGCGGTGTACATGACATGGACCTTGTTCGTTGGTTTTTAAACAGCGAATACAAAAGTGTTTATGCTGTTGGACGCAAATTACGCATGGAAAGCGAAGGCTATAAAGACACATTAGATTCTATCCAAGCTATATTCACTTTTGAGAACGGTGTAACTTTTTCGCTTGAAAACACTTGGGCTTTACCCGATAAATTCCCACGTTATATTGACAGTTCTATGAATATAGTAGGAACTAAAGGTTCAATCTCAATCGATTTTGGCAATCAAGGCTATAATCTATATACAAACAATGATTGCATCTATGAAGATGTTTCATATTGGGTAAGCTCTTTCGGTCAGCTTAAAGGTGATTTAAGCTTAGAGTTAAATCATTTCATTGAGTGTGTAATTCATGACAAACAACCCAGAGTTTCAATTTATGACGGTTATCAGGTAGCTTGCGCTGCTGTTAAAGCGTTGGAATCTGCTGAAAAAGGAGAGTTGCTTTTTATATGAACAACACTGTTTTAGCACTTGACTTCGGTACACAAGGTGTTAAAGGAATGTTAATTGATTTAAATGCACAGGTTATTTGTCAAAGTTCTCAATTATATGGCTTTAGTTTAAACAAAAATGGTTTTATGGAGCAATCGCCTGACGAATGGTGGAATTCATGTTTAAAAGTGTGTAGAACATTGCAGCAAAAAGACGAAGATTCCTATAATGCTATTAGTTCAATTGGCATAACAGCACAAATGCATGGTGCTGTTTTGCTTGATAAAAAGCTAAATGTAATTGATGATTGTATAGTTTGGTGTGATACTCGATGCAAAGAACAAGCTTTGTTTTTACAAAACAAAGCAAGCGATGATTTGAAATTCACATTACAAAATGAATTTGGAACAGCTTATACTGCTCCAAAACTATACTGGATTAAGCAACACAAACCTGAATCTTATGCCAAAATCGCTCATATATTGTTTTGCAAAGACTTTATTAGATTTAAGTTGACAAATCAAATATACACCGATTTCAGTGATGCCTCTGGCAGCTTAATGTTTGATTTTAATACTATGAACTGGAGTGAAGAGCTCCTAAGTCTAATAGGTTTAAAATCTAATATTATGCCCACCATACTACCCTCTTATGAAAAAGCAGGAATTATTCAAAAAGATATTGCAACACTGTTAAACATAAGTGAAAGCACTGTGGTTTGCGTTGGGGCTGGGGATTTAGCTTGTAGCATTTTAGGTGTGGGATTAAATAAGTCGGGACAAACGCTTATAAATTTAGGTACTGCCGGTCAGGTACTGAGTATAATTGAAAGCAGTACAAGTCCACCACAAGGTGGTTATAGGTTCGCTTTTTTAGATAAAAACAGCTTATTTGATTTACACGCTATCGCTTCAGCTGCATATTGCCTAAAATGGTTTATGGAAAATGTCACTTGCATAGAAAATACAATGGAAAACTCTTTTGCGCAAATGGATATGCTTGCCGCGCAAAGTGTTGCAGGCGCAAATGGTCTTTTATTTGCACCATACCTAAACGGAACCGGAAGTCCTTATTTAGATAACAACACAAACGCAGCGTTTGTGCGAATTAATTCAAGCCACAATAAGTCAGATATGACAAGAGCCATACTTGAAGGTGTATGCTTTGGTATTAAAGATTGCATAAATGCATCCTTTAGCGATAGCTCACAAAAGCAAGTTGTATTTTCGGGTGGTGGTTCAAATAGTGCACTTTGGCGCGAGATAATGGCGAATGTTTTATTTAAAGAAATAATATGCCCTACAAAAAGAGATGCAACATGTGTTGGTGCGGGTTTGCTTGCGTTAATATCCGGAGGTTTTATTGATAGCATTGACAAAACAAATGGCATGATTTTGTATGACACAACTGTTTCTCCAAACATTGAATTTAAAAACATTTATAACAACGCTTATGATGCATACAAGAAATTGTATGTTGCTTTATCAAGTTTACCTAATTACAACAGTTGATTTTTATAGAATTATATCCACCTGTTAACCTATCAGTATGCACAATCCATAATAAAGTATAATACTAATACTTCTCAAGAAACATTTAAAAGTTTGTCAATCATATATTTTTCACAGGCTGCTACTAAAGCAGCCTGTTTTTTGCATATTAAAAACCGCCTACCAATTGGTAAGCGGTTAATTTTATCGTAAACTTTTTACTAAATGATTGGTTTAAAATACAATATTTTACCACAAATGATATATTACTCATGGCAACTGAAAGGATTTTATTTTTGTTTCAGCATTAATTGATACTTTAGTTCTGCTATTTCCCAATCTGATTCATTATCTATATCTTGAACTGTTAACTCATCAACAATTAGTGGTGTTGTTTTACTTAAAACCAAACGTTTTTCATCAACAAAATCTTTAACTTTCAAAAAATAAAATTGTCCTGCATCATGATATTGTTTTTGCAAATCTTGACTTCGTGTAAATTCATATTCTTTATTTATGAACTGCAAATATCCTTTTTTATCAATAATTACACCTCTTTGCGGAGGATAGGAAAACGATGTAATAGGAAATACACTATTTGCATTTGTTCTTTCAAGAATTTTCTTTGCTTTGTGCAAAATTTTTTCTGTTACAAAAGGAGCGGTAGGATAAATACAGCAAATCATATCATAATCTTTACCAATTGCTTTCATTTTTTCAACAACTTCTAATATAACATCAGAAGTTGTTGCATAATCGTCTGAATTTTTTTCACTTCGCATAAATGGAATACTCGCTCCGTACTGCTTAGAAATGTCTGCAACCTGTGTGGAGTCTGTGGAAACTATAATATCATCAAAAATTTTACTATCTATAGCTGCTGTGATTGAATATGATATTATCGGTTCATTTAAAAAAAGTTTAATATTTTTATCTTTTATTCTTTTACTACCGCCTCTAGCAGGGATAATCGCCAAAAACTTCACAAACAACACCTTCTCATTTTTTGTAATAGTCCTTTGCCAAAATTGACATTATTCTTGAATCATGAAACTTTCCTTTGTGAAAGTAATTTTCTCTTAACAAACCATCTTGTATCATGCCCAGCTCTGTATAAAGTGCATACTTTGAAGTGTCAAATTCATATATTTCTGTCCATAACTTATTAAGGCACAACTCTCCAAAACCATATGCGAATAACATTTCAGTTGCTTCTTTTGCATAACCTTTTTCATCTATATATGCATCATTTTCGCCTATATATAAACTAAGGTCTGCATTTCTGTTTACCCAATTAATATAACAAAGCCCTGCACATCCAATAGGTGTTTTATTTTCATCGTTTTTCAATATCATAAACATCACCGTATCGTTTCTTTTTAAGATGTATTCGTTAAACCAAAGTTCTTGATTATCCATGTTTAACTCACGATATTCTCTGAAAAACTTTCTAAAATCTTCATTATTTCTCCACTCTTTGAGAGTAGCTAAATCCTCTCGCTCAACCGCTCTGAAAGAAATTCTGCTTCCTTTAATCATTATAAACATCCCCTCTTTTAAGCATTGCCCCACTCTTCAAGTTTTTATTCACTTTTTTTCCTATTAGCAAAGCAATTTCATAAGGTTCAAACCCATCACTACTCCTTGGCCTTAACGGTTCCAAATCATCTTTTAATATTGTAGTTCCCTTTGTTAGTTCTTTTGTTAAATATAGACCGCGTCGTTGCACTATGCTTGTTTGTATTTCGTTACCCTCTACTATCTTTTCTCCGTTGCCTAATGATAACCATAGATCATTAGCCATATTAACCATCTCACGCCACTCCGGCGGCGAAACACTAAATTTATGATCAGGCCCTATTCTTGTTGTATCGTCGGTAAAATGTTTCTCTATAACACGGGCACCTAAAGCAATTGCACCTAAAACAGTTGTAGGCCCTAATGTATGATCAGACAAACCTAATATTAAGTCTGGAAACACTCTTTTATATGTATTTATAACATTCAGATTTATGTATTTAAAATTCTCTTTATTCGCAGTATAATTTGTATTACATTGCATTAAAACAATTTTATTGTTTATTTGTAATACTTTTTCAACAGCTATTTCAACCTCTTTTAAAGATACCGCTCCTGTAGCTATAAAAACAGGTTTATTCTTTTTCGCTATATATTCAAGCATTTCATGCCACGTTATATCCCCCGATCCTATTTTAAAAGCGTTTACAAACTTATCTGCTAAATCAACAGCCTCAAAATCATAGGGGCTTGTCATGTATTCTATTCCAATTTCATCGCATTTTTTCTTCAGTAATGGCGTCCACTCATCATTTACACTTGCGTCTTCATAAACTTCATATACCGATTTACCCCAATTTTTTTGATGCGCCACTTGTGAGCCCATTTCTCTAAAGCCAATATCACTAACAATTTTATTTGCTTTAAAATTTTGAAATTTAGCAACATCTGCACCTGCTTCTTTTGCTAATTCAATAAGCTTATAGGCTCTATTAATGTCTCCGTCATGATTAGCCGCTATATCCGCTATAAAATACGGTTTAGAATTACAGCTTATACTGGTTTTTCCAATTTTAATCTCTTTATTCATATTCATTCACCCTTTTTTAACCGTTCAGAATACTTACTGTCAACAAGCTTTTTATAATCATAGAGATCTTCGTCAATAGTATTTAAAACTATACCTAAATCTTTTTCAATTTTACTGCAGTCAAGCCCCATATTTTTAGTTCTATGTGCTAAAAATGAATAATCATCAACACTTATTGAATTTATAACTCCAGGAATTTCAAGTAATTCTTGAATTTGAACGCCAAGTGAATATTTATCTATTCGATTTCTGCTTCCTACATTATATATCCCTTTTAAATTCATATTTATTGCGCGGTCAATAATATCAACTAAGTTATTAACCAATATAGGAGAAAACCAAACATCATTAAACATATTTATAGTTTCATCTGATTGCAAAGCTTGAACAATCCATTCACTAAAAGAATTTTTATTTCTATAATTAAAACCATACATATTCGTCCTGATTATTAAAGCTTCTTCATCTTCCATAACTTTTTCTTCTGCCATCAGTTTTGTTTTTGCATAAACGTTCACAGGAAAAACATCATCACTTTCTTTGCTTAAAATAGTGTTCTCACCCTTATAAACCGCATCAGTAGAAATAAACACAAACTTTACATTATGTTTTTTACAAATGCGTCTTAAATTATCTACCATTTGATAATTTACAATTTCTGCATAATCTGGCTTTTCCTCGCACAAGTCAACATTAACTAATGCAGCACAATGAATAAAAACATCTATTTTATTGTTAATAATCATATCTTCTACTTTTAAAGTATCTAAAGCGGAGCCTTCTTCACAAAAAACCCTTTTAATATCTACGATGTTTTTATCTATTCCAAATATATTATACTTTTCTCTAAGTAAGTATGCTAAATTAGAGCCAAGCATACCTGCCACACCAGTTATAAATACATTTTTCATACCATTATCCTCTTTCTATCATGCAATTTACATATTCTATACAATTATATTCTTAAAAACAGTAAATATCATACACACTTGCTGTGCTAATATTAACTATTCAAATAATACTTTAATTGATTTCGTTTTAAACATCATCAATAATTTGTGTCTATAATAAAAAGCAAACAATAGAACACCACATAAGCAAATTATATATCTAATAATAAAAACAGTATATACAAGGCTCAAAAAAACACAGACTATAGCAAATACACTTATACACTTGACAAAAAATTTACCATCATACCAATGTATTGCACCTAACTTTTTCACATACAAATAGTGAAACAAAAACAAGAGCATATAACCGGCAAGAGTAGTATAAGCTGCTGCTATATAACCAAATAACGGAATAAATGCTAGATTAAATATAACATTTATCACTGCCGCAAACATTGTCGAAAATGCTATTGTTTTTTGTTTTTTATGGTAAAATTCAATATTTACATAAAGTGAATACACAAAGAGAAAAACATATCCCAACATTACCGGTGGAATTACATAAATAGCCTCCATATATTTTTCACCGCCAAAAACAAACATAATTTCCGGTGCTACAGATAAAAATAAGAAAGTAATAAAAAGAAAAAATATAAAATATGGTTTTGATTTTGTTTTCAGCTCTTTATATTCCTCATTTTGCATTTTTTCATATGCCCAAGGGGACCATGCTTGATTCATGCTTGTCCAAAGCAAGGCAATTACTGTAGCGGCAGAATATGCCACACTGTACAGCGCCGTATATTCGGGACCACTTATGTTGGTAATCATAATTCTGTCAGAGGAATTTAAAATTATTCCGGCAAAATTATGCCAGATCAACGGGATGGAAATTGTCAGAGCATATTTCCAATATTTTGTTTTAATTTTTGTGCTTTTTGTGAACAAAAAAATATATAATAGAGCATGAATTATTATAGTAGGAATATAGAACCCATAAATTCTACCAATAAATTTATCATCAAAACTAAGCACACATACTACAGCACTTGCCGAGGCAATTAAACTACTAAATATAGATAAAGCAACTACTGGTTTATATTTGTATGTTATCCTGCACTTTATCATAAACATCTGAAGTGCAGGCTGAAAAATTAAATAAACACAAATTATGTTTAAAACATCACCACTCATTGTTGTGATTGCTTCAAAGAATGGCTTGTTAAAAAACAATATTATACTAACTGCAAGCGAAATTAAAGAGCCTAAAAAAAGATTTGAAGAAATATAATCGTCGATATTTTCTTTAAAGTCAAGATATGCTAATGTAATAGATGACGCAAGATTTAATGTTGCAAAAGGCACTAACAGAGACATCCATGACGTGACATTAGCAACAAGTCCAATTTCTCCGGGAAGCATTAATCTTGTAAAAATTGGCATTGTAATAACACCTATGGATTTAACTAAAAAGTTGGATAATGTATACCAAATTCCAATTTTCACCTGAGACGTTTTTGCCAATATCATCCCTCTTTCATAATAGCATTTATGTTATAAAATTACAAACCAAGCGTGTCAAACAGCAAATATAATTAACCCTATAAAAATTAACAAAATACCAATAAATTTACGCTTTGAAAATTTTTCTTTTAAGAACACAAAGCTCAGTATACCTACAAAAATATAACCCAGTGACTCGATAACTACTGCGGAAGACAAATCTATATAGACAAGGCAAATAACTGATAGTACCGTAGTCGAGAAAAATAAAATATATGCACTTATAACAAGTGGGTTTATATATTCATTAACTTTGTTTTTATATTCTTTTTTTGCAGCAAACTTTAATAATAATTGCGAAATTGCAGTAATCATAATTGCCAAAATGTAAAGCCCGGTAAAAAAAACAATATTATTCATGTTTTTCACCCGCTACAAGTACAACACCCATCAATATTATAACTGTGCCTACTAACATAGAAAATGTTATTTGCTCAGAAAAAATTATTAATCCCCAAAACATTCCAATAGGTATAATTACAACCCTGTTTGCGTACGCAAATGACAACGAAAATCTTTTCAACACTTGTTGCCATAAAACCGCATAAATAAACAGCATCATAATTGAACATGCATAGTTGAAAAAGAAGTTAAATGTGGGAAATTCATGCTCTGATGCCAACTTTAAAAAAAGTGAACTTAAAGAGTAAATGAAGAAATTGCAATACAAAAGAACATATCTCAACGGTTTTTTTTGAAACAATTACGGTATCTCTCTTTCATCATCAATATTTATCGTTTCTTTAATTACATACTGTGGTGAATTATTTATGCTGATATAAATTCGCCCTATATACTCGCCAATTAATCCAAGCATAAGCATTATCACTCCACCTATAAAAAGTAGTGCTGCCATTGTAGAGCTGTAACCCATAGGCACTTCGGGGTTTGTAAATCTATTAATTATTGTGTAACCTCCAAAAACTGCACCGAAAACCGCAACTATAAATCCTACAAGAGTTGCAAATCTTAACGGTTTTATCGAAAAAGCTGTAAAACCATTAAGCCAAAGCGACAAAAGCTTTTTCAGCGAGTAACCCGATTCCCCTATTGTTCTTGGGCGTAAAACAACTTGAACGCTTGCAATGTTCTTGGTAGATCGAAAAATAAGCCCCCCTAAATATGGGTACGGGTTTTTATATTTAAGCATTTCCTTTGCAATGAACTGTCTCATCGCAAAAAAACTTGTTATTTGAATGTTTTTAGGCTTGTTTAACATATAACATGCCATAATGTCGTTTATTTTACTTCCAATATTTCTAAATATTCCTCTTTCACTGCTTGGATAATTTGCATACACTACATCGCTGCCATCTTCAATTTTTTCAACCAACTTGAATGTATCTTCAACGGGTATTTGTCCGTCATCATCAACAGAAATTATTATATCTCCTTGCGCATAATTATAGCCCGCCATTAAAGCCGAATGTTGCCCGAAATTTTTAGCAAGATTTATTATTTTTATATAGCTGTCTTTTGACAAATCTTGTATTACGTCAAATACATTATCCGGTGAATAATCATTGATAAGAAGTATTTCATATGTATAATCGATAGTTTCAATCATTAAAGCTTTTATTTCTTCAACTACACCGGCAATACTGTTTTGTGAGCCGTAACATGGAACTACAAATGATAGCATCTTTCCTTTGTTGTAAGTATTACTTGTTTTTTTCATTTTAATCGCAACCTTATTTTATTGAATTTATATTCACTGTTATCACTGATTCTCGCTGAGATAATTTTTAGCATACCGCTACCACAAACCACTTTGGGTTTGTTATCGTAAATTGACCATATTTTACCTGGCTGCCTAATTTCAAAATTTAAATCATCAATAATTTCCGCTTTATCAATTATCACTTTTTCATCATCTATTATTGTAAAAGCACCCTGATAAGGCTCACCTAATGCCCTAATACTGTTGAAAATCTTTAACGACGACCAATTCCAGTCTATATGATAATCTTCCTCGCTTCGCCATATGCTGTAAGTAGCTTTACTGCTATCTTGAGCATATGACGATAGCTGTCCATTCTCGACTTTATTTAGTAACTCAAACACCATTTTCGCATACACTTCAGACTGACGGCCAATAATGCTTTTCATATATTCGTTACTATTAATTTGCATCTCTCTTTGTAATAGTATGTCTCCATTATCCGCTTCATCACCGGCAAAAAGAGCCGTAACGCCAATAATGTTTTCTCCATTTATCATGGCGGTTGGTGTTGGCGCAAAACCTCTGTATTTGGGTAGTAAAGAATCATGAAAAACAATTAAATTAACTTTCATTAACTTATTCATTGATAAAGGCAACATATATTTCCATGATATAGCTATTGCGCCTGTAGCATTGCTTTTGCAAATTAAAGCTTCAATATCATTTTTCACATCTGTCCAATTAAATGAAATGATATTGTGGTTTTGGCATAGCTCAACAATATTACTGTGCCATTCTTTCGCCACAGTTGATTCTTTAAACGTTACTACACAAGCTATTCTATCAACCAAATTATGTTGCACTAAATATTTTAGTGCAGCGTATCCTTTTTCTGTCGCAACAAAAAAAACAAATTTATGCTTGATTATAACCAGCTCCTTTTGATTTTATCGACCTGTTCAAATGCTGTGCTCGTGCCAAATTCATAAGTCCTGTTGTTGTTTTTTTGCCACCACAATTAAAGACCCACCTTTGTTAAAATTGACACCTAACTTTAGCAACAACAGCTCTACTTTCATAATTAGTGAAAAAATTGAATTTAAAAACCAGTTCAGTTCCAGTTCTAATTCCGTTTCGGAATTTTTCTTCTTTTCGTTCTGACTTTTTTTATTGGTGCGTGAAAAAAGCATTGCAGGATACAGCAAAGACACAAAGCTGTTTACATATACAATATCCAGCCCACATAATTTCACTTTTTTCACAAGTTCATCTCTTTCATATCTACGGCAGTGGTGGGCAAACTCATCTGTGCTGCTCCAAAGTTTTTGATGTTGCGGAACACTAATAACAAGCACACCATCTTTGTTTAAGGCACAAGTTAAATGCTTTAAGGCAACTTCGTCTTCTTCAATGTGTTCTAAAACATCAAACGCTCCTATAACGTCATATTTATCAGGCAAACCCTCATGCTCCAAATTAACCGTAAAAAAATCTGCACAACCCGCCAATCTTTCTTTTGCAAATTTTAGTCCTTCTTCATACAAGTCGCTTCCATAATATTTCTTATCATCTTCTTTAAACTCAGTAATAACACCACTTAAAACAAAGCCTGTGCCACACCCAACTTCCATCAATGTTTTAAATTGCGATTTATATTTTTTTAAAAGCCATATAATTATTTTATTTCTTGATTTAAACCAAAAAGAACCTTCTTCGGCTTTGTATAAAAACTTAAAAATATCTTTAGGCATTCCCGACATAATGATATCTCCACTCAATTAAATATAAAAACTTAAAACAGCATCAACAACTTTTTGCAAATCCAATTTATCTATCTTGTAATACAAAGGCAACCTTAATAATTTATCGCTTTGATCTGTTGTATATTTATCGTCACCAAAGAAAACAGAACAACTCTTTCCAAACGGTGATGTGTGCAGCGGAACATAATGGAAAACACTTAAAATATTATTATCTTTTAGATGCTTTATCATGGAAGTTCTATCTTCAAGTGATCTCATCTTCAAGTAAAACATGTGCGCGTTGTGTTTACAGTGAGGCGGAATATTCGGTATCGCAAACATTCCCGTTTTGCCGGCATAATCGCCTAAACATTGAAAGTAATATTTCCAAGATTCAATCCTATCATCGTTTATTACATCTGCTTTTGAAAGTTGCGCACATAAATATGCCGCATTGATTTCACTGGGTAAATATGAGGACCCTTTGTCAATCCATGTATATTTGTCAACTTCACCACGCCAAAATTTGCTTCTGTTAGTACCTTTTTCACGTATAATTTCCGCACGCTCGATATAATTTTCATCATTAATAAGTAAAGCTCCGCCTTCGCCCATTGAATAGTTTTTAGTTTCGTGAAAAGAAAAACATCCAAAATGGCCTATTGATCCAAGCGCACGACCTTTGTATGTTGCCCTAATTCCCTGTGCGGCATCTTCCACAACAAAAAGATTATGCCGTTTTGCTATATCCATTATAGTGTCCATTTCACAAGCAACTCCCGCATAATGAACGGGAACAATCGCTTTTGTCTTATTGGTAACTGCATCTTCAATTAATTTTTCATCAATGTTCATCGTGTCCGGTCTTATGTCTACAAAAACTATTTTTGCGCCACGTAAAACAAATGCGTTTGCAGTTGACACAAAAGTATATGAAGGCATAATAACTTCATCACCTTTTTTTATGTCGCATAAAATTGCGGACATTTCAAGCGCATGTGTACAACTTGTTGTGAGTAAAGCTTTTTTACAGCCTGTCTCTCTTTCAATCCATTCATTGCACAGCTTTGTAAATTCACCGTCACCACATATTTTATTGTTTTTTATTGCCTTTTTAACAAATTCAAACTCATCGCCAATAAAAGGTGGCACATTAAAATTAATCATTTGGGTATCCTTAAAAATATATAATAATTTATTAATAGCATGCTAAACTTACAAAACTATTTTTTCGACATCGTCACCCGAAAAATGAAACAAGTAAGTATACCCTTCATCTTTCGCTTTTATTTTTGCAGTTTCTATTGAATACTTTTCATCGTGAACCTTGATTTTATTTATTCCATATCCGTAGCCATACCTTGCCGATTCCAAGCTATTATGATAGGTTGGAATACCATTTTCGTTATAAAACAACATATTATACGTCTGAATTCCGGTATATCCTGATATTAGAAATAACAGCTCGTCTCCGTCTGGGTAGAGTTCCCACAGTTTACTTGATTCATCAATAAACACCACCGACTTTTTTTTCTGTTCCAGTGGAAGACCATCAAGATAAATCAAATTACTTACTATTGGCTCACTCATATGTTTATTGGGACTGAAATGCATGCTTAAAATCCCCATAACCCCATCAATAATATTACCTGATTTTATTTTGTCTTTATTCAAATTGTACTCTTGCAAATCAAATGTTGTTGATTGAATAATTTGATTGTTTGTGTCACTAAATGTGTTTCTAATATAAGAATTTGAGATAAATGAAATTAAAAGAAGTACTATTACAACTTTTGATACTATTCTTATAGTCGCAGTTCTCAAGCAAAAATCGTGTATTTTTTTTGGCAAATCATTTGCAATAAAAAACACTAACCCCACAACACCCGGAACTAAAAGAAAATACCCTGCGCTACCACCGGCAATATATAAAAATGTACCCGGCAAAAACGCAACAATTGTAATAACAAGCAAAGCTTCTTCCATGACATATTTTCTCTCAATTATAAACTTCTTAATACTTGATATATCTTGTAATTTATATGCACAAATAATTAATGCAAAGCCAGATAAAAATAAAACATGAAAAAGCTCATTGCCGGGTTGTATGCGCTCTTTAGCAAATGAAAATAACTCAAATTTAGTAGAACTTACTTGCATAGGCTCATCTGCATTATCAAAAAAACCATTATAATATAAATAAAACAAAATGAATGAAAACGCGTACCATATGTTTAGCAGCCAATGTTTCAAACTAAATGTGTGCTTTCTAAACACATAGTAGGCAATACCCGTTACTAATATTGCGCCTACAGAAATTTTAGTAAACGCAATAACAAAAATAAATAAAGGAACACACAGCAAGCACCAAACGGCTTTACAAGTTTTATTAATATAATTCTTTTCAAATAGCTTGAACTGAATAATAATAACTATCAGCAAAAGTGAATTTGCTACTAAAAAAGATTCACTTCTGAAGTAATTTCTTATGAAAACACCAGATTCTGAATATGTGTTAATGCTTAAAAATGGTACAAAATAGATAACAATTGCAAATAAATCAAAATTACGTATAATTCTTGATGAACTGTTTAATACAGACTTTACAGCTATTGAAGCTTTGAAAATCAAAAAAGAAAATAATGGTATGAACATAATCGGAAACAGATAGTTGTATACAAAAACGATATTGATATCAGTGATTAAAGATATCAAACCCAAAACAAAATGGCTTCCTGTGTGATAATACAGCGGCGTCACACCACTCGCAAGTATTTGCGGAGAGCCATATTCCAAAAAAGTCCTGGCCATAGTGGCATGAAAAAAAGTATCAATATGTATGGCACCATTACTTATAATAGTATATATGTCTAATGTTAGATAGTTACCAAACCAAATTGCATACAGTAGGTATACGGAAAATATTATTAAAAGAAAAAGAGAAATTATTATTGAAGAAAAATTTATTGCCGTTTTATAAATTGAAATTAAAAAAGCTACAGCCCAAACTGTTGTTATAGCAAAACTAATAGCAATGATATTCACATCAAAAATTGAGCCATAGTTAAACAAACTAAAGCAAATAAAACAAAAGAATACAAAGGATATAACTAATCCCGATAAAGTTGGTAGATAGTTTGAAGAAGGTTTTTTCATATACATTCCTTATTTGCTAATAATTAAAAAATTACGCCATATACAATATATTACAACAATTTATATTTCTATACAAGTTTAAATTTTCAATAAAAATTCGTCTTGCGTAAAACTATTTTAACAAAATAGATCTAACTCGTATTATTACATTAAGTGTTTTTGCCAATATCATCCCTCTTTCATAATAGCATTTATGTTTTTGATAATATTATCGAGCGCGTTTTCTTTCCAGAAATCACCATTTTCACTATTTGAAGCCGCATTATCGTTAAGATTCACATCTTGAGGATATTCAACATACTTAGCAAAGCCCTTATCAACTAAAGTTTGCATTCTTTCGCTACCTTCTACTTTAACTAAATATGTTTTTAGACCAAAAGCAAGTCCTTCATAAATTCCGGTAGAATAAGCACCAATCTGAACATCCGCTTCCAAAAAGCAATCATACAAGGTTTTTTCACTATGGCTTACTATTTCTATTTTATCTCTATATTTACTTAACTTTTCAAAACATTGCATATTCTCTATATTATCACCGGGGTGCATTTTATAGGTTATCTTAAACTCACCTTCGTAGTTTTCAATTAGATAGTCATAGAAATCTACCGCAAACTCGCTCAGCCTTTTTGCTATAGTCCATTGAGATATAAAAAGTATACTTACTTTGTGTTCAATACTAATTTTTTCTCTTTTTGTACCATTGCCTTCTTTCACTAATTTTTCCAGATGTGGAAATCCTGTAGCAATAACATTTTCATCCGATATCGGAAATTTGGTGGTATTGTTCCAAAAGTCTGAATATGTAAATATATAATCTGGCAAGGCAGGTAAGTTTTGCTTTTTCAAAAAATTGTAAGCAATGTGTCCTTCTCCCATTATACCATGTTGAAGTTCTATGGTAGGAATTTTCAGTTCTTTAGCCACCTCATTAATAATCATATTGTCTAAAGTATAACTACAAATTTCTAATATTACTTTTGGTTTAATTGTTTCAAACACTTTTTTAAAATACTTTTCACTAAATTTGCGTCTTATATAGCATTTATAAATTAGGGTGCTAATCATATTATGAGTAATATTACATGAATACTTTTCATTTATTTCATTAATTGCGCTTTCAAATTCTTTAGAAAAAGCATCAAACACCTTAGGCTTCTTTACAACAGTTTTATAAATTTCACTGTAAACATAAAGCTCCAAACCGTTATAAACATTACTTATTTCGTAATCATTTTTCCTAAAATCAGTAGGTCTTAATTCAAAAACAACAAACGTTTTTTTTAATGATTTCAAAATTGGTTCTAAATAAACGTTACTATATTTTCCTTGAGAAGTTTTGTGATCAATTTTACATGTAATAAATACATCTCTTCTGTTTTTATAATTTCCAAGTGAACTTGTTATTAACTTATTTGCCATTAAGCCAGCTTTTTGTTTGTAACTAATGGGAAGTATAGTATCAATATAGTTTAATTGTCTCTCAATTTCTCTATATACTCCAAACCTAATATAATGCCAAAAATAAAAATCATTTATTTTTTCATAAAACAAATCATATTTATCTTCAATTACCAAAAATTTATTAATCATAGCATTTCCTATCTGACAAAACAGTTCATTTATTGCGCACAATAATATAAAATATACTACACCACTATAATTTTCAAAAAACCTTTTCAATAATGCTAAAACTAATTCTTTCTAATGTTATTCACATTCTAACAAAACATTCATAAATTATTTTAGTCTTTAATACTCATTATAAAATCTGTGCATTTAACATTTCCAAGCGGCAGCTCAACAGCTTTTTTATCAAAGCTTGATTTATAAATAGCCAATATCATCTCAACCGCTCTTTTGCCGGCATATGCATCAATATAAGGCTTTTCATCTGTTTTAATAGCATTTATAAAATCTTCCCAAACAGAGGTATGCCCATTCCCATAAACATTTTCTGTTTTTTCATCAAACCCTGCATTATTTTCATCTTGGCTTTCAAAGTCCCATACATCTATAGTATTCATACTTTTTCCGCCAAGTTTTACTGTTCCTTTTTCTCCGAATATGTAAAGTGTTCCCTCTAAATTTTGTGGGTATACATTTGTGGTTCCCTCAATTATTCCCGTTGCACCATTTGCAAAATTAACAATTGCGGCCCCTAAATCTTCGCACTCTAAATAATCGTGAAAAACTTGTTTAGTTTTACCGTATACTTCTGTCACTTCATCGCCCATCATCCAGCGAAGCAAATCTATGCCGTGTATACACTGATTCATAAGTGCTCCGCCGTCTTGCTCCCACGTGCCGCGCCATGGTGCCTGAGTGTAATAATCTTTGCCTCTATTCCAGCGCACATGAACCGTAGCGTGCGATATTTTGCCAAAGCTACCATCTTCTATTTTTTTACGCAATTTTTGCACAGATATATTAAACCTATTTTGATGGCATGCACACACTTTCACGCCCTTTTCTTCTGATAACTCAATAATTTTATCGCAATCTTCAATGCTCATTGCCATAGGTTTTTCAATTATAATGTTAATACCATTATCTATACAATACAGTGCAATTTCAGCATGATTTCCGCTCTCGGTAGCGATAGAAATAAAATCAAACTCATTTTCTTTTATCATTTCTTTATAATCTACATAACGTTTTATTGATTCATCATTTTGCAGATTGTGCTTTGACAAAAGAGCATGTATATTCTCTTTTACTATATCACATACAGCAACAATCTGTACATTGTTATCAATGCACGCTTTCATATGGTTTGTTGCTATTCTACCGCATCCTATTAGTGCGTATTTCATTTGATGAAATCCCCTTATATAAATTTATTATTTTATTATCCAAATTAAATTTTTCCTCAATTGCTTTTCTTCCGTTAACTTCCATTCGATTTGCTACTTTTGCATTTTAAAAATAATATTCTTACATCTTGGCTTTTATGAGCAGATGTTAAATGACAAACTTTCACTTTTTAATCCTCTTGCTAATCTATTTTTTCTTATGAGTGACTTCATTAAGCACAAAAACATATTCTTTTTCACAATAAGCACATTGTGCTTTATTGTCATTAAACATAATTTTATTCCCACATTCGCACACATAGCCGATTATTCTTGATGGGTTGCCCACCACAACAGAATAATCCGGAACATTTTTTGTAACCACCGCACCTGCTCCAACTATAGCAAATGAGCCAACTGTATTACCACAAACTATTGTAGCATTTGCACCGATACTGGCACCTTTTTTGATTATGGTATTTTTAAATTCATCTTTTCTCTCTATAAATGCCCTCGGATTTATAACGTTAGTAAATACACAAGACGGTCCTAAAAAAACCCCATCTTCTATAATTACCCCACCATAAAGTGAAACATTATTTTGTATTTTCACTCCATTACCAATCTTTACTGTCGGAGAAACTAAAACATTTTGACCTATGTTACAATTTTTTCCTATTATGCAACCAGACATTATATGACTAAAATGCCATATTTTTGTATAATCTCCTATTTCACACCCATCATCTACATAACTACTTTTGTGCACAAAATAATTGTTCATATAACCTCCAATACAGTTTTAATAATATATTGTTGATCTTCTTCACTTAAGTATGGATGAAATGGCAAACTAAATGTTCTACTGCAATAGTTTGTTGATGCTTCAAAACTTTCTTCTAAATATATATTACCTTCAAAAACTTTTAAAAGGTGTTGAGGAGTTGGATAATAAATCATATTAGGAATATTTTTATTGCTTAAATGTTTCAGTATATAATCTCGCTGTGATCTGCTATCCGCAAGTAAAGCATATTGGGCATACACAGATATACCGCCATCCAAAACAAATGGAGTAATGAGTTTATTTTTAAAAGCATCGTTGTATCGCATTGCAATTTGTTGTCTGTTTTCCAATTCATAGTTTTGAAGCGCTTTAAGTTTCACTTTTAAAATAGCAGCTTGAATGGTATCCAATCGAGAGTTAACTCCAATTCTAATATTATCGTATTTTGATGTTCCTTTACCGTGAACTTTCAAAGATCGAAATTTCTGTGCCAGGTTGTCGTCATTTGTAAATACTGCACCTCCATCTCCGTAGCAACCTAATGGCTTTGCTGGAAAAAATGAAGTTGTAGAAACATTTCCAAAATTTCCACATTTAACACCTTTGTATGAAGCACCAATACTTTGTGCCGCATCTTCAATTAGTAACAAATTATATTTATTGCAAACATCTTGAATTTTATCATAATTACATGGGTTTCCGAGAAAATCAACAGCAACAACAGCTTTTGGTGTATGCTTACCCAACGACAAAACATTTTTTATTTGTTTTTCCAATGATTCTGCACAGATATTATAAGTATCATTTTCTATATCACAAAAAACAGGTGTAGCTCCTAACATACAAGCAGGTTCAATGCTTGCAATAAATGTAATATTAGGTGCAAACACCGCATCACCACGGCCTATATCATTAGCCATAAAAACCAATTGCAGTGCATCTGTTCCATTGGCACAAGAAATGCAGTGCTTTACACCAATAAACTCAGACATCATATTTTCAAATTCAGAAACCTCTTTACCCATTATATATTGGCCATGTTCAAGGACTTGGCTAATCGTTGTATCAATTTCTTTTTTATGAACACTATACTGTGCTTTTAAATCGATAAATTGCATTTTACACCTCATTAATCACGTGAGAATATATCTCTTGAGTAAACCTTATACTCAACATCTTTTAAATCTGAGGAAACCCTATTTGCTATTATCAAATCACTTGTTTTTTTAAAATCATCAAAATTCTTGATAACATCAACACCCATAAAACTATCAACATTTAGGCTTGGCTCATAAATAACTAATGAGACTTCCGATATTGATAAGCTTTTGATTATTCCTAAAATTGAAGATTGTCTGAAATTGTCAGTTTCACTTTTTGCAATCAACCTATAAACACCAACCACGCCTGCATTTTTGTTTTTAATTTGATTAACTAAGTGGTTTTTTCTGGTTTCATTTGCTGCTACTATAGCCGTGATAATATCATTTGGAATATTTGCAAAATTTGACTTCAATTGTTTAGTGTCCTTAGGCAAACAATACCCACCATAACCAAAAGACGGGTTATTATAATTATGGCCTATTCTAGGGTCTAAACATATTCCTTCAATAATCTGTTTTGTATTAAGATCTTTTAACTCTGCATAAGTGTCAAGTTCATTAAAAAAAGCCACCCGCATAGCAAGATAAGTATTTGCAAACAACTTAATAGACTCAGCTTCTATAGTATTTGTAAAGACCAACGGTATATCAGGTGAAATTGCACATTCTGACAGTATTTGCGCAAATTTTTTTGCTCTTTCGCAATTTCCGCCTATCACTATTCTGGAAGGGTACAGGTTATCCTTTAAAGCGTTACCTTCTCTTAAAAATTCAGGCGAGAAAAAAATATCCTCTTTTTTAAAGCATTTTCTTGCCTTATCAACATATCCTATAGGAATAGTTGACCTTATAATTATTGTTGCGAGAGGATTAACTCTCAGCACTAAATCTATAGTTTCATCTACTGAATCTGTATTTAAAAATTTTGTCACATCGTTATAATCTGTTGGAGTGCAAATTATAACATAATCAGCATTTTTAAATGCTTCAGCTTTATCCATTGTTGCCGTCAAATTTAGTTGCTTGCTTTTGAGATAATCTTCAATATATTTATCAGATATTGGCGACTGTTTGTTATTTATTAATGAAACTTTTTCTTCTACAATATCCACAAGTGTCACTTTGTGTTTTAATGAAAGTAATATTGCATTAGAAAGTCCTACATATCCTGCACCCACTACAGTTAAATTCATTAATAAATTCCCCTTTAAAATGTTCATAATAATTATTTTTAAATTATTTCAAAACACACGAATGTGTTAATACATAATGTTTGCAATTACTTCTCCAATAAATTATTTATAACTTTTATTAATTTGCCCGATAGAAAATCTATATCGTAATACACAGCTGTTTTTCTTGCATTAGCACACATTAATTCACGCATTTTCTTATCCATATTATACATTTTAATTATTGCATCTGCAATTTCATTTGCATTCTGATTATCAATAGTTCTTCCTATTTTATGTTTGTTAATGTCATCATAGTTTGTGTTAATTGTGCTTAAAATTGGTTTCCCTGATGCCAAATAATCAAAAAATTTATTTTGGCTTGTTCCATATATGTATATATCATTGTTTTCATAATGTAAAATATTTAAGTCAGACTTTGACAATATATTAGGAATGTATTTTTTTTCAACCCTTCCTTTAAAAACGACATTATTAATATTTTCACTAACAACACGTTTTTTTAACTTGTTACTCTCATTTCCTTCACCCCAAACAAGAATTTTAATGCATGAAATATTAATTAGTTTTGCTGCGTCTAATAACATTCCCAGATTATTTACTCTTCTAATACTGCCTACATAAACAACTTTAAAAAAATCTCCGTCCAAATCAATATCGTTACAAAAATAGTTCATACTATTATAATCAAATTCTTGCAAATCAACACCATTATTCACATTAAAAACTTTCGCTAAATCTATTTCATTATCCCAATTTTTATCTTTTATATAATCAATTCCACCCGGCATAGTAAAAATCACTGCATCAGCTTTTTTATACAACCATTTTTCACCTGTATACAACAATTTTATCAGAGGATGATTTTTTGAAAAACGTTTTGAATATGCAACGATACTTTCAGGCCAAAGATCTCTAACTTCAAGTATACAAGGAATTTTTAATTTTTTCGCAACATTAAGCCCTGCAATCATTGAAAGAGGATGAGGACTACTTGCCAAAATAATATCCGGTTTCCCATTTTGCTTAGCATATTTTTTCGCAACAGAAATCACATTAAACATATACGAAAACATGCTTAATACTCGCTTTACTCCATTACTTGCATATTTAATTATGCGAACATAAATAAAATCCACACCTTCTTCGTTTTTTTCAACAAACTTGCCATTAGGTGTTTCTATATTTTCCCAAGTATAATGATTATAGGCAGAAGTGAAAATTTTTGTTTCAAAGCCTTTTTTATTAAGTTGTTTGCAGAAATCGTAGGGACGTGTCAAAGCTCCCCCGCTTGGCGTGCTCGCCGCCGTATGAAAATACCAGAATTTTCTCATTTGTTTCTCCAGTTAAATATTTTTTGCATTCAAAAATTTCACTTTAGATCTCTAATTATTTTTCATATTTTATCCTTCAAAAAAGCATCAATAATAACATTTTGCTCTTACCTCTTCAAACAAGGGTCCATCGAAAGGGTTGTTGTCCTATAATAATCCTTAAATTATATTTTTCGAAAATTTGCATTATATCATTGTAATTAACTTGGAATATGCAAACCTTTTTCTTTCACTTCAATTATTCTATTTTCAAGTGACTTCGGGCATAAATTATATGTGTGCTTATCTATATCACAAAAAACAGGCGTTGCACCTAACATACACGCCGGTTCAACACTTGCTATAAAAGTTATGTCGGGGCAAAAAACTGCATCTCCCTTACCTATATTGTAATACATAAACGCCATTTGCAGTGCGTCTGTTCCGTTGGCACATGTTATGCAGTGTTTTACACCTACAAATTCTGCCAACTGCTGTTCAAGCTCACTAACTTGCTTACCCATTATGTATTGCCCGTTATCTACGACCATTTTAATCGCATTATCAATTTCATTTTTTACGCTCTGATATTGCGTTTTTAAATCTATAAACTGCATTTAATCTCCTGTTGTTATTGTTTTATATGCTTATATATTTTACCATATAATACAAATCAGGTCAACAAAGGAATACTACATATATTTCTTTTTGTTAAGACATAACTATACCGTATAAATCCTAAAAATACACTTCACAAAATATTTGACAACAAGTTAAATTGCATGTTATAATTTTTTACAATTACTTGTATTTTCACTTAAAATAACACGGAGCAAAAGAGATTATGAACAAACAAAAAAAAACTAAATGGCTTTATATTTTGCTTTGGGAATTTATTTCTCTTATTGTTTTAACGGCATTATATTCCATCATGTGGTTTTTTTTCTATAACGATAACATAACTAACCCTTTTTACAGACGTGGGGATTATTTAATAATTGCGGTTTATGCTTTTTTACTTTTTATTTTTACCACATTTTTACAAGGTTATAAAATTGGTGTTTTGCGCGTAATTGACCTTATTTATTCACATAGTGTAGCTATAGGTTTAGTAAATATTTTCTCATATGCGCAAATTGCTTTATTAAGCTTTGAATTAATTAACCCTATAAATCTATTGTTTTTGAGTATTGTTCAGCTATTCACCATTACTTTTTTCATTTATTTTGGCAACAAAGTTTTTTTCATAATATATCCACCTAAAAAAATTGTAGTGTTCACTTTGAAAAATGCAACTAATGATGTCATTGCTAAAATGGCATTGCACCATAAAAAATATGCAATGGTAAAGCACATTGTTATAGATAGCACACAGGCAGTAACAAAACTTAATTTGCCTGAATTATTTGCGGATTACGATGCTGTAGCCTTGGCTCAAGGCAATTCTGAGTTAACAGATATTATGCTCAGCGCGTGCTACGAGAATGAAAAGGATTTGTATTTTTACCCACGACCAAAAAACATTATGGTTAATGCCGCAGAATATAAAAACATGATGGATTCACCTATGTTGCTTTGTAAAAATTCTGGTGTTAACGGAAGTATTCTTTTGATAAAGCGAATAGTAGATATTATTGTATCGATTATTTTATTAATACTTACATCTCCTTTATTTCTAATTTCTGCAATTTTAATAAAAGCACAAGACAACGGAAGTGTAATTTTCAAACAAGAGCGTTTGACTAAAAACGCAAAGAGATTTTATTTGTACAAATTTAGAAGTATGATAATGGAAGCAGAAGCGGACGGAATTGCAAGGCTCTCAAACAAGAAAGATGCTAGAATTACACCAATAGGTAAGTTTCTACGTAGAACAAGATTTGATGAACTACCGCAGCTAATTAATGTTTTAAAAGGCGATATTACTTTGGTGGGGCCTCGCCCAGAGCGTCCCGAGATAGCAGATCAATATGAAAAAACTTTCCCACAATTTCGTTATCGTTTAAGAGTTAAGGCCGGCTTAACAGGTTATTCCCAAGTAAATGGTAAGTATAACACTACTCCCAACGATAAGTTATTGATGGACTTGTATTATATTGAGAACATTTCATTAATGATGGACTTTAAAATTTTGCTTATGACCGCAAAAGTTCTAATTCTACCTGATAGCACACAAGGTGTTGATAATGTTACGGCAATAGACGAATAAACTGTTTTGATATTTGTTGGAGAACTTAATGGAAATTTTATTATTGGGTACCATATTAATATTGATTCCACTATTAATAGGCACTTTTTTTTTAAATCGCAAGGAATACATGCCAACTACTTTCAATACTAAAACAAGCAATCACTTACCCTCAAAAACAAAACGCAGTGAGCAGGGTTTATTTGTAGCATGGACTATGGGAATAATTAGCATAATTTCATTATTTCAATTATTTGCAGTACCTACTATTTTAACAACTCGCAATTTCACACCAGTTTTTTACGTTTGGGTGTTTGTGATTATTGGTCTATGTATTGTATCTTGCATCTATAATCGCGCACTCTTTTATAATATAGTAAAAGAGTTTTTTTTCAGTTTTAATCGTATTCCGTTTATTTCAATTTTAGCTATTATTCTTATAATATATCAAGTTTATTATGTAACTGTGCATACGCATACAGATGCCGACGATGCTTACTATATTTCTTTGGCACTTGAAACATTATCTACAGGCAAGATGAATTTATTTAATCCATACAACGGTTTTGAAGCTATATCATTGAATGCAAGGTATGCACTGTCTTCCTATAATCATTTTGTAGCAGCAATTTCAAAATTTGTTAGCATACATCCAACAATAATTTTTCATACGGTTATTCCATTTGTATTTACAATACTTGCTTATGTAGTATATGCCCTTATCGCCAATAAGCTTTTTGATTGCGATAAAGTAAAAACCGGCTACTTTTTGTTTTTTTTATCAATATTAAATATATTTGGCGGACATTCAGTTTACACTTCTTCTTCATTTTTACTACTACGAATATGGCAAGGTAAAGCTGTTTTAGTGTCTATTATTATCCCATTATTACTTTATCATCTATTAAATGTTATTAAGAATACTGCTTCAACCTTAGATTGGTTAAGACTATTTATAATCAACTTTGCCGCATGTGCTGTTTCATCAATGGGTGTATACTTAACATTAATTTTATTATGGAGCTATGCCATAATCTTTTTCATTTTGCGAAAAAACTTAAAAACAATAGCACTTACAGCTATTTGCACTTCAACAAATTTTTTAATTTTCGGCATTTATATTATTCTTTAGTTTTGGGTGATTATCATGATGACTATGCAAGATAGTATTGATTATTTAATAAAATTATATCACAATTATGTTGGAAGCGGTCATGTTGTCATTTTATTTTTTGTATCGCTTATATTTATTTTTTTATATAAAGACACTTTTTTAAAAAACAGTTTTTTATACACAGCAACTTTTATTATTATAATGTTTATTGTTAACCCTATAATTTTCAATATTGTTCAAATATTTTTAGGAAAAACAGCATATTGGAGAACTTACTGGTTGCTATTTGATGTTTTTATTATTTCGATTGTCGCTACCGTAATCATTACGAATATACCAAAAAGAACAAAAAAGATTATTGCTTCATTTGCGTTGTGCATGGTCTTTATTCTATCAGGAACTTTAATTTTACAACAATCCCCCTCAATGTATAGCTCATCTGAGAATTTGTTTAAAATATCTAACGAAACAATAGCCGTTGCAGATACAATTTTAGAACTTGCTATAACACGGGATGAGCATGTTTTGGTTGACCCTGATACAGCAATTGAAATAAGGCAATATACATCTGATATAACACTGGTATATGGACGAGAATTTTTAACCAACGGTAATGTTCGAAACACACCTTATGAAAATCATAATGAAAATGCAACAATATTATATAATATGCTATATACAACGCAAGCTCCATTAGATGAGGACTTATTAGGTGATGCAGCAAAAGCTGTATCTTGTAAATACATAGTGGTACCGCTTTCAAGTGGAACATTAATTAACAGTTTAAATAGTATGAACGTTATTGATTTAGTTGCTTTAACAACTTTAAGCGCAATATATGAAGTTATGTAAATATTACCTCTCCCCTATGATTTTGAATAAGCACAAATATCTACATCAAAATTGTAAAAACAATAACATATGTTTTTTACAATCCTAATTACACAAAGCTTCTTGCAAAATGTAAAATCTCAACTATTAATAATAGCAAGCCTACAAAACACGCAAATAAAGCGTATTTTGTAGGCTTGCTATTATTTTTTAATCTATAGTGCTATCGCTTAAATATAGCAAAAAATCTTCTTAACGGCCATGTAGCTTTCCAAAAAAATGAATTCACTACTTCATTATGAGCCTTCTCCAAAACTTTATGCTTATCTTCCAAAATTATTATATTCTTTTCAAGTTCTTCTTGCTTTTTATGTGTACCAATTGAGTTGTTATGTAACTTTATGGTAATTTCTTGCAAATTTAAAAACTCAATTTTATAAATTATAATAACAACTTTAAACTTTTTAACATTCAACTCTTCAAGCTTAAAAACAAAAATAGGATCAATATGTTCGAAAACTACCCAATCATCAACTATACTCGTTTCATTCGTCGGTAACAACTTCACTTGAAACTCATCTACCTTTGCTGAGATTATTTTGATTTTCGATGCTATATTTTCAATAGGGTCAAACCTAAAATTCAAAACATCTTCATTTGCAGGTAAATTGAATATAACTTTGTACTCGCCTTTAGCAATTTCTACATTCCTTGCAGTAATTTTGTTTAATTCACTATATCCTTCACCCAAATCGTAGAACAAATTGCTCTCATGCGGCTGTAATAACTCAGGGTTATCGCAATGTTTTAACACATTAAATTTTTGCTTTAACATAGATGCATTAAATGTAGCATTTTTAGTAATTTCATTTCCAAGCACATATTGCAAAAAATTATTTTCCATTTCATCAAATATTTTTTGCTCGCAACTATCTATATCAATAATATTAAAAATATCTGTTTTCGGCAAGTTATGAATTTCTAAAAAATTATTAATTGATCTATAAATCGTGTACTTAATTGGTACGTCAAAATCAAAACACCATTCATAGTCAATCAAAAGAGTTTTGCCATCTTCATTGATAATAATGTTATCCGGGTTAATATCAAGGTTGCAAAACTCATAAGATTCTAAAGACCTTTGAAACTTAAAATCCCCAAAGACAGTCTTGAATTTTTCACTTGGCACAAACTCTTTTTTTGCAGCTGCATTATTAATTAAATTATAATATTTAATCAATTGTTCATTTATCAAATCAGCTTTATTAGCAATAATGTTATCAAACATTATCTCATCTAATGTTTTTCCACTAATAAAATCAAATTCTATCTCATTAATATCTGCATCAAAACGGCATGGTACCGGTATAATATCAGATTCTTTATAAAGCTCTAAGAGCTTGTTGTAGTTCGAATATATGCTTTTAACATGTGGTATTGCTTGTTCGCACAGTGCTGATTTCACAAATGTTTTTTTGTTATTTTCTATAATATATTTTGTGCATATTTTAAATTTTGGTAATCTTGTATTTGCGTATTTCGCATATAGTACTTTTTTCATTTTTACACCTTTAATTAAAATTTATAACTTATCAATTAATTTGATACAACAGTTAAAAACGAGTTCGAAAAATACGGAAACATTCCGTCTTTAATAATCTCATCAAACGCTTTTGCTTCATTAAATAAAGATAATCTTAAATTATCGAAATTTCTGTTGTTATTGGATAGCTCACCGACTTTAGGCAAAAATTCATCACTGTAAATTGACATTGGCATTTTATAATCCGGGTAGGGATAATAGAATTTATAATCAGAAAACCCCACACTTTCAAACAATTTTTCGAGTTCGTTTTTCGAAAAAGTTTGCGCTCCGGTGCTCCTGTTGTCGTAGCCTTCAATACCTGTAAAATAATGCCCTGAGTGATCTTCTTTACACCCTGCCCAATATTTCAACCCAAACTTATTTTCAATAGCTATAACTAATTTTCCGTTTGGGGACAATTTTTTCTTAGCCATCTTCAACATTTCAAAAAAAGGCGTATCAGAATTATTTATATAAGCTTTGGAATATTCTAAAACGCCAATTAAAGTAACATAATCAAATGTATCATCTAATGTTTGATAAATATCCTGAAAATTACCGACTTTCAAAATAATATTATCTCGTTGTTTGTTTCTGTGTGCATTTATTAAATTTCTGCGTAAAGATAGCTCAACACAAGTAACTTCTTTTGCAAGGTCTGCTAACGCACCAGTAACAGCGCCACATCCCGAACCAATTTCCAGTACTCTTTCATTTTTATTTATAGGCAACCAGCTAAGTATATTAGACCTTATTTCAGACAAATGGTATAAAACAGCCCAATCGTTTTCACTCAAAATCAAACTATTATATTCTGATTCATCATGATTTTTTACTATCTCAAGAATTTTATCTTCAACATCACCATCAGAGTAATAATCCTTACCTGAATATAAACTTAAATCTAATGTAACTTTTCCTACTTTTTCTATCATTCTCTTCTCCCTTTTAGCTCAATTATAAAAACGCATCATTATTTTTTTCATTCTGTTTTTTCAATTCTTTAAATACAATTAGCATTCACAAAAACACCATAAAATCATTTGCCTTTTTTTTGGGATATGCAAGTAAGTGAACAGATTGCTTAAAGCCATAGATACATGTAAAACAAAATGTTTTTCATACCATTAATAATAGATTATACAATTAGATATAATTATAGCATATTGAGTTGCTATGTCAAGCTTGACATTTCTGTAAAACCGTTTAAAACAATTATAGTTTGAAGTCTTCTGTGTCAATATTCTGCGGTTTGTACATATTGACAAATATGTACAAAAAATGGTAAAATAATTAGTACTGACTATTCAACATATAAGGAGCACCTGATGACATTCGACATTTGTTTTGTAACCTATAACTCCTCTAAATGGCTTGATAATTGTATTAAATCTTTTTGCAATATTAATTATGACACCAAAAATATTTCATTATATTTTACAGATAATGCCTCAACAGATGAAACAATACAAATTTTAGAGCGGTTAAAGCAAAAACACGAAAGTTTGTTTAATAGTTTTAATATAATCAAGTCCGGTGAAAATTTAGGTTTCGGTTGCGGCAGTAATATGTCAGCTAACGCCGGAAATAGCGATATTGTATTTTTTTGCAATGTTGATACTGAAATAGATGAAAACGCCTTTATTGAATTAGAAAAAGCAATTGTCGATAATCCTGATTTTGACGCTTTTGAGATGAGGCAATTTCCATACGAGCACCCAAAAATTTACAACCCTATTACGCTTGAGGTTGATTATGCCAGTGGCGCATGCTTATTATTGAAGCGAGAGTTGTTTGTTAAAACCGGTGGTTTTGACAAGCGAATTTTTATGTATGCCGAAGATGTTGATTTGTGCTATAGAATACGTTTATTAGGTAGCAAAATCAAATATGTTCCTACAGCAATTTTAAACCATTACGCTTATGCAAGTGCAGGGGAAGAAAAGCCGATGCAAGCTGCCGGTAGCATTATTGGCAATTTCATCTTAAGAGCTAAATATCTTCCCAAAGCAGAATTCAAACAATGGTATACGATAAAAAACCATGCGTTAAATCATTTCAAAGGCAATAAAGAAGTTGAAAAAATATTTAACGAAAAATTTCCTGATGCTAAAAAGCATTTAAGAGAATTCAGAAGCTTTTACAATAAATATTCAAAAAATTCAAATGAAGAATTTTATGTTAATGGTTTTGATTATTGCTTTGCAAGAGCAGGTTCTTTTTATGAAAATTCTAAATTACAAAGCGACTACAATCCTTTAATCTCTATTATTGTTCGCACATTTAAGCGCCCTGAAATATTGGAGATATGCTTAAATTCATTATTAAATCAAACTTACAAAAATTTTGAAGTAGTTGTTTGTGAAGATGGAGAAAACCCATGCTCAAAATATGTTATAGATGCTTTTGCAGATAAGCTAAATATTGTTTATTTTGCTATGAACGAAAGTGCGGGAAGATGTTTAACAGCAAATAAAGGCATCGAAATTGCAAAAGGCGAATATATAAATTTACTTGATGACGATGACTTCTTTTACCCCGATCACCTTGAAGTTGTTGTAAGCAATATCCAAAAAAACAAAAATTGCAAAATGTTTGTTACCGGTTCTGTAGCAATTGAACTTGATAGCCACGTTGGGCGCTCTATTTGTTTTAGCCAAATTAACCCAAGAAATGTAATGCCGCAAAAAATTGATTTATTGAGTATGGTTGCAGATAACCGCATGCCCATTCAAGCGGTAACATTTCATAAAAGCTTAGCGAAAGACTATGGTGTTTTTGATAATACCTTTATTGACGGCTATGAGGATTGGGAACTTTGGACAAGGTATATTGCACAAACAAAATGCACTATAATTGAAAAAGCAACGTCGCTATACTGTGTTCCTGCAGACGAAAAAATCAGAAGCAATAGGGCTATTTCTCTACAAAAAAACTTGCCTCTAATCAGAGAAAAGTTTAAATATTATAATATTACTATAAATGCTACAGAAATCTTTGATGAATTATACGGTGAAGAGCCAACAAAACAAAGGGTTGAAAATTTGAACACATGGCTTGAATTGAACGATATTTATGAAGAAATTTTGCACTCAAATACATGGAAGTTATTACAACCGCTAAGATTGTTTTTTTCATTTGGATATAAATTTGCGAATTGCGCATCAGAAAATTTGCGTAATTTAAATGATTCAATATTTGGTCCTTTAAAGTTTTCTAAGGATGTAAAGCCAACTCCATCACAGCTAAACAATTTTATTACTTTAACTCAAAAATCTTTTTTTTGGAAAACCCTTACGGGATTATTCAAAAAAACAACTATGAAATAGATTTTCAATAAACAGCTGTAACTCTTGTTTATTATAGCTGTATTGACATGGCACCTTTTAGTCTTGAAGCTATTCAATAAATACTATGTAATTAATTTTTTTAATGTACTATCACAATAACTATTACAAAACATAAAACAATACAGCTTTCTTATAATTTTTGTTTTATGTTATCTAACTTTTCTTTCCACCAATGCTGATGAAGTGCTTTAGTAAGACCATTATTACTATTTCTTATTATTACAGTATTGCAGTAATAAGTTTGGCTAAATAAATTTCAGAGGATAACTACATGAAACAGACTATTAAAAATTACACCATGCCAATATTGGCAGTTATTCTATTTTCCATTTTCCCTGCTTTATTTTTATATTTAAACAATTCAAGCGAAGCGAATTTTATTGAAATTGTTGCACCCACGGTTTTTTCAGCTGTTTTTGGTATTATTGTTTTTTTAGCAACTTTTTTTGTTATTAGGACACCAAAAAAATCTGCAGTCATTGCAGTTATTCTTATGGCCATAGCTTTGAATTTCGCCTTTTTTGAAGCTGGACTTATGCTAATATATAACAGACTTTATTATTGGCATACCTTACCTATAATATTATTTATTATAGCTCATATCGTTTATTTGATTTGGAGATATGTCCCAGAGGATATAGCTGATATTGTAGTTATAGTTTTGACAATGGTTGTTGCCGGACTAATTATCTTTAATATTATTTCAGCTACTCCTGATATTATACAAAAATTCCAAATTGAGGCAGAGAAAAACAATGAAAATAACGCTGACGCAACTGTAAATATTACCACAGACAGTAGCTTGCCAAATATTTATGTGCTTGTTTGGGATGAAATGGCAAGCTTTAATCAAATGGAACAACATTACAAATATGACAATGTAGCTTTAAAAGAATTTTTCGAAGAAAACAACTTTACAAATTCATACAATAGCTACAATGAAGCACCTTCTACATCAACTGTAATGACTAATTTTATCAATTTGGACTATATCGTTTCACATCGTGATTCCGAAATAGATAAAAAATTGATAAGGCATACAGAAAGTGCCCTTTTTGACTTAGTTGCTTCATATGGTTATGATATCAAAATAGTTGACGAATATAATTTTTTTGGACGTGAAACAGTTTTAGAAAATACAAAGTCAGAAGCAGCAACAATGTCAGGAGAGAATCTTACAGATTTGTTCAACAAAAATCTTTTGATTTATCCTTTTTTAACTCCTAACTTTTCTGATGAAATGGAGCAGCGATTAAAGGCAATTGATTATGTAAGCGATCCACAAAATATTGCCATAACATCTACTTTTACTTTAGCACACATAATATTTCCGCATGAACCTTTTTTGGTGAATGAAAACGGTGACCGAATATCAGTAGATGATTATCATAACTGGGAAAATGATGAAATCTATTTGGGACAGTATATATATGCAACAAAATTAATGACAAAACAATTAGAAAATTTGATAAAACTTGATCCCACTGCTCTAATACTTGTTATGTCAGATCATGGTGCAAGAAGTTTGACGACAGATCGGGATCTTAAATGTAATATCTTAAATGCGTTTTACTATAATGGAAAAGATTTATCTGCATATGAAGATAAGTCTTCCGTAAATACAATAAGATTATTATTAAATGAGGTTTTAGGAACAGATATGGAAGAATTAGAGGAACCATATTATGGATAAAAAGTTGAGTATATATTTAGTTTGTGTTATGCTTTTTGTGGTTTATATAATAAGTGTAAATGTTTTAATTGAGGCTCACACAACAGAAATACATTTCCAAAAAGATAATTTAGAAAATTACACATCAACTACTGATGTATATTATTCAATAGGTTCCTTAGATATAATACAATTTAATGGGCAAAGTTATTTTGATGGTTGGGCATTTGCATCAAATAGTCATCCTAACGATGATAGAAACATGAAACTGATTTTAAGTTCAAATGAGCATACATATTCCTTGCAAATTGATGATATGTATGCAAGGCAAGATGTTGTCAATGAGTATAAAAATGAATATTTTCATACTTCTGATGTGGGGTTTCGAGCAATATTCTACACTTTTTTTATACCAGATGGAATATATGACTTGTATATGTATGTTTGGGAGAATGAAACAAATTATGGAATTGTCAAAACAAAACAACAATTTGAAAAAAAAGGTAAAGACTTTTTTGAAATTGACGCAACAGAAAATACACCAATCACTCTCACTGAACTACCTCCGTCTGATGGAGTAACCGAACTTTTTAGTATAGACAGCATTCTTAAAAACGAAAACACTTATAACTTCTACGGTTGGATTGCTAATGATAATCTTGACAGTTCAGAGCAAAAAATTACTCTTGTCGCTGAGAGTGGTGATGGTGAGATAACACAATTTGAATTAAATCAAATGGAAAGAACCGACGTTGCCGAATTTTTTAACACTGACAAATATTTGCATAGCGGTTATTCGGCGACCATTTCTACCGAATACTTTTTGGACGATGAGTACACTCTCACATTTTATGTTGAAAACGGAGGCACAATAAAAAGGTCTCCTTCTATATACTTCAATAGCCAAAACACAACTTACGAAATAATCAATTAAAAGGAGAAGCCCATGAAACATTTAAAAACCATATCAATAGCATTACTAATCACTCTTTTATTTTCTACAACTGCCTCTGCCTACATAGACCCGTCTGTTATGACATATGCAATTCAAGCTGTAGCCGGTGTTGCAATAGCTTTAGGCGCAGGGTTTGCACTTTATTTTCACAGGATAAAGAAAAAGGTTAATAAAACTCTTAACATAGATGAAAACGCAAAAAAAGAGGTAGAAGACGAAATAGTTATTTATGATGAAAAAGAAGACTAAACTTAATTTTACAATTTTATTCATGATAATATTAGTGATATTAAATGTTTTTGTTTTTAATATCACTTTTGTTTTAGGCGATAGTATGGAGCCTACATTTCATAGCGGAGATATACTTTTTACAAGTAAAATCTACTCTGAAATTAACAAAAATGATATAATTATAACATCTCATAACAACGCACTAAACGCACCATTAATTAAGCGTGTTATAGGCACTCAAGGTAATAAAATCACCATTGAGGATAATCGGGTTTATGTTGATGACAAAGAACTTATTTACTACTCAGAATTTCAAAGTGAAGAATCACTCTCTATAATTGTTCCTGCTGAAAGCTATTTTATTTTAGGCGATAATTATCGTTATTCAAAAGATAGTCGTAATATAGGCACCATCGAAACAGATGATGTCAATGGCAAAATTATGTTCAAAATATTTTCACCTAAAAAATTTTGGGATGCATTTACAATCTATTTTTTTAAAGGAGTTTAACTTGGATATACTTTTTTTACCCTTAGGCTATTTAATGGGCGCTTGTTATGATTTATTAAATAACTATGCGCTTACCATTTTAGCTTTTACTATAGTAACAAAAATTGTACTTTTACCATTAGCTGTATGGGTTCACAAAAATTCAATTAAATTAATTAAAATGCAGCCATCAATAAATAAAATTAAATTGAATTACTATGGCAATTCTGAACGTATAGCTGAAGAACAATCTGTACTGTTCAAAAAAGAGAAATACAGTCCTTTGTATGATTTAATTCCTCTCTTTATTCAAATTACACTTTTAATTGCTGTTATTCAAATTCTCTATAACCCCCTCTCATATATTTTAAATATTCCAAGCGATGTTATTGCTGCTTTAATAAATAAAACAGCAGAACTAACTATGATGGACCCACAAATTGCCTCTGCACAAGTTGTTGTATTGAACACAATTCAAAATTCCAATTTCACAAACGATTATTTAGCTTTAACACAAATTGAGAACATCGACACATATATTTCTCAAATTAATTCTATAAACACCGATCTTTTTGGTTTTAATCTTTCTGAAACACCAATTGAGGTTATGGGTGCGTATTTATTTGTTCCTATTCTGGCAGGATTTTCTTCATTTTTGTTGAGTTTTGCACAAAACAAAGTTAATGTTTTACAATCAGAGCAATCTCGTGCTTTAAAATATTCAACTGCCGGAATATCTATAGCTTTATCGCTTTATTTAGGTGTTTTTGTTCCAACAGGTGTTGCATTATATTGGGTTATAAGTAATCTTTATGCTATTATCCAATTATTCATTTTGAATTATACTATTAATCCCAAGAAATTTATCGATTATGATGAACTCAATAACAGTCGTGATGAGTTAAATAAATTGAAAACTCTTACAAGCAAAAAGCAGAGTATTTTCAAAAAAGACCCTAATTCACAAAAAGAGAAAAAAGATTACAAAAGGTTTTTTTCTGTTCAAAATAAAAAACTCGCATTTTATTCTGAACACAATGGGTTTTATAAATATTATAAAGGAATAATAGAATTTATTCTGTCAAAAAGCAATATTACTATTCACTATATTTGTAGAGATCCAAATGATGATATGTTTACAGTTGCACAGCAAAACGAAAAAATTAAAGCATATTATATTGGTGACACAAGATTAATAACTTTGATGATGAAATTGGATTGTGATGTCATGGTTATGACTACACCCGATATAGAGAATTATCATATAAAGCGCTCTTATGTAAAAAAAGACATAGAATATATATTTACCGAACACGGAATAGGAAGCCCTAACCTTTTATATAATAAAAACGCGCTCGCTCATTTTGACACTATTTTTTGTGTAGGACAATATCAAGTAGATGAACTGTCAGCTCAAGAACAAATGTATACAACAAAAAAGAAAAACTTAATTAAAACAGGATATATTCTGATTGATGAAATGATTAAGACATACGAAGAATCAAAGAAGATTAAAAATACACTTCCTGTTGTACTTGTAGCGCCATCTTGGCAACGAGATAATATTATGGATAGTTGCCTTGACGATATAATAAAATCTGTTATTAATTGCAATTATCAGTTAATTATTCGCCCTCACCCCCAGTATGTTCGCCTATACCCAGAAAAAATGAATGCGATAATTAATAAATACGAGAACCTCCTTTCCGATAATTTTAAAATAGAAACCGATTTTTCCAGCAATTCAACCGTATATTCTTCTGATGTTTTAATAACAGATTGGTCTGCCATAGGCTATGAATTTAGTTTTACTACTTGCAAGCCTACTATTTATATTAACACCCCAATGAAAATACAAAACCCGGATTTTGAAAAACTTGGAATAGAACCTGTTGATTTCTCCTTAAGGCAGTCTGTTGGAAAAGCTGTCGACCTTAAAGATGTTGTGAACATAAATGAAACTATACATGATATGTTAGCGCATGGAGAAAAATACAAAAATGAAATAATTAAGTGTCGACAAAACAATATTTTCAATTTAGGTAATTCAGCTGAAGTTGCAGGCGCGTATATTTTAAACACCCTTATAGAAAAACAAAAAAATAAAACAAACTAAATATATTATTGGAGATATTATGCAATTAACTCAAATACAATTCAATATATTGAATGAATTACACACTAAAGGAAAAGACGGCTTAATTAACTATATTAAAGTCCATAGCATCAATAACAATAGTGAAATATCTACTGTGTTTGCCCAACTTAAACAAGATGCTTTTCTAACCGATGATATAATAACCCAAAAAGGAATAGATGCTTTGTTGCCTTATAGAGCTGAAAAAGCTGTTTTTTTAGCTGCCGGTTTTGGTAGCAGGTTAGCACCTGTAACGAATACTACCCCAAAACCGTTGATACAAGTTAACGGAATTAGAATTATCGATACTTTAATTGATGCAGTACTTAAAGCAGGTATTTCAAAAGTGATTGTGGTTAGGGGCTATTTAAAAGATGAATTTGATTCCTTATTGACAAAGTACCCTATGATTGAATTTTTAGATAATCCTTTGTATGATAGCACAAATACTATTTCATCAGCTCTATGTGTAACTCCAGACCTTTCTAATAGTTATATATTTGAAGCAGATTTATTTTTAAATACTCCTGAAGTAGTTTCGCTATATAACTACAATAGTTTTTATTTAAGTAGTGTTTGTGAAGAAACTGATGACTGGTGTTTCGATGTTAACGGAGATTTCATTGAAAATGTTAGAATAAAAGGTCAAAACGTACATCGCTTATACGGTTTATCATACTGGAATAGAGATGATGGCAAAAAATTAACAAAGCATTTAAAAGAACTGTATTCAACAGAACACGGTAAAAACTGTTATTGGGATCATGTTCCTACTAAGTATTATTGCAATGAATATAAAATAGGATATAAAGAATGCCAATTTGAGGATATTACTGAAATTGATACTATTGAAGAACTGATAGCTATCGATAATACATATAAAAAATTTTTATAGAGGTGTAATATGTATAATGAGATTATTAAACAACTCTCCAACAAATTATTTCCCGGTAGTGGCATTATAAATGTTTCACCGCTTAAAGGTATGACAAATGATACTTTTTCAGTCACATTAGATTGTGGCAAATATGTATTTAGGTTACCTACTGAGATTTCAAAGCAAATAATAAACAGAAGTGATGAAAAAATAAGCGCAAAGCTCGCTTATGACTTAGGGTTAGACAGTGAGATTATATATTTTGAAGAAGATACAGGAATAAAAGTAAGCGTATATATTAAAGATGCTGTTACAATGAACAATGAAACTTTGAAACTTCCTGAAAACATTAAATTAGCAGCTGTTGTGTTTAAAAAACTTCACAGTTGTAATGTAGACACTAAAGTAAGCTTTGACTATTTATCTATGGTAAAAAAATACGAGGACTTCATAATAAAAAATAATGTTCCGCTTTTTGATGATTACAACGATATAAAAAAGCTAATAGTAGACAAGTTTTCAAAACCAGCTGAAAAAGGGGAAACATTAGTTCCTTGCCATAACGACCCACTTTGTGAAAACTGGGTTAGAAGTGGTGAAAAAATGTACTTGATTGATTGGGAATATGCCGGGATGAACAATTATATGTGGGATCTTGCATGTGTGTCAATAGAGACCGATTTTACAAAAGAACAAGATGACCTTTTCCTGTTTACTTATTTTCAAAAAAAAGCTACACAATTAGAGTTTGTAGAATTTAACATTCAAAAAATCAAAATAGATTTTCTTTGGAGTTTATGGGGAAAAACAAAAGTTCCGTATGATGGAAAAGAATTTGAAGACTATGCAAATAACCGATATGAAAGAATGAAAAGAAATATTGAATTAACGTTATAATTATAATTCATTTTACTAAGCATTAAATCAAAACACAAAAGGCTTGGCTACTGTTTATAGCAGTTACCAAGCCTTTAAGTTTAATTGTTTAGTTTTTGTTAAAATACTAAAATTTATTGCGTTAATTCTCACCGTAATTGCTATAAAGCAAAATATTGATTAAACTCAATCTAATACTCTCACCAATAAGCAAATATTAAAAGACTTATTTCATAATCTCCAGTATTTTAGCTTTAATTTTCCCTGCAGATGGTATCCATTCGTCCTCAATTTCTGCTGAGAAAGGGATATGTGTGTGCGGTGGAATAACTCTTAGTACGGGTTTTTTCAAGCTGTCGAACACTTGCTCTGTTATTTGTGCTGAAATATCCGCAGCCATGCCGCATCTTGGATAAGATTCATCTGCAATTATTACCCTACCTGTTTTTTTAACAGATTTCACTATTGTATCCATATCTAAAGGAGAAATAGTTCTTGGGTCAATTATTTCAACGGAAATGCCCTCTTTTTCAAGCTCTTGCGCCGCTTCTTCCGCTTCCCACACCATTCTGTGTAGTGCTACAACGGTAACGTCTGTGCCTTCTTTAACCACTTTAGCTTTACCAAATGGTATGTAATATTCGCCTTCAGGCACTTCACATTCACGCATGTAAGCTTTTTTGTGCTCTAAGAACACAACGGGGTCGTTGTCTTTAATAGCTTGTAGCATTAAGCCTTTTGCGTCGTATGCGTTAGATGGAGTTACAACTTTAAGCCCGGGAATTGATGCAAACATATTGTAAAGAATTTGAGAGTGCTCACCGCCTACCCTATAGCCTGCACCGCAAGGCATACGCAGAACAAGTGGGATAGGTTTTTTTCCGCCATACATGTAAAAAAGCTTAGCAGCTTGATTAAATAATTGGTCGTAGCACACGCCTATAAAATCAACATACATAATTTCTACAATAGGCCTTTTGCCGGCAAATGCTGCGCCGATACCCATACCTAAAAAAGCAGTTTCGGAAATTGGCATATCTATAACTCTTTCGCGCCCAAATTTGCTTGCGAGCCCGTGTGTTACTCCATATGCTCCACCAAGTGAATCAACAGAACCATCAAAATCGTTTCCTGCTGCGCCGCATATATCTTCGCCCATTATAAATACATTTTCATCTTTTTGCATAGCAATTGTAATTGCTTCATTTATCGCATCTTTTGTCAATAATTTTCTGCTCATATCCTCACCCTACTTTCTTAATAACTGTCTGCGTATATGTTCACATACATATCGCTAATTTGTGGAAGCGGTGATTCTTCTGCGAATTTTACAGCTTCTTCTATTTCTTTTTCTATTGCCTTTTCAATTTCTTTAAGCTCTTGTTCGCTTAAAAGACCTTTTTCTACAACTTCTTTTTCAAAACGTTTAACGGGGTCTTTTGCAAGCTCCGCCTCTTTTTGCTCAGCAGATTTATAATTCACGGGGTCTCCCACCCATTGGCCACCGTATCTGGCGTTATCAAACTCGATAAAATATGGGCCGTTTCCTTGCCTTATATATTCAACCGCTTTTTTTGTTGCCTCGTAAGATGCGAAAAAGTCCATTCCATCTACAGTTACAGCCGGGATATTATAAGCTTTCATATAATTTGCGGTTGTAGTGTCGCAAAGGTTATTGCTTGGGTCTGTGCTCATTGCTATGTGGTTGTTATCGTTGCAGAATAGCACGGGCAGTTTTTTAACGCCTGCCATATTAAACGATTCATGTGTTGCACCTTGAGGAATTGCACCGTCGCCAAAAAACACAGCAGAAACTTCATCTGTTTTGTTCATTTTAGATGCTAACGCAGTTCCGCATGCGCTGGGAAGCCCTGCGCCTATAATTCCAAAGCCCGCAACCATGTTTAAGTTTTGATCTACAGCGTGCATATTACCAGCCATTCCACGGCAAGTGCCTGTTATTTTTCCGCTTATTTCTGCTACAAACTCACCCATATTTATGCCCCTTGCAATGCTGTGAGCATGGTTTCTGTAAGTGGATAGCACATAGTCTTTCGGCTCTAAATTAAGCATAACAGCGCTAACCCACGCCTCTGCGCCTGAATGTGTGTGCAAAAGCCCCATCAATGGACCTGTGCCCTCTGCTGCGGATTTTTCAACATAATCCTCAAACATGCGTATCATTTTTATTTTATGATATGCCGTTTTCAAAAAATTCTTATCCATATTAACTTCTCCTCATATTATTATTGTTTTGCGTTTAGCTTTTAAGTGATAACTTATTAATTTCGCTCAATCATTAATCCGGTTCAATGTAGAAATATACATTGTGAAAACCTGAGGTGCAACATGAAACTTTAGTTGTTTTGCGTGTTAAATCATATGCCACAAGGGATATTTCCCTTGCAATATCAGCAAAAGCCCATGCACAAAAATTAAGGGGTAAGTGGTTTGTATTTTCACAAATAAATTCATCGCCAATTTCAAATTGGTCGCAAAGCTTTACTTGTTGCATATTATATTTTTCCATCAAATCAACTTGTAAAGACTTCTTTATTACGGTAATTTTAACCCTGTTTGCCATAACTTTACCCTTTCTCTTTTTAATTCAAGTGTGATATCATTTCATAAAATTCTTCGTTCATTTTATCTATTTGCAGAATTTTACTTGGAATATCAACTAAATTCACTTCACTATCCGGGTAAGAGCCGTCTTCATCAATTTGCATAAGCCCTGTTTTCATATTATCTTCGTTTTTAACTACTCTAACAGTTTTTGGCTCGAACCAATCCTTATGAATCATATATACCGCAGCACATAAATCCCAGTTTATGAACACAGGCCTGTTACCATATTGTGGTGTAATATGTTTTATCCATGCGCGAATTATAGGCATTGAGTACTTTATGAAATTGTTATCTATAGATAATAAGCTTTCCATTTCTTCCATGCTGTAAACTGCATCTTGTGTGCATTGAGAAGACAATACAGACATATTTTTGCAATTATATATTACTTTTGCTGCCGATTTGTAATCTACAGTAAAATTTAATTCATTTAGCAACACACCATTTAAGTATAAAGGCTCTGTTATTCCGCCCATAATGTATAAGTGCTTGATATTATCGAAAAACTCCGGGTCTTTTGTGTAAGCACCTGCTATATTGCAAAGTGAGCCTATAGCAATTACATTTATTTCGCCCTTGTTTTCCCTCGCTGTTTTCACTAAGAAATCTACAGATTCCGAGTCATAGTCTTCCGGTGAACGACCTCCTCTGAAAAAAGGCACGTCTGTTATATTAAGGTCTTCAAACATTTGTTTTGTATTGTAATAAACAACATGTTCATGGTTATTTGCATATGTACATGTAATTCCCAAAAGTTCTACTTCAGGATGACCTTTTAAATAGCCGAATGTCAATCCGTCATCAATATCACTACGCTTAACTCCCATTGTGTTGTCACAGTCCAATATTACTTTATACATTTCTTTCTCCTTTAGTTTATTTTTTAGCACCACTAAAATTTTTATTAATTTTATTTAAATGTTTCATATAAACACTTAAACATCCAAACTATTGAAACACTTCCAGCATCAACAAAGCCTCGGCTCATTTCGCCTAAAAAGCGTGCTCGTCCTTTTGTTGCCACCATTTCTTTTGTAGCATCACTTCCCTTTTGCGCACCATTCACTGCTGCCAAAAGCACTTTTACAAGCTCACTGCTTTTTTCTTGTTCAACAGCATCATTTGCGGCACAAAGTGCATCTAACATCGTTTTTTCGCCTGCTACGGTATTAGTTAAATCGCTAACTTGTTCCACACTCACCCTTAAAATTTCCCTGAAATTTTCAGCGGTAAGTTCTTTATCATTTTTAAGGCCTATTGCAGCTTGAATAAAAAACGAGCTGAATATTGGCCCTGATGCACCGCCCATTGAGCCTAACATTGCATAGCCTACCGTTTTAAAAATTTCAGAGGGTAAAACATCATCGCTAATCTCTTTAACAGCTTTGTTTGCGGCATCAAAACCTCTTGAAATTGTAAGCCCATGGTCACCGTCACCTGCTTGCGAATCAAGTTCGCAAAGTGCATCGCACTCACGCTTAAAAACTTCATCAAGTTTATCAATATATGCTTTAAATTTATTCATGCTTAATCTCCTATAATAAATTTCTTAAATAGTTCATACCTTTTACAGCTTCATCTAACGGGCTTTGCGCTAAATTTCTCCACATAAACAGTGCATCGCCTACCTGTGTTCCGGCATTTACAAAACACTCCATGTCTAAATAACCGTCATATCCTATTTCTTTCAGCTTTTTGGTTATTTGTTCCCAGTTAATTTGACCTGTGCCGGGCACTCCCCTATGGTTTTCACAAACATGTATACAACCAATATTTGTAATGTTTTCTTCAAGTGCCTTAGGAATACTATTTTCTTCAATATTCATATGGAATGTATCTGCCAGTATTTTCACATTATCTTTGTCTATTAGCTTTAGAAATTCGCTCGCTTCATCTAAAGTATTAATGAAATCAGATTCAAACCTGTTTAAAACTTCACAGTTTAAGCTTATATTTGCAGTTTTTGCATAATCCGACACAACTTGCAAAGCTTTTGCACTTCTTTGCCATCTCTCATTGCGGTTTTCACCAATGGCAAAGGCTTGCCACGGCGCATATAACACACCGTTTATATTTTTTGCTCCTGCAAATTGAGCTAAGTCAACGGCACTTTTTAAATAATCAATACCGTTTTGATGCACACTCATATCTTCACTGCTAATATCTGTTTGGACACCAATTCCGGTACCACATATAATTTCAAGGCCTTCACTTTGTGCGCTTTTAAAAACTTGCTTCAATTTATTTTCCTCTGCTCCAAAAAGCGAAATTTCAACGCCGTCAAATCCTGCTTGTTTCAGTTTTGGAAAATATTGTGAAACATCATCTTGCCATGTTTTGCAAAACATAGACATATGCACTGCAATTTTCATTGTATTCACCATTCCTTAAATACTGTTTATTGTTGCTTAATGCTTTCAATACCTATAGGCAAAGATTTATGTTTCCTTTTAAGGCCTTGCCTAAAAATTGTTTTTTCAAAAACAATCGCACTTCCATCGTAGCCGTAAACCAAAAACGATGTTCTAATAATAGGCTCTTGCTTGTTTATTTCCATAAGTTTTGCGTCTTCGCCCTTTATTATTGCACCCTCTTGTTGTTCCTCTCCTCCTACAAAATGCAAATTGTAATTTAATTCAAGCACTCTAAAAAGAGATTGTGTTACTCCGCATACAGAAAAATAATTTGTATTAAGCCCGGGCGCAATTGCGCAAGGCACATAACTTTCTGTTAGCCACATAGGCTGATTATCTACACATCGCAACCTTTTAAAATGGTAGCACTCTGTTCCAACTGCAATTGATAATTTTTGTGCTAACTCTTCACTTGCCTGAATTGTTTTCATAAATACAATTCGTGTACTTGGAATATGCCCTGCCGCTTTAACTTCTTTTGTAAAGTGGCTCATCCATGTCCAGTCGTTTGAATCTATATCGGTTACATATGTGCCTTTGCCCTGAACTGTTTTTAAAATACCCTGTTCTGTAAGCTGTTTATAAGCTTTTCTAACCGTAACACGGCTTACGCTATACTTATCTTGCATTTTAGCTTCGCTCATAATAAGGCTACCTTTTTTTATTTCGCCTCTTGCAATACCTTGCATAATATCAGCAGCTATCACTTTGTACATAGGTTGTGCACTATTCATTTCTGTCATTTGCAACTTACCTCTCTACAATGTGTTTGAACACATTTACAATACTGAAAATTTATAAAATTATTTTTTATTCTCTGCAACCGTTAACTTAGCTTTTTCAAAAAACATTTTCATATCTTGCCATTTTTCACTTGCGGTTGAATCATTGTTGCCAACGCAATCGCCCCAAAGGCTTCTGCCTATGGCAAAACCACTTGCACCGCCTTGCACCGCACATTTTAACTGCTTTAAAAACACTTCTCTGTTAGCACCTGAGCTAAGCAATATCCATGGCACCTTTAATTCTTCTTTCGCTATGAGGCAAGCATTTATATTCTCTTGCTCACTTATATTGTTAATATCACCGGGGAATTCAAGTTTGAAAACATCAATGTCGTATTTGCTAAGGCGCTTTAACATTACCCTAAATTCCTCTTCACGCTCTTTTTGCGTAGGCGTATTTTCAAAATACATAATCGGCTCAAGCAAAAACGGCAACTGTGCATTACTGCACTCTTTTGCAAGTTTATCAATCATTTGTTCTTGCTTTGCGGCTATTGGAGAATTCGAATTATATAGTATGAACAGCTTCACCATATTGCCGCCACATTCATTTATCTTGTCCACAGATATGTTTGGATTAAGATAATCTTCTTTAAAAGTAGCTGTGCTATAGTCATCCCCTTCAACACCAACCATAAAGCCTTTATTGCCCATAGCACCGCTTTCGATTATATTAGGTATACCGTATAAAGGGTCGATTAAAAAGCCACTTGCACTGTTTGCAAACGCTTTAATAATTTGAATTTTTGAATTTACAACTTCTTGTGAACTTGGCATACTCCCTGAAAATTCAAGCATTAAATTTGTGTAAACTTCTCGATGATCTATCGCCATGATAAAATAATTGCCTTTTTCATCAACAAGTTTATTAATATGTTCACTTTTTTTATTATTGTAGTTGTTCATGGCACTTTCCTTTTCTTACAAATGATCTTTGTACGGTATAATTTTTACTATAGGAGTGTTTGTTAATTCTGCAAATTCTAAGAATGCGCTTTCGCCTATTCCCGCGCTAACTACTAAGTGATGTTCTACACCTTCACGCATCATAGTATTTACAACATCAAGCAATTTTGCGTCTTCTGCATCTTTTTTCAAATTACCTACCCAGCCTCGTGTTCCGTCGTAGGCATCTTTTGCTTTTATAAATTCACCACTGAAACTGAAAACTAATTTTCCATCATCAGTAAGCCTACTCACAACTACATCCTGCGGTTTAAAGTTGTAATCGTAAGAGAGTCCAAATTTAGGTGCGTTTTCATTTTTGCGATTCATCATCGGATGATAAATAATTTTAACATCTTCTTTTTTAGGTGCTAAATCGCAACTACCAATGCCGCAATGCCATAATAATATAGCATTTTCTTCCTCATCTACGGCTGCCACGTCCATAACTGTTGCAATATTATTGCTTGCAGCAGTTGCAAGTAATAAGCTTACTGCGGCGCCTACGTCTCCCTCGCACGCAACGGGTATTTTATCAAAAGTTCCAAGCATTGTAAAAGGCACACATGGAACTATGTTAAACTCGTCTTGAAAATCAGGCCAACAAGCTGCTGCCAAGGAACTAACTTCATTTATTTCGCAAAAATGTTTTAAGCTTAAATAAGCTTTTGCTCCGTTAATTAAGCTTTCTCTATCAACACAGCACTCAGATGCAGTGCTTAATATCAAATCGCAAGCTTCGTCTATCTCCTTTTGCTCAAGTGATTTCGCATAACTCGCAAGCTCTTTAACCGTCCCTTTAACAAACTTAATTCCAAATTTATCACTATAGTGCTTACCGTTTGTTTCAAGGTTGTAAAAACCGGGTGCAGCATCGCCTATAAAACCTATTTTTGCATTTTTTAATGCTTTTATTGCGCGCAATGCTCCAAGTGTAGCCTCAAAACGTTTTTTGAATATTTCGCTATTTGCTTCACCGTAAAACCATTTACATTTAACATTGTTATAGCATCTTTTGGAAACGCTTGCATATAAGTTCATGGAAACAAAGCTATGTAGCTTAATATCGCCGTTTTGCGTTGGCTCTGCAACAGCCCAAACGCCTATTGGACATGGATAATTCTCAAGCGCCTTGCTAATTTCTCCTACAGAAAAGCCGGAATGTTGTACAAGCAAATAATCTGCATTTTGAGCTTTAAAACTTTCCAATGTTTTTTTTGCTTGCATCTCGGTTTTCACAGGCTCACTTTTTAGCACTTCAAAATTAAGTTGCGCTGCAAGCTGTTCTAATTTTTGGACTTGATTATTATAAACATCATATTCTTTTGCATAATAAACATCGTTATCAATTCCTAAAACCGCTATTTTGATTTTATCCATTGTGTGCATACCTCCGAGTTAACTTTTTAAAAAAGCGTACTATCTGCAGGTGCGTCAAACAGTTCAACCGTTTGTTCATCAGCCTTGCAAAGCGCTAAGGCAAAGCCCGCAGATTCTTGTGTTGTAACATATGTGCCAACCCAATTTCGAACAACGTTTATGCCTCTTTCACGCAGTTCACGCTCTATATCATAGAATAAAATCATAAGTTCCATTCTTGTTGTTGCGCCTGCATTATTTATTAGCACCATAACATCGTCACCACTAACAAAAGGCTTATCCTCACATAATTTCTCAACTAAATATGCACTTATTTCTTTTGAAGTGGGCATTTTCATTCTGCCGCTTCCTTTTTCGCCGTGCACACCCATTCCAACTTCTATTTCATCGTCCGGCAAAACAGACATTGGCAAACCTGTTTCAGGATGAGTTCCGCCACTGACGGCAACGCTCAATGTTCTGGTGTTGTCTCTCACTTTTTCAGCAAGAGCTATAAGCTCGTCTATTCCCATGCCCGCCTCAGCAGCAGCGCACACAATTTTAAAGGCAAAAAACAGACCTGCTGTTCCTCTTCTATCACTCTCTTTACCCTTTGGCGCACTTGCTACATCGTCCCAAAGCACCACCATGCGCACATCTATATCTTCCGCCTTCGCTAAAACCAATGCCATTTTTGCATTGAATATATCGCCTGAATGTGAGGATACAAGCAGTAGAACAGGCATACCGTTATGCACTGCTTTTATACCTTCCATCATAGCTATAGGCGAGGGCGCTGTAAAAATATGCCCACAGATATTGGCATCGAACAAGCCTTTACCAACAAGGTCAATCATTGCGGGCTCGTGTCCGCTTCCGTTAGAAATTAGCACCGGAATTTTGCTGTTTTCTTTAGGCTGTTTGCGGCAAAGCACATTTGTGCCTTGCAGTTTTACCCTGTTAGGAAAGGCAGCTACATAACCCTTTAGCATATCTGTTACAAGGTTAGACTTATCGTTCATAAATTTTTTCATATTATGATATCCTTTCACCTTATCTTTGCGAAACATTAGCTGTTTTTTCAGTTTGTATTTTTGATTGCTTACTATTAGGAATTATTGCAAATTTTTCGCTGGTTGCTACTACATGTTTCGCTGTTTGCACCGCATATTTGTAAAATAAATTTTTATAAATTATCGTCTTGCGGCACTGTCCAAAGGCTTTCTTTTATCAGGCTTAATTTTATGTTTTCGCCCACTTTATATTGCGCTGCCGGGTCTGCTGAAACATGGAATTCACTATTTTTTTCATCATCAATTTCAACAATATAGCGTACATTTGTACCCATAAATATACGAGATTTAATTTTGCCGTTTATGCTGTTAGGCCCGTCTTTTATCTCAAAGCCTTCATTGCGAATAACAATATATACATCTTCGTTTCTATCTTCAACATGATCTAATGTAAATGTACCATATTTACACTGAACTTCTTTGCCTTTTTGTGTTGCTTTTATGAAGTTATTACAACCGAAGAATATAGCAACTCGTTTAGTTTTCGGGCGGCTGTAAAACGCTTCTGGTGCATCGTATTGTTGCAAGCAGCCGTCGAGCATAAGCGCAATTTTATCCGCAAGCATAACTGCCTCTTCTTGGTCATGCGTAACGAATATGCTTGTAACGCCTAAATCTCTTTGTATTGATAAAATAAGCTCACGCATCTCTATGCGAAGTGCCGCATCAAGCGCTGAGAGTGGCTCGTCTAATAAAAGCAGACGAGGGTTGATGACAAGGCCGCGCGCAAGGGAAATGCGTTGCTCTTGTCCACCCGAAATTTGCGTTACACGGCGTTTTTCATAGCCTGCAAGATGCACTAATTCAAGCATTTTTGTAACACGCACTTTTATTTTATCTTTTGGAACTTTGCGCATTTTAAGCCCAAATGCAACATTATCGAAAACTGACATGTGCGGAAATAAAAGAGGTTTTTGGAAAACCATTGAAATTTCACGTTTTTCAGGCAAAGTGTCTACAATGCTCTCGCCATTGAATAAAATATCTCCATTTGTTGGGTCTTCAAGGCCGGCAATCATTTTCAAAGTTGTGGTTTTTCCGCAACCTGATGGCCCTAAAAAAGCTACCATTTCACCGGGGTTAACATGTAAATTAAAATTTTTAACACTGGGGTGTGGGTTACCTGGATATTGTTTTTCTATATTTACTAAATCTAAAGCTGTCATTTTTAAGCTCCTCCTTTAGGTGATGCATTGCTACCGGATAAGTGTTTTGAAGAAAATACAAGCATGAGAAGTGCCGGTAATACAAATATAATTGAAACTGCCGCTGAAATTGGATAGTCACCGCTTCCAAGGAAAGCAAACAACAATGTGGGCAATGTTCTTACCGCCGGGCCGCCAACAATTACTGTTAGCAAATATTGTGTCCACGATACGAGGAATGAATAAAGAGCAGCGACTACTATACCGGGCCAAATAATAGGTATTGTTATAAGGAATATACCTTTTAATTTAGAGCACCCGAGTGTTTGTGCTTGATTTTCATAGTCAATTTGATAGTCTTCAAATGTGCTTGTTAAATACATTATCATATACGGCATTGTGGGAATTAAATGTGCAATTACAACACCCCAAAATGTGTTTATAAGGCCAATTTGAATATATATAACTTGTAGGCCCATTATAACGGCAAGCCCGGGAACAATTGCAGGCAAAGTTAAAAGTGTTTCACAAAGGCTTTTGCCTTTAAACTTGTATAGCCCTAATGCACGTGATGCCGGAAAACCCACTGCAAGCGAGGCTACGGTAACTATGCTTGAAAGCCCCACACTTAAGAAAAGCGATTCTATAATCTCACCTTGAGTGAATATATATTCCCAAGCCCTAAGCCCGAAATCAGGCAATAAACTGGGGTAAGCCCAACGGAAAGAGAACGACCAAATAATTATAGGCACAAACGGAATAAAAGTTCCAAGGATAATTGCCAAAACCGTTAATTTACGCGGTAAAGACATTTTTCTAAGTTTTTTTAACAATTTTCACGCCCCCTTAATAACGATATTTTGAAAGTAATTTACGATATAAAACAACAACCACCATAACTACAATTGTTATAATTACAGCCATTGCCATAGCTTGCGGACGCACTGAAATATCTATATTTGAATATTTTTCGTATGCTGTTATTGCAAGTGTTCTCGGGTAAACAGAACCGAGCAAAAACGGAATTTCATAGCTTGAGAAAGCATACGCAAAACAAAGAATAGACGAAGTTGAAATTGAGGGAATCATAATTGGGAAAAGCACATACCAAAAGCGTTTCCACGGTGAAGCGCCAAGGCTTATTGCAGCATCTTCATACTGTGTGCCTGACGTTTGCAGTATTGCCAAAAGCGCAACACCCACAAACGGTGTGAATTTCCATGCCATAGAGAATATAACGCCTAATGCTGAACTTCCGTAAATAATTTCAGGGAAATCGGCAGGGTCTGTCACAAGGCCTATGGCATTTAAAGCCCTTGAAATAAAGCCACTTTGTGTGAACATAAAAAACATTGCTATACCGCTTATTAAGTGCGGAATTGGCAGTGGAAATTGATATGTAAAAAGCGTAAAGTTTTTGCCTTTAAAGGGTTTTCTTATTCCCATAGACAAAATTAGCGCCATCACAACAGATAGAAGCGTTGAGCCTATAGCAATGTAAAATGTGTATCCTAATGATACTAAGAATGTTGGGTCTGAGAGCAATGTAATATAAGCATCAAAATTAAAATCATATTGCCCTATAAGTGGCATATAGTTAAAACTTTGGATTAAACCCAAAAGAAAACCGCCGCCAAAAAGCCCTATTATTATTGATAGTGCCGGAGCAAGCATAAGCCATACTTTTTTATTACTAACCATTTTTATTCCTCCGCAGAGTAAAAATTATATTTTTTTTTACAGGAAACGGGAGGGGGTTGTCATTGACGATGACCCCTCCCGTTTATATCATACTATTTTAAAGCTTTATTAGCCTTGGCCTATTTCTTGTTGCCATAAAGTTTCAATGAATGGATTTAGGTAAGAGCTAACTTCAGGTGCACGTGTAGCCGCTTTATCTTCGCCTGAAACATAAGTTCCTTCGCCTAAAGTTGCTGTTGCTTCATCAAAAGCTGCAGCTTGCTCATCGCTTAAAGTTGTGAAATCAACAACGGGCGCGCCGCCTGTTAACTCAATATTTTTCGCTTGAATTGCAGGGTCTAACAAAATGTTAGCAACAACCATAGCACCGGCTTTATTTGAAGAGTTATAGCTTGTAGCAACATAGTTTGTATCAGCAATAGCTGTTTCTAAGCAATAAACTTGAGATGTTGGAGGAATTGCGCCTGTGTCTATAGCGCCTTGTATACCCATACCGTTCATTGTGAATGAGAAATCTACTTCACTGTTGTTAAACAAAGATTCCAAATCGCTACCGGATTGTGGATATGTTGAACCTTCACGCCATAAATATGGCTCAAGCTCTTTTAAGTACTCAAATACAGGCTCCATGCTAACAGCTAAATCTTCTTGAGTTATACCTTCAACATTATATTGCTCATAGCCGCCTGTCATTTCATACATAGCGCCTTTAATGAAACGTGTTCCGATAAAATCAGGAGGTGCTAAATATGTAAAGCGACCCGGATTTGCTTTCGCCCACTCTAAAAGTTCTGCGTAATTTTTTGGTAAATCTTCTTCGCTAATGCGTTCTGAATCGTAAACCAATTGTAATTGTGCGCTCATCCATGGTGATTCTTGGCCGTTTACAGGTAAGCCCATGTCGTTTGCGATACTTGCATCTGTCCAGTCTACATGAGCTGCAGAATTCGGAAGTGTTTCCGACCAGTTCTCAAATGTAACACCGGCTTGTTGCATCATCATAAAGTTAGAGCCGTTTATCCAATAAAGGTCAACTGTGCCGCCATCATCTTTACCGGCTTGTTTTTCACCTATTGTAATATTAACTGCCTCTGTAATACTGTTAACGCCAACACGGTTAATTGATACACCGTATTTTTCTGCTTCCGCAGCCACTACATTATCAATAAAATCGTTTGTTTCTGTGCTACCACCCCACAAATACCATGTAACAGTTTGGCCTTCTGCTTCCGCAAGAACCTCGTCCCATGTCATATTTGCAAAGTCTGTGTCAACCGTTTTGGTGCTTTCAGCAGGTTGCTCAGCCCCGCTTGTGCTTGCTACAGGTGCTTCACTGCTTTCAGGTGATGAGCAAGCAGTAAGCATCATTGCCAAGCTAAGAATTAGTGCTAAAATAACTACAATACTTTTTTTCATAATTTTCCTCCGTGTTTTTTTTATAAAATATCACATAAACATTTTATGTGTATTTGCAAACTAAATTCTAAAATTAATGCTTAAAGTTATTTTTATGCATCATTTAAATTTGTATCATCTTGTATTATATTATATTGCATACTTTTGTGTTTTTCAACACATTTTTAACAAAACAATGCATTTTTGTATGTTTGCAGTACAAAAAACATCAAAAGTTATACACTGCTAACAATCTTGTATTTTCATAGAACAATACAAGTAATACAAGAATGATACACTTTGCAATACAAGCTTGTAAAGCAATGGACTAAATCACGTTTATTTAACATTTCTTTTAATTATCTTTAATGCTATTAGCATATTTCGAAATTGCACTTAAACTCCCACTACAATGGTAAATCACATATTTCTTCTTACTATATTAAGCTTATTAAAGCTTTTTTCAAAAAAGCAAAGTGCAACCGTTTATAGCCAAAAGAACATATGATATTTTTAAAAACAAGGCTTTGCTAACTTTTTTTTGCAAAATATTTCCAACAACAATTGCAAATGCAAGCGCAATTAAACCGAATATGCTATATTCTAAAACTTGCTGTGAAAAATATTGCAAGGACACATGCTCAATAAGTAAAACCGAATTTAAAACTACCCAAACACAAGATAATGTTGCCCTAAACGTATTTTTATCATCAAATATTTGCGCAGCATATATAACAAGCAACGCTCCTCCCGAAACAAACAGTGCATGCATTATTCCCGCTAACAACAAAATAGTAATAGCAACCACCTTATTAACTTTAAGCTCTTTTTTCGAGAACATTTTATATATACCGAACGCTAAAATGAATATACCGTAAATTGTGAGCAATATATCTAAATTGACATGGTCGTTTATAAAATTACCAATAAGCAAGCCTATACCCATAAAAGCGACTATGCGAATAAGTATTTTTATATCGATGCTTTTAAAATTGGAACACACCACAAACACGCTCACAATCAAGGCAAATAAATTTAAAGTCGCCCTTGCTTCATTTACGCCTATTAGTAATATTGTAGGTGGCATTGCTATCATTGTTCCCGCAAACCCTGTAATTGCTTGAATTATGTTAGAAACAAACACAATTAAATAAAAGAGTATATCTACCATATATTACCTACTTTTCATTTTTTTACTTACCTATGAATTGAGTTAAATTAATTCACCAAGTAAATTTGCATTGCGCAAATTTTGTTTGTGATTTTTCACTATTATCTCACAAAGTGAAAGCGCAAGGCTTTTAAATGTAGGCCCCTCGTTAACGCTCTCCACCAGTTGTACCCATTGCTCGGGTATGCTATCTACCGTACAAAGCGCACCGGCAACAGCGCCTGCAACACTTGCACTACTGTCGTTATCTCTTCCGAAGTTCACACACCCTATAATGGCTTTTTCAAAGTCGCCATCCGCTAAAGCAAGAAAAGAAAAGGCAATCGCCAAGCTTTCAGCACCATCTGCAAAAAAATCTTGCACAACAGCACTGTATAATTCTTTTTGCACAGAAAAAATATCATTGTGCCTTTTCGCTATATCTACACCTTCCAAAACAAGCTTTTCACTTTTACGCCCAACACCGTCATACAAATACCAATTAGGAAACGCAATTCCCTCCACCTTGCTTTTATGGCATTGCACAGCGCTAAGCATATCGTCTAAAACACTTTGCATGCTTGCATTTTCTTTCATTGCCGACGAAATTGCCGCTGCTGCCATAGACGCTGCATATCTTGAATACCCCAGAGCCATAAATGACGCTTCAAAAGCATCATCATGTGCTTTTTGAACATTACAAGCATTTATAATTCCATAAGGAGCTATGCCCATAATTGCACCGTTTGTAGGCTGTCCGCCAAAAACCTCTTTGTTTTCTTTATAAATTGCTTTATAATAATACTCTTCAATAAAATCTTTCTCTAATTGGCTTTTTGCATTATAGTATTGATGTGCAAATTCAAGCGCAAGGTCCTTAGAATTTGCAACATCACCCTTTTTTATAATCGCCTGCGCTAATATTTTCGAGAGCCTTGAATCATCGGTATATGCACCTGCACATGTTTTAAAAGGGCCATGTGCAGAAACTTGTGCAGGTGCATAATTGAGTAATGTGTTTACAATATTGTAATTGTTTTTTATGTTTTCATAAGTTAAGCCTTCTACAGGCCCTCCCATGGCATCGCCGATTGCAGAGCCTATCAAAGCGCCATATGCTTTTTTAAACAACTTTGTATTTTCCATAATTGCTCCTTCTCATTAATAATAGCTTTTTAAACAATAGATTGTGTGCAATTTGAATTTTACGTTTAACGGCTAAATATATTGAACTTGTGCATTTTAAGGTACTTTAAAAAATTCACTTCAATATTCTAAAGCGATTTCGCCTAATATTTTTTAGTGATAATACATGCTATTTCGTTTATTTTTATCTATTATCACATTTAACATACTAAAAAACAATATAGCACTAAAGATTAAATACGTCAAGTATTTAATCTTTAGTGCTATTAGTATTTATAATTATTTTACCCTAATCTATTTTTTCTGTTTTTTCTGAATTTTTATATAAAAAAATCAGCCCCCTACCCCACCGTCAAATATACTCCCACTTCATAAGTTTTTTCATGCTGCTTTTTCCCCAAAGTCCCTGCAAATTTTACACTTCTGTTTGATACATTCATAGTGTATAGATGGTGCACCTGCTTTTAAACGAACACCGTATCTTCCGTTCTGGTTAACTATCTCAGGCTCTTCAAGTGTTAGCTCGTCAAGTGTTGGCATAACTATGCCATAACCCGTTGCTTGAACTTCTTCAAGTGCACAGCGAATTTTTTCGTATTGTAATTTTGTTTTTGCCATTTGCATTACACACGGCATTAAGCTTGCCTCATCTTTAACGTCGAGGCCTGTTACATCGCTTAGAACTTTATAAAACAAATGTGATAAAAGCGTCAGTTGCATTTTAACACAGCCTGTTGAAAGCTCTGCACTAACAAGTTTGCTTTTGTCTACAAACTCGCTTTCAACGCCGCTTTGGCTCATTAAATCTTTCATGCATGCTGTATTATCAGCAAGCAAAATCGCAGCATCGTATAGCGATTTTTGTAGCCAATGTCCCTGCTCTAATAGCGTTACCCAACGCGGCATTTCAAAAGCAATTTCTTTAAGCGGAAATTCAAACAAAATTGCTTTTAAAATATTTGTCATATCTTCTTCGTCCATTTCAACACATGAAATAGGTAATACTGTATGCGCATACTTTTCTTCCATTTGTTGTGCGAGGTTTTGCGCATTTTCGCTTTCGGGCGAAATGCAATTAAGCAATATTACATAAGGCTTTTCTATTTCTTGCATCTCGCTAATAACTCGCTCTTCCGCTTCTTCATAAGCGTGCCTCGGCAAATCGCTTATACTGCCGTCGGAAGTTAGAACTATTCCAATTGTAGAGTGTTCTTTTATTACTTTTCTTGTACCTGTTTCGGCAGCTACATCAAATGGCACTTCGTTTTCAAACCATGGGCTTTTCACCATACGCACTTTCTCATCCTCTGTGTGCCCCATTGCCCCGTTAACCATATAACCAACGCAATCTATAAGCCTTGTTTTGAAAGTTACACCATCTTCAAGCTCTATGCTAACCGATTTTTCAGGCACAAATTTTGGCTCTGTTGTCATAATTGTACGCCCTGCTGCAGATTGCGGCAATTCGTCTTTTGCCCTTTGCGCAAATGCATTGTTTGTTATTTGCGGTAGCACCATAAGCTCCATAAACCGTTTTATAAATGTGCTTTTGCCTGTGCGCACAGGGCCAACAACTCCCATATAAATGTCACCATTTGTACGTGTGGCTATATCTGAATAAACTTTATTGTATTGCATTAAATATCCTCCTCTCTTTGCGCGTTTTCGGGAATAAGTAAACGTTTGCGCTCTTTTACAGTTTCGCTATCAAGTTCATTTGTTTGGGCTATGAATGAAGGCGATACAGCATATCTTCTCGCTATGTCAAATAAATGTTCACCGGCCTGTGCATAATAAATTCTTAGTGCTGTATTCTCATCTGTTTTTAAAAGCTCTTGAACATTTTCAATGCTTTTCAATATTATATGCTCTTTACGCTTTGTTAACATACCCTCAACTTTTAACAAAACTGTTGCGCTTGTGCTTTTACCCGCTTTTTTGGCACTTACATTTAAAACACCTACATTGGCTGCTAAAATAAGCTCTTGGCTTTTAGCATCGTAAGAGCCGGGTAATATATATTCACATGCCTTATCATAGCAATCTATTTCGCCAAGTGAATTGCGGCATAGCACATGTATAATAACCCTGCCCCTTATATAACTTTTAGAGTTCTCCTCTATTAACTCCGGTTGCATTTGTGTTGCAAACGCAGCTAAAACAACCGCTTGCTCGTCGGGTAAATTACCTTCTGTTGATGTTTCAATTTGAACATTAAACCTATCTAAAACTTCTTGAGTGTAAACTTTATCAAAATCTAACTTCGTTTCATATAGTGTAGAAAACGCATCACAAACCGCATATGTTTTATTTTGCCTAAATACTTTTATATATAGTATTGCTGTAATTGTTATTGTTGTTTTACCGTCTTCACTTGCAAGCAAACTACACCCGGTAGGCTTAACAAATGCTATGCTTTCACACGTTTCGTCTGCACCCTCTACTTCAATAACCTCGTTGAAATCTACTGTTTTAGTTGAACTGTGCAGTTCATCTGCCCTGTACAAAACTTTAGCGCTAATGCTACCTTTTAGCACAGCTTTTCCGCTTATAAGCTTCACTTCGTTCACACTGCCAAAACTTGAAACATCAAGAACTGTTAAAGGCGGAGTTTCAAATTCAATTGTATCTTCAACACTAATAACTTTTTCTTGCACTGCTAAAGTGTGAAGCCCTGTTAATGTGCTCATCTTTTGCTGTACACCGCCCTCGGAAAGTGCAGATACAATTTCATAAGATGTTTGTGCATTAGCGTTAACATTTAATGCATAAGCTCCCCTGATATCTATTCTGCGCTGATTTACCGCGCGGCAATTAATATACTCTATTTCACCGCCTATTACTATATCCGGGTAATAGAACTCGCCTTGTGGTAAATCCACTTGCTTTGTAAAAGGCATTTTTTGCTCTGTGTGGCACAATTGCTCGTCATTTTCCGATTGATAGAAAACCGTTAATCGCAAATAACCGTCAAGTGTTAGCCGCACGGTGGACATCTGCTTTTGCAAAACCACCAAATGCGCAAAGCACTTGACAATTTTAAAAACCTGCGGCAGATAGTCCGGTATAAGTATTTCCGTTTCTATTGGCAATTCCAGTTTTGTATCGCACATTGTTGTTGCTGCGCTTACCGTATCGTTGTAAATTTTAATTTCCATGATGCCTGCCCCTTTCGCTATTCTAACTCATTCTTATGCAATAATTATGAGTTTTATGCCAACAAGCTTAGCACAAAACAGCATTTATTACTGATACAAAATTATATGCACAAAAAAACCACTTTACCCAAGCAATGCTCGTTTAAAATGGTTTTTATGCATTATTTTTTATTATTCTAAGGCGCAGGAGTAGAGTTTGTGGAAGTTGGTGGCACAGCCGAGGATGACGGAGCAGGCGGTGCACCGGCATAAAATATTGTTACAGTTTCCTCACTTGGGTCTATCATATCGCCAACATCATAATCGCTTTTCACAATTTCATCTTGCACATATGTTCCATCGTTAATGTGAGCGACTATATTATATTTAATTTCAAGTGAATTTAAAACAGAAATAGCTTCATTTTTATTTAAGCCCACAACATTTGGCATTGCAACAAGCATAGGCCCTCTACTTACAATTAAGTTGATAGTTGTTCCAATTTCAACGCTTTCGCCCTCTTTAGGGGTTTGGTCCATAACATTACCGGCATCAAATGTTGAACTGTACTCTTCTGTAATTATAAATAAAAAGTTGCTTATATACTCTTCGTTTTGGGCAATTTGCGCATAAGATTCATTCACAAGCGATGGCACATTCACAAGCTCGGGCTCTGCAGTTATTTGTGAAGACACAGATTGCGATGTGCTTACTGAACTTGACATTGGCTCTTGCTCGTCGAATACATCAAGCAATAAAACAAGTGTTAACGATAGTGCCACAATTAAGCAAACCGCTAAGGTAACAATTGTAATTACATTGTTTTTTTCATTGCGGTTTTTAATGAATTTCTCGTTTTCTTTTTGCAAATTAGGCTCGGTTATGGCACTTAATAATTCCGGCGTTGTTTGCATACGCTGTGCACCTGAAATTCTAAGCGCGCGCATTAAAGCTACCGATACAAATGTTGGTATGGTATCTACAATGTTTCTTGGCGATATTATAGAATCATGCTGTTTTCTTCTATCTGCAACGGGCGGAACAACGCCTGTTAATGCTCTGTAAAATACAGCCGCAAGGCCGTAAACGTCGGTATATTTACCATCGAACTCTGACACCGAATATTGCTCGGGCGCAGAATACCCCTCAAATAATTGGCTCTTTAAATCGCTGTCTGCTGTTCTAAGGCCAATAGTGGCAAAGCCTGAAAGCTTTGCTTGCCCTTTTGAGTTTATATAAATAGTTTTTGTGCTTACACCTCTGTGAAGCAGCCCTTTTCTATGCATAGATTCTATTGCATAAACAATAGGCCTTAATAAATTAATAGCTTGTGCAGCGCTTAACGGCTCCGGCCTTGACATCAGAAATTTCTCAAGGCTTCTACCTATAGGAACTTCCTGCACAGCATAAGCTGTATTATTTTGCTCGAATAGATTATAAACTTTACAAAGCCCTTCAGTTTGCTCAACTGTCATCAAAGAGCGATGCAAATCCATAAAATCCATGCGTGTGGTTTTAAAGTAAACTTCTTTGTCTTTTCGTGGCACAACCTGCCCTTCCGGCGTTCTTTGGCTGCAAATAGTTGCTGGCAAATATTCCTTTATAATAACTCTGCGTTTAAATTTTGCATCGCTTGCTCTGTATGTAACGCCCTCACCGTCAATAGCCGCAACTTTATCTAACGTATATCGGCCTACAAGTACAGTGCCAAGCGGCAACGTGCCGCTTGGGTTAGTATTGTTAAAATTATGCCCACAATACGGGCACTTTTTATGCCCGGGGTCTATTAAAGACAAGCAATTATAGCATCCCATTTGTGATTGTTGCACATTAATTCCCGCCCTTCGTTTGCAATATATTTCAGCGTAAAAGCTCGTGTTCGTTTTCTAAATTATGCCAAACGTTTTGCACATCATCATCATCTTCTAAGTGGTTCAGCAGCTGTGTCATCATTTTTTTATCTTCATCTGTGCTCAAAAGCGTTTGTGTTGATGGAACCCACTCTATTTCCGCAGAGTAAAACTCGTAATTACTTTGCTCTAAGTTTTCCCGAACTTTGCTAAAACTCTCTGGAGGGGTTGCTATTGTTGCAATATCCTCTTGCATTTCAAAATCTTCAGCACCGGCTAAAATAACATCTTCCATAATTTGCTCTTCGCTTTTACCCTGTGCATTAATTACAATAATTCCCTGCTGTGTAAACAGAAAGCTAACACAGCCCATTGTTCCTAAATTGCCGCCGTATTTATCAAAATAATGGCGCATATTTGCAGCCGTTCTGTTGCGGTTATCTGTTAAAGTTTCAACAAGCATCGCAATTCCATTCGGCCCATAGCCCTCATAAGTTATTCTTTCAAAATTTTGTTTTTCTCCGCCATCTGCTTTTTTAATAACACGCATAATGTTATCACCGGGCACATTTAGGCTTTTAGCTTTCGCAATTAAATCGCGCAGTTTTGCATTATTTGCAGGGTCTGCCCCTGAAGTTTTAACACACACGCTTATTTCTCTGCTTACTTTTGTAAACACTTTAGCACGCTGTGAATCTGTTTTTTCTTTTTTCCTTTTTATGGTACTCCACTTACTATGCCCCGACATTTTTCATCCTCCAAATTAGCTATTAAACAAACTATAATATTATAACATATTTATTGTATTTTTTCAAATATCTTTGCGCATACTATATGCAAAGGGAGGTGAAAAGCATGGATAATAAACAATCAAACAACAAAACAAACAGCACAAATTCTCAAAACAAAACAAACAGCAATTCAAACTCTTCAAACAAAACAAACAGCAATTCAAATTCATCTAACAAAACAAGCAATACCACCAACAAAAAAAGCAGCAATTGCAAATAAATAATTAGCTTTTTATCCGCAATTTTTATACCTTCAAAACAAATGTTTTTCGCAATGCGTTAAACAAATGGCTGAAACAAACCGCTCAATGCAGTTAGTTTCAGCCATTTTTTAATTCTCAATATAAATATGTTCCCAAATATATTCAAAAAGCTGTTTTATTCTTTCGTGTTCGTTTTTTAAATACAAATAACCAAAAAGCGTTTCAAGCGCAGTAGACGCCCTATATTCCTCAGGCGTGGCATTTTTAGCAACAGAAGCCTTCGAAGCATTTCTTCCTCGTTTTATAATACTATTCTCTTCTTCGCTTAAATATTCTTGTATTGCCAAAAGTGCTTCAAATTGGCCTTTTGCGCTTACAAACTTTATTTTGCGTGCGTTTAGCTCATTAATTTTAAGCCTTGAGCGCTCTACAAGCCTTGCCCTGACAAGCATTTCCAAAACCGCATCGCCAACAAAAGCAAGCGCAAGCGGCGAGTGCTCTTTTATATCAATTTCACTTTTCGAATTAAACGGCATACTTACCTCTTCCACTACAAAATGCTTTGCAAAATTAAGTTTATTTGCATTATTTACGCTTATAATTCTCCTGCATTAGAATACATAGTCAAATTCAAAATCATCTATTTTAATAGTATCATTCTCTTGAACGCCCATTTCAACCAGCTTTTCTATTACGCCGCTATCAGATAGTTTAAGCTGAAAATATTGTAAGCTCTCATAATCATCAACGTCTGCACCCTCTAAAATTCGCACAAGGAATGGCGCGTCAATTCTGAAAACATGTTCATCTTCTTTTATAATTTTAAACGCCCCCGGCATTTGCATTTCTGTATTAATTTTCACAAATTCAGGCTCATACATTTTTACAGGCGGCAATTGCCCCAATTTGCTAAATACCGTGCCCGGTAATTTTTTTAACCCCACATTAGTAGCCGCTGAAATCGCAAAACATTCAAGGCCCTTCTCTTTGGCAAATTCTTCAAACTCTTTAATTTGCTCTTCGCTTGCAATATCGCTTTTGTTTCCCACTAAAATTTGCGGGCGAGCGCTTAACTCTTTCGAAAAATTATTCAGCTCAAAGTTAATTTTTTCAAAATCATCTTTGAAATCGCGCCCCTCACTGCCCGAGATATCCACAACGTGCAAAAGAAGCCTGCAGCGCTCAACATGGCGCAAAAACTCATGCCCAAGCCCTATGCCTTCGCTTGCGCCCTCTATAAGGCCGGGTATATCTGCCGCAACAAAACTTGCCTCGGGCCCTGCACTAACAACACCTAACACAGGCGCAAGTGTTGTAAAATGGTAGTTTGCTATTTTGGGTTTTGCCGCACTTATAACAGATATAATAGTACTTTTCCCTACATTTGGAAAGCCTATAAGGCCAACGTCTGCTATAAGTTTTAACTCAAGGCTAATTTCTAATTCCTCACCCTTTTGGCCGGGTTTTGCAAATTTAGGTATTTGCCTTGTGGGCGTTGCAAAATGGGAATTGCCCCAGCCACCCCTGCCGCCTTTTGCAATTACAACAGGCTCTTTTGATGATATATCGGCAATTATTAAATTAGTGCTCGCCTCTTTAATAATAGTTCCCTCGGGAACTTTTATAATTAAATTTTCAGCTTTTCTACCGCTGCATTTTTTTGCGCCGCCATCTTCGCCGTTTTTTGCAACATATTTACGTTTATATCTAAAATCCATCAATGTTGATAAATTTGTATCTGCAACAAAAATAACATCGCCGCCCTTGCCGCCGTCGCCGCCGTCCGGGCCGCCTGCCGACACATATTTTTCGCGGTGGAACGAAACAGCCCCATTGCCGCCATTGCCGGCTTTTATGCTTATTTTCGCGGTATCTATAAACATGGTAACCTACTTTCTAAGTTTGTAAAAAGTTTAAAATTGCGTTTAAATATTGACAAAAGCTATAGGGGTGCTCAAACAAGAGTACCCCTATAAGTATGCATATTAAAATTTCACTAAATGTGCGATGGATTATTGCACGATGCTAACTTTTTTGCGATCGCGTCCAACTCTCTCAAAGTGAACTTTGCCATCTACAAGGGCAAATAATGTATCATCACTGCCACGACCAACATTTTGGCCTGGGTGAATATGTGTGCCGCGTTGACGCACTAAAATATTGCCTGCAAGTACAAACTGACCATCTGCACGTTTAACGCCAAGCCTTTTGCTTTCTGAATCGCGGCCGTTTTTGGTTGAACCAACACCTTTTTTATGTGCCATACTAAACTCTCTCCTATTCTAACCGTTTATAGCGGTAATTTCAATTTTTGTATATGGTTGACGATGACCCATTTTGCGTTTGCTGTCTTTTTTAGGGCGATAAGTTATAATATTCAGCTTTTTACCTTTGCCGTTTTTAATAACTTTGCCTTTTACGCTTGCGCCTTTAACAGTTGGGTTGCCAAATTTTACGTCGCCATCTTTGCCTACAGCTAATACTTCATCAAAAACTACTTCGCTGTTTTCATCAACCAAAAGCTTCTCAATATAAATTGTGTCGCCTGCTTGAACGCGGTACTGTTTACCGCCTGTAACTATAATTGCATGCATGTTTATTCCCTCATTATTTTATAAGTCTCGCCGGTTTGTAAGGCAGCTTTGCTTTTGCAATAGCATTTAACGCCCACACCGTGCGGCTATAATACTATACCACAAAAAGTATAATAATACAAGTGTTTTTTTAATATTTTGAATTTTATGCACAAATTTTGTATTTAGCTATTAATTTACAAAGTGCTTTTTATTTACCCAAAAGCCTTTTAAATTAATAACATTAATATGCGCAACATAATTTTAGTGCATTTGTTAATATGTGCTATAGCTAATAAGTTAAAAAAATAATATCGCATGGCATCGCTTTGTAAAAGCACAAGTATTGCAATTGCTATTTATTTTCCAAAATATTTTGCAACGTATGCCAGGGCAACAAAGCACATTTAACCCTTGCCGGCATATTTGAAACATTCTGAAAAATAGCGGCATCTTCAAGGCTTTCAAGTTGCTCTTCACTCAATTTTTCACGCCTTATCATATTTGTGAATAAACTTGCAAGCTCTTTCGCATCTTTCACTTTCTTACCTAAAAGCGTTTCTATCATAATAGATGTAGAGCTTTGAGATATTGCACAGCCGTGCCCCGTAAACGCCATATCCACAATCTCGTCATCTTCTATTTTTATTTCAAGCACAATTTCATCACCGCAGCTTGGGTTATGCCCTTTTTCTTTTATATCGCATTTGTCTAAATTGCGCTTGTGCTCAGAGCTCATGCTGTGCTCCATAATTAACTCATTATATAATTGCTCTGTTTCGTTCATATCAGTTTCCCTTACTTAAATATTTCGCAAAAACATCATAGGCTTTTTTAAGCGCATTTATAAGTGCATCAACATCTTGTTTAGTGTTATAAATTGAAAAAGACGCTCTGCATGTTGCCTGTATGTTTAAATAGCGCATTAATGGCTGTGCACAGTGGTTACCTGCCCTTGTGCAAACATTATAGCTGTTTAAAATATCCGATATATCATGCGGGTGCACGCCTTTAATATTAAAAGATATTACCCCTGCATGGTTTTTACTGCTCTTCGGTAGGTATACATCTAAAAACTTAAGCTTTTGCATCTCTTGAACGGCATAATGAACAAGCTCATTTTCTATTTTTTGTATCGCTTCATAGCCTATGCTGTTTATATAATCAATTGCTGCGCTAAGGCCTACTGCCCCGCCGATATTTTGCGTTCCTGCCTCGAATTTATTTGGCAGCGGCGCAAAACTTGTTTCTTGCTCGTAAACATATTCAACCATATCGCCGCCCATTAAAAATGGTGGCATATCGTTTAAAAGTTGCTTTTTGCCATAAAGCACTCCTGTGCCCATAGGCGCAAACATTTTATGCCCCGAAAACACTAAAAAATCTGCATTTATGCTTTGCACATCTATTTTTTGATGCTGAACGCTTTGTGCGGCATCCACAATAACAACAGCGCCCATTTTATGTGCATAATCGGTAATATACTCAACATCGTTTATTATGCCAAGAACATTAGACATTTGCGTTATACACACAATTTTCGTTTTTTTTGTAATTTTCTTTTCAATTTCCTGTTTTGTTATTCTATACTCATCATCTAAATAAAAGTAGTTTAAAGTTGCACCGCATTTTTTTGCTATGCTTTGCCACGGCACCAAATTAGAGTGATGCTCTGTTATACTAAGCACTATTTCATCGCCATTTTTTAAATTGTTAAGGCCATAGCTATTGGCAATTAAATTAAAAGCTTCTGAAGCATTTTTTGTGAATATAATTTCCTCGGTATACCGAGCATTGATGAAGCTTGCAACTTTTTGCCTTGCATCTTCATAAGCTTGTGAAGCCTTTACACCCCAATCATACATTCCTCTGTGCGCATTTGCATTATAGTTTTTGTAATAATCATCAATTGCATTTAAAACGCAAAGGGGCTTTTGGCTTGTTGCGGCACTGTCTAAATAAACAACATCGCTATCATTAAAAATAGGGAAATCTTTTTTGTAGATACTCATATAAGCCTTCTGTCTATCTCCTCAATAATCTCATTTCTCAAATCATCATCGTATATTTTGTCTAATATTTCATAATATTTTGCCTTAACAAGTAGTTTTATTGCCTCTTGTTTTTCAAAGCCTCTGCTCATAAGGTAAAACACCTGCCCTAAATCTACTTGGCCTGAAGCGGCACTGTGCTCGCCCTCAACATCATCCTCTGTGCAAAGTAGCATAGGCACAGCCGAAGACCTACAATCGTCCGACAAAAGCATGCAAAATTCTTGTTCGCTTCCTTTTGCTCGTTTACACCCTTTTTTAAAATCTAATGTTCCTTTAAAGTTCTTAACCGCATTATCTAAAAGCGCCCCTTGCACATTCATTTGCGCAACACTTTTACGACCTTTTAAATGGCAAATATAATTGTAATCTTTAATTTCATCATGTTTTGCAACATAAACTGTGCTAACATCGCCTATTGCTTTTCTTCCGAGCAACTCGGAAAACACATTAACAATACTGTTTTTTGCGCCCATGTCCACAATTACCACTTGAGCATCTGAATTCTCATTAGAAGCGCATTGTACACTGAGGAAATTGTTTGAGTTTTCATTCATGAAATTAATTATATCCACATGAACTTTTGCACCTGATAAAGCGTTTATATAAATAACACTGTTGTGAAAACAAGGCTTGCTCGTTTTGCTTTTTAATACAATGCTAACATGAGCATCGTTATGCGCAACTATATTTATCACACTCGAAAGGTGAGTACTGTCGTCATCAAAAGTATAATAAACAGCTGTTTTTGCTTGTGCTTGTTGTGCTGTAATATTAATTTCACTATTGCAATATTTTTGTAAATTATCGTAAAGTTCATCGCTATTGCCATAAGTTAATGGCGTAAAGCTTACTTTATTGTTTATTGCACAGCCTTCATTTATTATATCTATATTATCAAATTTAAGCTTTTCACAGGGTAGCTCAATGTTTTTCAAAAACAATTCGTTAACCTTATAGCTTTTTGAAGTTCTTATAGGCGTTTTATTTAAAACTAAATTTTGCATCATCCTATGCTGCCCTCCAATTCTAAATTGATTAAATTGTTCATTTCAACAGCATATTCAAGCGGCAATTCGTTTGAAATTGGCGAGGCAAAACCGCGAACTATCATAGCTTTTGCCTCTTCTTCGCCCAAACCACGGCTCATTAAATAGAAAATTTCTTTATCGCTTATTTTGCCTATTTTCGCCTCGTGTGATATTTCCACATTTTTATTTCGCACGTGGTTTGTTGGAATGGTATCTGATTTTGAAATATCATCGAGCATAAGCGATTCACAGCTAACCGCACACTTTGCATTTTTAGCTTTTTTAGTAATATCCACAATAGAGCGATATGTGCAAGAGCCACCGCTTTTTGAAATAGACTTTGAATTTATAACACTTTTTGTGTTTTTAGCATTATGAACAACTTTGAAGCCTGTGTCTAACTCCTGCCCCTCGCCTGCAAATGTAATTCCTGTATACTCAGTTCTTGCATTTTCACCGTTCAAATAGCTAAGCGGATAAAGCATTGAAACTTTTGAACCGAAAGAACCGCTAACCCAGTCCATTTTAGCATTTTTACCCACAATGGCTTTTTTAGTGTTCAAGTTCATCATGTTTTTAGACCAATTTTCAATTGTTGAATAGCGCAAATAAGCATTATCTTTAACATAAAGCTCTACACAGCCTGCATGTAAATTAACCTTGTTATAAGACGGCGCTGAACACCCTTCTATAAAGTGCAAGCTCGCGCCTTCATCTACAATAATAAGTGTGTGCTCAAATTGGCCGCTTTCTGGCGAGTTAAGCCTAAAATACGACTGTAGCGGTATATCAACTTTAACGCCTTTTGGCACATAAACAAACGAGCCGCCAGACCAAACCGCAGCGTGAAGCGCTATAAATTTGTGGTAATTTATAGGTATGCATTTCATAAAATGCTCTTTTACTATTTCAGGGTATTTTTTAACTGCTGTTTCAAAATCAGTGTAAATAACGCCTTGCTTTTCCATGTCCTCTCTTATGCTGTGATACACAACTTCAGAGTCATATTGGGCGCCAACGCCTGCAAGCGTTTGTTTTTCTGCTTTTAAAATGCCCAGTTTATCAAATGTTTTTTTAATATCTGTGGGTACATCGTTCCAATTTTCATTCAAATTGCTTTTTGGTTTAACATAGGTTGATATATCCTCCATTTTAAGGCCGGATAAATTCGGGCCCCAAGTTGGCATTTCAAGCTTTTCGTACATTTCAAGTGCATCCAGCCTTATTTTAAGCATCCAATCAGGCTCGTTTTTAATTTTTGAAATCTCTTTTACTATTTGCGAATTAATGCCTTTATCAATTTTAACATCAAATTCGTCTTTGTTTTTTATATCGTATATACCTCTGCTAACGTCTTCAACATAAGTTTTTTCAGACATTTACTTCTCCCTCACGCTTTATACTTTTCAAAGCCTTCTTCTTCAATAATTTTAGTTAGCTCGAAACCGCCTGTTTCAACAATTTTGCCATCAACTAACACATGCACAAAATCTGCTTTAATGCTATGAAACAATTTATTGTTATGTGTGATAATTATTATCGCATTATCGTCGTTTTTAAACAAATTGATGCCTTTAGACACTATTTTGATAGCATCTACATCAAGGCCTGAATCTGTTTCATCGAGTATTGCAAGTTTTGGATTTAACACAAGCATTTGCATAATTTCGTTTTTCTTTTTCTCGCCGCCAGAATAGCCAACATTCAAGTTCCTTGATATTAGCGATTTATCAATGCTAATCTCTTTCGCAATGCTTTCAAGCTGTTTTCTGAATTGCGATGTTTTTACAGGTTTATCCTCTTGTTTGCTTTTAGCATACTTTAGAAAATTCATTGTTGAAATGCCGGGGATTTCTACAGGTGTTTGAAACGACATAAATAAACCTTTTGCCGCTATTTTATCTGTGCTTTGCGCACTTATATCTTCACCCTCGAATAATATGCTTCCACTTGTTTTTTCATATTCAGGGTTGTTAAAAACAACATTTGCAAGTGTGCTTTTACCTGCGCCGTTAGGCCCCATAATAACATGTACTTCACCTTTGTTCACAGTTAAATTAAGCCCGTTCAATATTTTTTTATCTTCAACTTGTGCATGTAAGTTTTCAATTTGCAATAATACACTCATTATTTAACATCTTCCATTCTCATATTTTATATGTTCGACATTTAACATAATTAAACTCGACTAAATAAGTATACCACGTTTTTAATAAATTGTAAATCTATAATATACCATATTTTTATTATTTACTTCATTTTTTATATTATTTAATTTATTCGTTTATGCATATCTATACATTAATTTTAATTTGAACGCAAAAAAGCCACCCAAAACGAAACTGTTACATTTCGGGTAGCTTTTTGTAACCAAACTATCTTACTTATCAACGAAAATTTTTTTAACTTCCAAACACAATAATTTAATCTGATAACTTTTTGCGAAGTGCCGCTAAAATTTTACGCTCTTTTCTGGATATTTGCACTTGTGTCGTATCCATTATTTTTGCGGTTTCACTTTGAGTTTTATTTTTGAAAAAACGCAAATAAATTAGCGTTCTATCTTCTTTTGGCAAGTTTGCCAGCACCATTTTAAGGCTTAAAATATCTGAAACGCTCTCTTCATGGCTATCTTGCGGTATGTCAAACTCCCTGTTTGTTTCATCGTCGTTAACCGGCGTTAGCGATAACGTAGGAAGGCATGCGTCCATTGCTTGCACAACTTGATGCACGCTTACTTCAAGGCGCTGGGCAAGCTCGCTAACCGTTGGCTCATGCCCTGTTGTTTTTAGTATATACTCTCTGCTCGCGTTTATTTTAAGCCCTAATTCTTTTATTGAGCGGCTTACTTTAACACTGCCGCCATCTCTGAAAAGCTTTTTAATTTCGCCAAGAATTACAGGAACCGCATAAGTTGAAAAGCAAAGCCCCCTTGTTTCATCAAAGCCATCATAAGCTTTAACAATACCCATGCACCCTGCTGCATATAAATCGTCATATTCAACGCCTTTTCCTTTAAACCTACCTGCACACGAGTGCACAAGCCCTAAATTATTTTCAATAAATTCTGCACGAGGCCCTAAAACTACAGCCACTTTAAACCCTCCTTTTATGTTATGTATAGGGTTATTCGCAGAATTTTTTTGTCATTGTTACCCTTGTTCCTTTATTTAACTTAGAGCGCACTTTAACGCTATCCATATAGCTTTCCATAACTGAAAAACCAAGCCCTGCGCGCTCGTCGCCGCCTGTTGTGTATAAAGCTTGCATAGCTTTTTTTATATCGCTAATCCCAACGCCTTTATCGCTTATGCAAACGGTGAAGCGTTTATCTTCATATAAAGCTGCTGTTATAGTTATAGCCCCTTGTGTATTTTTATATGCGTGCACTATGCAGTTTGTAACAGCTTCGCTTACAGCTGTTTTTATATCGGCAATTTCATCTAAATTGGGGTCTGCCTGCGCTGCAAAGCATGCAACCGTGTTGCGCGCGAACGCTTCATTTATACTGCGGCTTGGAAAAATTATTTTCATGGTATTTATAGCTTTCATTGTTTGTTCTCCTACTCTTTCGCTTGTATTCCTGCAAGTGCAAGCATTTTTTCTGCTTCCCTCGGTGCATTTTGAACTAACAATACACCGCCTATTGTTTTAAGCAATTTATGTCTGCCTAAAATTAAACCTATGCCTGAAGAATCCATAAAACTTACAGAGGAAAAATCTAAAACTAATGCATCAGGCTGTGATGTTGTTATACTTTCATCAATTTGAAGGCGTAAAATTTCAGCTGCGTGGTGGTCTATTTCGCCTTGCAGCAACGCTATCAAATTATTTTTTTCTTTTTTCAAAATTACTTGCGCCATGTTTTCGCTCCTTATTTTTCTTTATATTTGAAATTATTTTACAATAAGTTATAATCACAACTTATTAATAAATAAAAGTAGCCGACAGCTCACATTTGCATGTAAGTTATCGGCTACTCGTATTACTACGAAATTGCTACAAAAAACAACCTAACATACAGACTATGAAACTATAATACTCTGTATGCAATAAAATATTTGTCGAAAAAACAACATATTTTATTTAGTTTTATGTTTTATTTTTTTGTTCTTTATAGAAAACATTTGCTTTATTTTATTGTTTTAGCTTTAAAGCGATTTTTAATTGCATCCATTTGGCTTGCTAAATAAAGGCTACCGCAAATAACTATAGCGCCGTTTTCCTGTGTTTTTCTTTTAAGCGCGTTTTCAATTGCGCTGTTAATATTATTCTCGCAAACAGCTTTTACTCCTTGCTTTTCAAAGCACTGCGTTAGCTCTTGTGCACTCATAGCCCTAATGGAATCGGGCGTTACAGTGTGAACAGTTTCAAACAAAGGCGCAAACTCTTTAACCACTTTGCTTATATCTTTTCTTTTCATAGTGCCTATAATGCCAATGCAATTTTTAATATTCGCACCGTCTAATGTTTTCACAAGTGCTTTTGCACCATCAACATTATGCGCACCATCTAAAATTATTAAAGGTTGTTTACTTAACACTTCAATTCTTGCCGAAAAACGAGAATTTTGTATTCCTTTAACAATATGCTCATTTTCAATTTTATAAGCAGGCTGTGTTTTACGAAGCTCGCAAACGGCGCTGATGGCAACACTTGCATTATAAGCTTGGTGCTCGCCGGCAAAAGGAACTGTTATTTGCGCTCCCTCAAATGTTATTACTTGGTTATTAAGCAAATTATTGATGCTTTTATTCGCCTTTATATTTTTACTTGCGCCTATATTTAATTGTTTTAAATCAGGCACAATAAACCTGCAATTTTCTTTTTTTGCTATTTCTTCAATTAAAAACTCAACTTTTTTATTTTGCTTAGGGTAGCAAATAACGCTACAATTGTTTTTAATTATGCCACATTTTTCTCTTGCAATTTGCACAAGTGTATCACCTAAAAGCTCTGTATGGTCTTTACTTATAGACATTATACAGGCAACTAATGTGTTTTGCACCGCATTGCTTGAATCAAGCCTTCCGCCAAGCCCTGTTTCAAGGCACACAATATCGCATTTTTGCCTTTCAAAATACAAAATAGCCGCCGCTGTAACAATATCAAACGCCACATAGTTTTCAATTTTTTCTGCCGCATTTCTAACTACACTTAATATTTTCGCGCAATCATCTTTGCTTATCATTTCATTATTAAGTAAAATACGCTCGCGAAAATCAAGCACAAACGGGCTTATTGTAGAGCCCGTTTTGTAGCCTGCGTTTTGCAAAATATTAGATATCATTGTAACTGTGCTACCTTTGCCGTTTGTTCCCGCAACATGCACAAAATGTAATTTTTCTTGCGGATTACCCAAAAGCTCAAGTAGTTTTTTTGTATTTTCAATGCCGGGCGTTTTTAATATTCTCGGCAAAGAGTAAACCCAATTAACAGCTTGCGTATAACGCATTTAATCGCATTTCCTCTCTATAATTTGCTCAGTGCATCAATGCTCTCGTTTATTTTTTCCAGTTTCTCTTTTGCTGCATCGTGCTTTTCCTTTATTTCCTGCACAATTTTTTCAGGTGCTTTAGATGTAAACGCCTCGTTGTTTAATTTTCCGCTCAGCATAGCCATATCTTTCTCGCAAAGCTGTTTTTCTTTTGTTAGGCGTTGCATTTCTTTTTCTACGTCTACAAGTTCACTCATAGGAATAAACGCTTTTGCGTTAGAAATTACTATTTGCGCACTACCTTTTGTATCGCCCTCGTATTTATCAACAATTTTCAAATCTGTTGCAAAGGCAAATTTAATAAGGTAGTCGGCACCATTTTCAAACGCTTTAGCTATTTGCTCATTACTGCACTCTATAATAATTGATGTGCGCTGTTTTGGGTGCGCGCCTATATCCGAACGCACAGTTCTAATTGCTTTAATTAACTGCATAACCGCTTCAAATTCTGTTTCTTCTACTGTGTAGTTCAAAGCTTCTTCGTAAATTGGCCACTGCGAAACCATAATGCTCTCGTTTTCACCTATAAGTGCTTTGTAAATTTCCTCTGTAATAAAAGGCATAAACGGGTGCAACAGTTTTAACGCTTTTACTAAAACGCTAACTAAAACCTGCCTTGCATTTTGTGCCTCTTGTTCGTTTTCACCGTTTAAACGCAGTTTTGCAATTTCAATATACCAATCACAATAAACGTCCCAAATAAAATCTTGCACTTTTTGTGCCGCAAGCCCCAGTTCATATTTTTCAAGGTGGCTTGTAAAATCTTTTGTTAATGTATTAAGCTTTGATAAAACCCATTTATCTGCAACTGTAAGAGATGACGGCTCTTGTATTTCAAAGTCTTCAGGTAAATTCATCATAACAAAACGTGCGGCATTCCAAATTTTATTGGCAAAATTGCGGCTCGCCAAAACTTTTTCATCGGAAAAGCGCATATCATTGCCCTGTGTTGCACCGATAACAAGCATAAAACGCAAAGCGTCTGCTCCATAGTCTTTTACAATTTCAAGTGGGTCTATACCATTGCCCAATGATTTAGACATTTTGCGCCCTTTGGCATCCCTAACCAGCCCGTGGATAAGCACATTTTCAAAAGGCACTTTTTCTGTGTGTGTAATGCCCGAGAATATCATACGGCTAACCCAAAACGTAATTATGTCATAGCCTGTAACAAGCGTGTTTGTAGGGTAAAAATATTTGTAATCTTCGCTGTTTTCATCCGGCCAGCCCAACGTAGAGAACGGCCAAAGTGCACTTGAAAACCATGTATCAAGCGTATCTTCATCGCGCCTAAGTGTACCGGTGCATTTTGGGCAAGTTTGAATTTCCTGCTCGCTAACGTGTATTTCACCGCATGCATCACAATAATAAGCGGGTATTCTGTGCCCCCACCAAAGCTGGCGGCTTATGCACCAATCTCTTGTGTTTTCCATCCAGAACATATAGTTTTTTTCAAAGCGCTCGGGTATAAATTTAATTTGCTTTTCCTTAACAGCCTTTATTGCAGGCTCTGCCAAAGGCACCATTTTAACAAACCATTGTTTGCTAACCATAGGCTCTACCACGGTGCTGCAGCGGTAGCAAGTTCCAACATTGTGCTTGTGCGGTTCGGTTTTTAGCAAATATCCGCCTTGCTTCAAATCTTCAACAATAGCTTTTCTGGCTTCGTACCTATCCATATTTGCATATTTTCCGCAGGCGCTCGTCATTTTTGCATCGTCCGTCATAACTTTTAAAACAGGTAAATTATGGCGTGTGCCTATTTCAAAATCGTTGGGGTCGTGCGCCGGGGTAACTTTTACAACGCCTGTGCCAAACTCTTTATCAACATAAGTGTCGCAAACCACAGGAATTTCCCTGTTAACAAGCGGCAACATAACGGTTTTACCGTGCAAATGCTTGTAGCGCTCGTCATCAGGGTGCACTGCTATTGCTGTATCGCCAAGCATTGTTTCAGGGCGAGTTGTTGCTATGCAAACGCTCTCATCACTACCTGTAACTTTATATTGAATATGCCAGAAAAAGCCATCTTTTTCCTCATACTCAACCTCTGCATCAGATATACTTGTTTTACACGTTGGGCACCAGTTTATTATGCGCTCGCCTCTGTAAATAAGCCCGTCATCATACAGCTTTTTGAAAACTTTAATAACTGCCTTACTACAGTTTTCGTCCATAGTAAAGCGCTCTCTGTCCCAATCGCAGCTACAGCCAAGCTTTTTAAGCTGCTCTACAATTCTGCCACCATATTGCTCTTTCCACTCCCAAGCGCGCACCATGAAGCCGTCGCGCCCTAAATCCATTTTAGTAACGCCGTCTTCTTTCATTTTCTCAACAATCTTCGCCTCGGTTGCTATTGCGGCATGGTCTGTTCCCGGTAGCCAAAGAGCACTGTAACCTTGCATACGTTTAAAGCGTATAATTATATCTTGCCATGTGTTGTCCATAGCGTGGCCCATATGCAATTGCCCTGTTATATTTGGCGGTGGCATAACAATTGTAAACGGCTTTTTGCTTTCATCTACCTCTGCGTGGAAATAGTTTTTTGAAAGCCATTCTGAGTAAATTTTCTCTTGTATTTTTTGCGGCTCGTATACTTTGCTTAATTCTTTTTTTACGCTCATTTTAAAACCTCTTGATTTATTATATTATTTCATTTTGTTTTATTTTTTAATGCGGATTTCTCGGCTTCGCTCGAAATGACGTGTGAGGTGTTAAGTTTTCACAGTTTTGTTTTAAGCGACAAATAGAGTTTATCAATTTTCTCACTTTTGCTCAAATTGACGCGTTTATAGTAACTAAACAAGCAGCAAAACCCACGCTTATAAATTTAACCATAAAAAATAATATTTTTTATAATAAAGCAACTACAAAAACAAAAGCACCGCCCCATACAAATGTATGGGACGGTGCTATAAACATCACCGCGGTACCACCCAAATTGTTTTATGGCTAAACCATAAAACCGCTTTAGCGCCCTTTAACGCAGAACATACGAAAACAGCTTATAATTAAACTCACCGCTTTTGCTCCTAAGCGACATCAAAGCTTATGCGCACAAGGTTACACCTACCCCTTGCTCTCTATAGCTACATTATTCTTTGAACTCTTATTCACAGCATTTATGCTATTATTTATATCACAAACCGCTAAGTTTGTCAATGCATTTGAATGGATATAAAACAACCGCGAATTTAACAAAACGCTTGTTCAATTCTTAATATAAACTTGTTAAAGGCATTTTAAAGCTAATTGCTTTTTCACCTTGAATTTTAAATTAATTTTAAAAATAATAACATATGCATATATATGTGTTAATGTTATAATGTGTAAAAAATTAGAGGTTAAGAGTTAATATAAGTAACTTTTTTAATATGCTTAGTGAAAAAAATTACCTGCTTATTTTTAAGCTGTTGCTATAAAAATAAGCAGGCAAAAAACAATAAAATTAAATTAATCTTTTTAGCGTTAATTCCCAAAGGAGTAATATACTTGTTAAGAAAATTCACATTTAAAGACCTTTAAAGACCTTGCAAAAATACTATAATCTGTTGTGTTTTAAAGGCAGATTAACTAAACCAAAGCAATTTTTTACAAAAAATTATTTCTTCATTACTTTTTCTGCAAAAGCAAAAATTTTATCGAAAGTTTCTTCACTTAAAT
>CAYJPD010000001.1:87834-94023 GCA_964371975.1 uncultured Bacteroides sp.
TTCATTACTTTTTCTGCAAAAGCAAAAATTTTATCGAAAGTTTCTTCACTTAAATCGTGTTCTATTTTACACGCATCTTTTGCTGCAATATCTTTTGACACGCCAAGATGAATAAAGAAGTCTCTTAGCAGTTTGTGCTTTCTATATACACTTTTAGCAATGCTTTCGCCTTCCTCTGTTAGGGTTATAAACCCATCGCTTGCGAATATAATCAAATCATTTTCGCGCAATTTTTTCATAGCCACGCTAACGCTGGCCTTTGTAAACTCAAGCTCGTTTGCTATATCAATTGAACGAACGCTGCCATTTCTTTCTTTTAAAACCAAAATTGTTTCCAAATAGTCTTCTGAAGATTTGTGAACTGTCAAGCATATTCCCCCTAATTTTATTTAATATAGAGAATATTACCATATTTTTTACTTATTATCAAGCATTGTTTATAATAGTTTTGCAAATATCATTCAATGTTTGACATAATGTATAAAATACTGTAAAATAAATTGTTGAACTTGATTAGTAATCTTAAGCCGATATTTATATATTGGTTATTTATTAAATATTTTATACAAAGGAAATTTTTATGAAGCAAAATAACATTCGTAACATCGCAATAATAGCACACGTTGACCACGGCAAAACAACTTTGGTTGACCAAATGCTCAAACAGAGCGGAGCATTCAGAGAAAACCAACAAGTTGCAGAACGTATTATGGACTCAGGTGATATCGAGCGTGAGCGCGGCATTACTATTTTAGCAAAAAATGCTTGCACATATTATGAGGGCATAAAAATTAACATTGTTGATACCCCCGGCCATGCCGATTTCGGCGGCGAGGTTGAGCGCGTATTAAAAATGGTGAACGGCGTGCTTGTGCTTGTAGACGCAGCAGAAGGCTGTATGCCTCAAACACGCTTTGTATTGCAAAAAGCGCTACAACAAAACTTAAGCCTTGTTATTGCAGTTAACAAAATAGATAGGCCGGATGCGCGCATAAAAGAAGTTATAGACGAAGTTTTACTACTTTTGATGGACCTTGGTGCAACCGACGAGCAATTAGACAGCCCCATGGTATTTTGCTCGGGCAGAGCCGGCACCGCAAGCTACAGCCCCGATGTTGAGGGCGAAGATTTAATACCGCTTTTCAAAACTATTCTCGAATATGTTAAACCGCCCGAAGGTAATGAAACCATGCCTGTTTCCATGCTATGTTCAAGCGTGGATTACAACGAATTTGTTGGGCGCATAGGTATTGGCCGCATTGAAAACGGAACACTCAAGGTTGGCCAAGATGTTACTGTTTGTGACTACCACGATAAAGATTTAGCTAAAAAAGGCAGAATAACAGCACTTTACAGCTTTGAAGCAAACGGAAGAACACCTATAGAGCAAGCAAGCGCAGGCGACATTGTTGCTTTCAGCGGCCTTGGCGATATTAATATCGGTAACACATTATGCAGCGGGCCTATTGTTGAACCTTTGCCATTTGTAAAAATAAACGACCCTACAGTAGAGATGACCTTTGCTGTTAACGACAGCCCATTTGCAGGGCGCGAGGGTAAATTTGTTACCAGCCGCCAAATTAGAGACCGCTTGCACCGAGAGCTTTTAAAAGACGTTGCACTAAAAGTTGAAGACAGCACATCAAGCGAAAGCTTTAGGGTTATGGGTCGTGGCGAAATGCATTTATCTATACTTATAGAGAATATGCGCCGTGAGGGTTACGAGCTTCAAGTTTCACCGCCAAAAGTTCTTTTACAAGAAAAAGACGGCGAAGTTTTAGAGCCTATGGAGCATGTTGTAATTGATGTACCTACCGATTATCAGGGCAGTGTTATACAAAAACTTGGCAGCCGCAAGGGCGAGCTTGTGCAAATGACACCGCTTGGCTCTACAAGAATGCGCGCTGAATTTAAAATACCAAGCCGTGGTTTATTTGGCTACAGAAGTGAGTTTTTAACAGACACACACGGCGAAGGCATTTTGAACACTATATTTGATGGCTATGCGCCTTGGAAAGGCGATTTGCAAGCGAGGAACACAGGTAGCTTAATTAGCTTTGAAACGGGCGACGCTGTTGCTTATGGCCTTTATAACGCACAGCAACGCGGTACAATGCTTGTTACACCGGGCGAAAAAGTTTATGCGGGCATGGTAGTTGGCTACAGCCCTGCCGGCGATGATTTAACAGTTAATGTTTGCAAAACAAAACAGCTAACTAATATGCGCGCTTCAGGCAGCGATGAAACATTAAGGCTTGTGCCTGTTACAAAATTCAGCTTGGAAGAAAGCCTTGAATTTTTAGCGCCCGATGAACTTTTAGAAGTTACACCTAAAAATACAAGAATTCGCAAGAGAATTTTAGACCATAACTTGCGTATGAAATCGCAAAAAAACAAAGTGTAACATAAAAACAAATTTTATTATCATTAAATTTTGCTTTTATGTTAATATCGTTTGCCAAAGTTGCAGTTAAATTTTATATTTAAATAATAGCTAAAAAAACTTACCTAAATCATCAATTTAGGTAAGTTTTTTTATTCTTAATACTTAATAGCTATCTATTTAAAGTTAACGGTGGCATTTAATTTACGCTTTTAAAATTAACAATATACTTTTTTATTGAAGAAACACTTCTATTGTTGAATTTCCTTTATAATCTAAGCAAACTTCTATTTCATCGCCTACTTTATAACTCGTCTCTTCCCATATATATTGGCTTTTATCATGGTAATCTACATTGCTGTAAGAATACTTGTAATTTACTACAAAAGGAGATTTGCCTTTGTATTTTACATTTGAAACAACTTCAATTTCTTCTACTGTGCCAATAATTTTGCTTCCGTATGTAGTTAAATACAAATACATTTCAAATTGCTGTTTACCTTTGTTTTTAAAAAACGCATGCGAAACGCTAAAAGCAATTGCAAAAACACAAAATATTTGCCCAAACAAAATAGGATTTTGCACAATAGAGTTTATTGACGGCACTAAAATTCCCAGCACGCTAATACATGCTAATATCATAAAAATCGTGCCTATCCTAATAGAAATTAACGCATATACGTCATTTTTAAATTTAGGGTATTTTTTATATTTTGAATAAAGCATAATTCCACCTGCTTTCTTTAGCAAAACCATCTGATATTTTATGTTACCAATGTGGCTTAAGCTTGTTTTATCTTTGCATTAAAACCCATTTGTTACTCTATGGCATATAAAGGGTGTTATCTCTGTTATGTTATAATAAACAGTGCACATTATTATTTCAAAAACTTCTTAAATTTCAGCTGCTATTTCTTCGCCCATTTGTTTACAGCCTACTAAAATACAGTTTTCGCTTTGAAGGTCTAATGTGCGAATATTTTTGCTTAACACTTTATTAACAGCGTTTTCTATCGCATCGCTCTCTTCTTGCATGCCAAAAGAGTATTTAAGCATCATTGCGCTTGATAGTATCGTTCCTATTGGGTTTGCTTTATCTTGCCCTGCAATGTCGGGCGCTGAGCCGTGAATGGGCTCGTATAAACCGCATGTGCTATCGCCAAGGCTTGAAGACGGTATCATACCTATGCTCCCTGTTATCATACTCGCTTCGTCTGTTAATATATCGCCAAACATATTTTCTGTTACAATAACGTCAAACTGCGAGGGGTTTTTAACTATTTGCATAGCACAATTATCAACAAGCATGTGCTCAAATTCAACTTCGGGGTAATCTTTAGCAACTTCATTAGCAACTAAACGCCATAAGCGGCTTGTGTCTAACACATTAGCTTTATCAACACTTGTCAGCTTATTGCGGCGTTTTTTTGCCGTTTCAAAACCTGTTTTTACAATGCGCTTAATTTCATTTTCGCTATATGGCATAATGTCGGTTGCTTTGCGCTCGCCGTTAACAACTTCTGTTTTATGCTCGCCAAAATAAACGCCGCCTGTTAGCTCGCGCACAACCATAAAATCAATGCCGTTTTCAACTATATCACTACGTAGTGGGCTTTCACTCGCCAGCTGTTTTAGTATTTTTGCAGGGCGCATATTCGAATATAGCCCCATAGCTTTCCTAATTTTCAAAAGCCCTATTTCCGGGCGCTCATTGCCCGGCAAATTATCCCACTTAGGGCCGCCAACAGCACCTAAAAGCACGCTGTGAGCATTTAAACAAGCGTTTATAGTTTCCTGTGTTATAGGCTCGCCATATTTATCAATTGCCGCACCGCCTATTTCTTCGTATGTGTAATTAAATTCGTGACCATATTTTTTAGCAACGGCATTCAAAACATATAATGTAGCATCTACTATTTCAGGGCCAATGCCATCGCCCTTTAAAACAACAATGTTCTTTTGCATTATACTCTCCTTTTATTTATTCATAGGCTTTTCTAAAACAAAGCCTATTTATTTAAAGAATTTAAAAGTCCACCCTTTTCAATTATATCTTTAATAAAATCAGGGAACGGCTGGGCGCTGTAAGTTTCATTTTTAGTTATATTTGTAATAACACCTGTATCGAAATTAACACTTATTTCATCGCCTGCCTGTATACTGTCGCAAGCTTGCTCACACTCTAATATAGCAAGGCCTATATTAATTGCATTGCGGTAAAATATGCGCGCGAAAGTTTTTGCAATAACGCAAGAAACACCGCATGTTTTAATGGCAAGTGGCGCATGCTCTCTGCTTGAGCCGCAACCGAAATTAAAGCCGCCCACAATTAAATCGTCTTGTTCTACATTGTTTACAAAGTTTGCGTCGATATCTTCCATGCAATGTTTAGCAAGCTCTTTTGCATCAGGTGTATTTAAATAACGTGCCGGAATTATAACATCTGTATCTACATTATCCGGAAAAATATGTGCTTTACCTTTTACTACACTTTGCATTTTACACTACCTCCTCGGGGTTTGTTATATAGCCTGTAATTGCACTTGCAGCGGCAACGGCCGGGCTTGCAAGGTATACTTCGCTTTCCACATGCCCCATTCTGCCAACAAAATTGCGGTTTGTTGTTGCAACACATTTTTCATCTGCCGCTAATATACCCATGTGTCCGCCAAGGCATGGCCCACATGTTGGGGTGCTTACAACGCAACCTGCATCTATAAATATATCTAAGTAACCAAGCTTTATGCATTGCTTATAAATAAGCTGTGTTGCCGGTATTACAATTGCTCTTACATTTTTTGCCACTTTCTTGCCTTTAAGCAGCTCAGCTGCCGCTTGCATGTCCGATAAACGCCCATTTGTACATGAACCTATAACTACTTGATCTATTTTAACCTCGTTTTTACCGATTGTATCAACTGTTCTTGCGTTTTCGGGCAAGTGTGGGAATGCCACAGTTGGGCGTATTTCAGATAAATTAAGCTCTATAACTTGCTCGTAATCAGCGTCTTCATCGGGAGCATATACTTTATACTCTCTCATCACACGCTCGCTCATATAATTTATTGTAATATCATCAACTTCAAATATGCCGTTTTTTGCGCCAGCTTCTATCGCCATATTGGCAATGCATAGCCTATCGTCCATTGTTAAGTTCTTTAGGCCTTCGCCGCCAAACTCCATGCTTTTATAAAGAGCACCGTCAACACCTATTTTGCCTATAATATGCAAAATAACATCTTTGCCGCTAACATATTTATTTAGCTTGCCTTTAAGCTCGAAGCGAATTGCAGTTGGCACTTTAAACCAGCATTTACCCGTTGCCATTCCGGCCGCCATATCTGTGCTGCCAACGCCTGTGCTAAATGCGCCCAGCGCACCGTATGTACATGTGTGGCTATCTGCACCTATAATGCACTCGCCTGCGGCTACAATACCTTTTTCAGGCAAAAGTGCGTGTTCAATACCCATGTTGCCAACATCGTAAAAGTGTAATATATCATATTTATGCGCAAAATTTCTGCTTTGCTTTGCTTGCTCTGCAGCTTTTATATCTTTATTTGGGGTAAAATGGTCCATAACAAGGCTTATTTTTTCCTTGTTGAAAACTGAAGTAAAATTCGCTTTTTCAAATTCGTTTATGGCAACAGGGCTTGTTATATCGTTGCCTAAAACCATATCTAAATTTGCCATAATCAATTGGCCCGGTTTTACCTCTTCTTGCCCGCAATGTGCCGCAAGAATTTTTTGTGTCATTGTCATTCCCATACTCTTCACCTCTATTATTGCTCGTAAGAATTTATTGC
>CAYJPD010000002.1:0-82239 GCA_964371975.1 uncultured Bacteroides sp.
AATATTCCTGTGTTGAATAAAAATAAAACACATCATATTTTTCAATATTATCGGGAGCTTTAAAAGCATTAATGCTATTCGATATCAAAAAAATTCTCCTCCCATTTATAATCGCCCGTATTAGTTCTTACAAGCAATTTATTCGATATTTCGTTTATATTTTCATACACATTCTTTAAAGTTTCATCAGTAAGCCAATTAGGCTTTTCATTTGCAACCCAAATTGTATTGCAGCTCAAATTCGATGGCGCTGCGTTATTCGCTATAAAAATATCGCAAGGCTCATATGCGCTCATATCAACCCTATTATATGCAATGCCTATGCTTTTTTCATCAATATTTATGCTTGCATAATTTCCAAATTCTTGGTGAAAAACATCAATATTTACATCGCTCAAAATAGTATAAGAGTTGTTATTTATAATATCTTGCGCTTTTACAATATAATCACAGTTAAAAAGTTCGCGCAAGTTGCCTGTTTCGTTCGATATGCGCAAATCAAAAATTATATCAAAGCCATTAATATTATATTTTTGCATAGCGTATTCTATATCGTCTAAATCTGTTTGCCTACCTGCAAACACAAGTGCAGCTTTTTGGTTTTTCGCTATAATTACAGAGGTATGTGTACCGCTTGCAACAATTTGAACGCTCGCAGTGTTTATATTGTATGCATAATAAAATGTGCCGCACAAAAGCACAAATATTGCACAAAGGCTTAAATAAAATTTAGCATTCAATTTTAACTTCTTGCCAAGTAATAAAAGCGCTATTGTAAAAATTATTGTAGCTAAAGCGCTTATCCCGCTTACGTAAATTACCGCACCGGGTAAATTTCCAAGTATGTCTGCAACAAAATACAGCGCTGCAACAAAGAAATTTACAACTGCGCCTATTAAAACGCTAATAACATTAAAAAAAGCAATTTGCGCACTAAGGCTTAATATTATACCTCCTATAACTATAACGGGTATAAAATTTATAACAATTATATTTGTTAAAACCCCTACAAGTGAAAAACTAAAGCCAAACATAATTAATACAGGCAATGTTGCAATTGAAGCCGCAAAAGGAATTGCACTCATGTGAATTATAGTATCAACTATTGTTTCTTTTTGCCCGTTAATGTTTTTTATCATTTTTCGCTCATTTACAAACGAAGCAGCTAAAAGCACCGCAATTGTAGCGCTAAATGACAAAAGCGTGCTTGCGTCAACCGCAGCATAAGGATTTTGTGTGCACAATATTAGCGCCGCAAAGCCTAAAGAGGTAAAAACATCGCTTTTCTTATTGAATATAACAGCGCTGTAAAAAATTATCATAATTGTGCAGGCTCTTATAGAAGAGGGCGTAATACCTGTTACAACAATAAAAGCAAGTGAAAGCAGAATGACAAAAGCACTTGAAAATTTCTTTCTGACAAAACGCGAAAAAAACGCAAAGCCCACACCGCACACAAGGCTTATATGCAGGCCCGACACCACAAGCACATGTGAAATCCCTGCATTCCTGAAAACATTTTCTGTTTCTTCTAAAATATAGCTTTCCCCGCCCAGCGCCATAGCATTTACTATGCCACTACTTATTGGCGGCAAAAATTCATTTATGCTTGTTGCAAGTTCACTTTGTATTTTGCTTGCTATTAAAAACACATTGCTATAAGTTCCCACATATTCAACGTCAGCTATATTTTCAAGCGTAACAAACATAGCCTTAGCATAATTATAGCTTTTATACTCTGTTTCAATTTCGCTAACATCTGCTGTGAATTTCACAATTTCGCCGGGTTTTACATTAGGCATTATTGCAGAAGTTCTAAATGTTATATTATTAGGGGCATCCATATTGTGAATATCACTTACAAACAATTGTGCATATTTCATCTCTTCATTATAACCATCACTCGTAGTTAAAACTTTTGCTGTTGCGTTTATATTTTGCCCTATTAAGCTTTGCACAGGGCGAACATTAAAAGCAACATACAAGCTATTTAATGTAAAGCCCAACGCACATGCTATTATAATTAACAGAAAATTTTTATAAATTTCTTTTTTAGCTACTAATGTAATAATAAAAGACAATAGCAAAACTGCCACAAGAAAAAGCCATGTTTCTTGCGGCAAAATTACTATTAGCATTTGAATTACTAAGTATGAAAACCCAAAAACGGCAAGCGGCCTTTTCATATTTACTTAAAGAATAAAGGTAATGTTTCCAAAAATATTATATCATCTCTATCGGCAGCTTCGCCCTCTGCTAAAACAGCGGCTTTTGCAACAATATTTGCACTGCTTTTAGCTACAAGCGCTTCTAAAGCCTTTAGGCTGCCACCTGTGCTAATTACATCGTCCACAATTACAACCTTTTTGCCGTCTAAATATGCTAAATCTTTTTTATCAAGCACAAGCATTTGAGTGCCGCTTGTTGTAATGGATTTGTCAACTATCATCACAGGGTCTTCCATATAAAGTTTTGCGCCTTTTCTTGCCGGTATGTATTTTTTACCGCTTTGACGCGACATTTCGTAAGCAAGCGGTATCCCCTTTGCCTCTGCTGTTACTATAACATCAAATTCAGGTAAAACTTTTATAAGCTCGCTTGCACATGCCATAGTTAGCTCCACATCACTAAACATAACAAAAGCTGCTATATCAAGCTTATCGTTAACTTTGCAAATTGGCAGCTCCCTTTGTAGGCCTGCAACATTAAGTGTGTAAAAATCGCTCATAAATAAAACTCTCTTTCTATTATTTTAGCCCGGTGGCCATGATAAACTTCTTTCGCCAAGCACATGATAATGCAAGTGCATAACCGTTTGCCCTCCATCATTACCACAGTTGTTAACAACTCTAAAACCGCCTTGTAAATTAAGCTCTTTTGCAATATTTGTAATTGTGCAAATTATATGCCCTAAAAGCTTTTCATCTTGCTCTTCAATTAACAGTGCAGACTCTATATGTTTTTTTGGTATTACCAAAAAATGCACAGGCGCAACCGGGTTTATGTCGTAAAAAGCAAGTATATCTTCATCTTCATAAATTTTATTAGTGGGTATTTGCCCTTTTACCATTTTGCAAAAAATACAATCAGTTTGCATATAATCCCCCTTTATAATATATCATTTCTTTGTGTTTTAACCGTTCAATTATACGAAAAGGCATAACGATAACAACTATTTTATCATGTTTTTAACAATATCTTTTACTGCGTTTAAGCTATCGTCAATTTTGCTTGCGTCTTTAATGCCTGCCATTGCAAAATCAGGCTTGCCGCCGCCGTTACCGCCTGCAATAATTGCTATTTCTTTCGCAAGCTTACCTGCAACAACGCCTTTTTCCTGTGCAAATTTGCTACAGCTTACACAAAGGGTGTTTTTGCCTTCATTTTCACCTATAATGGCAATAACCGCTTTGGGCGCTCTGCTTATAATTTTATCGCACAGTGCTCTAATAGCATCTGTTGCCGTGCCCGATAAAAACAGCGTTAAAACACGTATATCCTCAATAACTACTGCGCTTTCGAATACACCGTCTACCTTATCATTTGCAATTTTAAGCTTCAAATTTTCAAGCTCTTTTTGCAAAGTTTTATTTTCGTTTATTAAATTTGCAACCCTTTGCGGTGCATCTTTAACGCTTGCACTTTTAAAATTGGCAATAACATCGTTCAAAATTTCATTTTTTTCGCTTAAAAGCTTTAACACACCAAAGCCTGTTGTGCCCTCAATTCTTCTTACGCCTGCCGCTACAGAAGACTCTGACAATATTTTAAAGCTTCCAAGTTGCGATGTATTATTCACATGTGTGCCGCCGCAAAACTCTACTGAAAAACCATTAACATCAACAACTCTTACAATTTCGCCGTATTTTTCGCCAAAAAGTGCAAGGGCGCCCATTTCTTTCGCCTCTTTAATGGTCATTTCGTTCATTTCTACAGGTATTGCATCAAAAATTTTCTCGTTAACTAAATCTTCAATTTCGCTAAGCTCAATTTCAGATGGAGCATTGAAGTGGGTAAAGTCGAAACGCACGCGGTTTTCATCAACATAAGAGCCAGCTTGGTGCACATGCTCGCCCAGAATTTCACGCAGTGCCTTTTGCAATAAGTGGGCGCTTGTATGGTTGCGCATTATAGCTTTGCGCCTTTTTTCATTTACGCTTGCAAACACCTTGTCGTTCACTTTAATGCTACCCTTTTCAAGCACACATGTATGCACAAAGTAGCCTTTAGATGTTTTCTTGCAATCCAAAACTTTAAGCAATGCACCGCTTTGGGTTGTTATATCTCCTGTATCTGCAACTTGTCCACCACCTTCGGCGTAAAATGGTGTGTGGCGCATAATTAAAAGCACATCTCTACTATCCTCGCCTAAAACGCTCATTTCTTCAACAATTTCACTACCGCTCGCCATCGCAAGTATATTTGAATTTTCCATCATGGAATTATAGCCTGTGAATTGCGTTGCCTCTACATCTATCTCGCTGAATAAATCCGCAGACCAGCCTGAAATATCTTTGCTTTGCCTGTCTTTTCTTGCAGTTTCTTGCTGGATTTTCAATGCGCTCTTAAAGCCTTCTTCGTCAATTCCAACCGAATTTTCCATAGCTATTTCTTTCGTTAAATCAAGTGGGAAGCCGAATGTATCTTGAAGTTTAAATACATCATCACCTTTTAATATCTTATTATCGGTGTTTTTAACTTCATCTATCAAATTATATAAAATATTAAGGCCTTGGTCTATTGTGCGCATGAAGCGCTCTTCTTCAGCGGCAATATTTTTCATTATATAATCTTTGTTTTCTAACAGTTCGGGATATGCGGTTTTATTCTCATTTATTACTGTGTTGCAAAGCTCTTGTAAGAACGGCTTTTCTATGCCCAGCATGCGCCCATGCCTTGCAGCCCTTCGTAAAAGGCGGCGCAAAACATAGCCCCTACCCTCATTAGACGGCAACACTCCATCGCCCACCATAAAAACGGTGCTGCGAATATGGTCGGTTATAACACGAATTGAAATATCGGTTTGCTCATCTTGTTTATAACGTTTGCCCGTAATTTTTTCAACGTGCTCTATTATTTTTTTAACAGTGTCAACTTCAAATAAGTTGCCCACTTCTTGCATAACACATGCAAGGCGCTCAAGGCCCATGCCGGTGTCTATATTCGGGCGCTCGAGCAATGTATAATTGCCTTGCCCGTCAGAATCAAATTGGGTGAAAACCAAGTTCCAAACTTCCATAAACCTATCGCAATCACAGCCAACTTTGCAATCGGGCTTGCCGCAACCAAAGCTCTCGCCTCTATCGTAATGTATTTCGCTACAAGGGCCGCATGGGCCTGTTCCGTGCTCCCAAAAGTTATCGCTTTTCCCAAGGCGAGTCATATGGCTTTGCTCAACGCCAATTTCTTTTGTCCACATATCATAGGCTTCATCATCTTCAAGATAAACGGATATATGCAGTTTTTCTTTAGGTATTTTTAAAATGTCTGTAAAAAATTCCCAAGCCCAAGTTATAGCCTCGCGCTTAAAATAATTTTGGAAGCTAAAGTTGCCAAGCATTTCAAAATATGTTCCGTGCCTCGCTGTAATGCCCACCCTTTCAATATCCGGTGTTCTAATACATTTTTGGCAAGTTGTAACCCTATGCGACGGCGGCGTTTCTTGCCCTAAAAAATATTTTTTTAGCGGTGCCATACCTGAATTTATAAGCAATAAGCTATTATCGTTATTCGGCACAAGAGGAAAACTATCAAGGCGCAAATGCTCCTTACTCTCAAAAAAACTCAAATATTTTTCCCTTAACTCATTTAACCCTGTCCACTGCATTTTATTTCTCCTTACTTTTGTTTACAGCCGCGCGCTACAAATAAAACTATCAAAGTATTTTTCGCTCGGCTCTATTTTCAAATTTAAATTTAATGTGAAAACGTAATTCCCGCTAAAAAAATATATACCTTCGCCCCTAAAAAAGGGACGAAGGCATTAAGCTTCCGCGGTACCACCCAAATTGCGTGCAATGCACACCACTTTGTAGCTTTAACGCAGCTGTACGGCCTGCCATTTAAGCGGGCAACTCATGGGTGGCAAAGATAGTATTGCTAAGAATGTTTCAGCAGCCCATTCCCTCTCTGAAAGCAATTTAAAATCTATAATCCCATTCAACGTTTTTCATATATTTACATTATAGTATATTTTAGAAAAATGTCAATAAATTAAGCTAAAAATGAAAGCGCATTTGCAATTTCTTTGTAAATCAAGCTTGCTTGCTCGCTACTTTTATTGCTGCTATCAAGCAAAACAGTTATGGTATATTGCGGCTCGCTTGCAGGATAAAAGCCGGCAAACCACGCCTCTGTAATTTCAATGCCATCCTCAAGGTAGCGCCCCGTTTGTGCTGTCCCTGTTTTGCCGCCACTGCCGCCAACTGTGGGTTTCGCGCTTTGCCCAAGCCCCGTTTCCACAGCATTTATAAGCATATCTTGTAATAAAACCGCTGTGCTTTCATCTATCCATTCTCTTATAACGGGGTTATATAAACTCTCGGTCAGCTCTAAATCAATTTCATCTACATAGCCTTTAACAAATGTTGGCGATATATATATGCCGCCATTTGCAATTGCATTGAAAAATGCTGTAACTTGTAAAGGGCTTGCTGTAAGCGTTCCTTGCCCAAAACTAATACTTGCACGCGCACCTAAATTTTCAAGCTCGGCAGCTGTGGGTATATTCCCCCTTGCTGTTTGCAATGAATTTGCAATTAAAGTGCTTTCTCCAAACCCTATATTTTGCATGTATTTTTCTATTAACTTTGGGCTTAATTGCAAGCCTAAATTCACAAAATATGTGTTGCAACTAACAGAAAGCGCATGCTCAAGCGTTGTTTCGCCATGCCCTATTCCATGTGCACAGCGGTATGTGTGCCCCGCAACATTAATAGAGCCTGTACAGTAATATTCTTCGCTTATATCATATCCGCTTTCAATTGCTACAGCCGCTATTAACGGCTTAAAAACAGAGCCCACATTGTAGCTGCTTATAACTCTGTTTAAAAAAGGTGAGTCTTCTGAATTTAAGCTTTCGTAAACATTAGACGGATTATATTGCGGCATACTTACAGCGGCTTTTATTTCTCCCGTTTCAGTATCCATTACAACTATAGCGCCTTTATCCATATGCTGTAGTGCTATGCTCTCGCATATTCTTTGTATAGCCGCATCTATTGTTAACATTACGCCTGTATTTGTTCCACCCTCGTATGCAACATAAGGCTCCACTGTGCTTATAAATTCTCCTGTAGCGCTAAGTGCGCTGTAAATTTGTTTTTCATTTGCGCCGCCTTGCAATACTTCATCAAACGCTTTTTCAAGGCCTGCCACGCCATTACCCTCTTCGTCAATATAACCTATAAGCTGGTTTGCAATAGGCTGTGTTAAATATCTTTGCGTTTGCAAAAAAGTGTAACTTTCAAAATTTGTGTTGTAAGGCAGTTCTAATAAAAATGGAACACTTTTTTGTATGCTTTGGTAAAACTCCTCTTTATCGGTTTCTTGTATAGAGCTAAAAAGCGTTCTGTAGCTTTCTTGTGTAGGCGCAATTAACCCAACTTTATTATAAGTTGAACTTGTTAACTGTATAAAGTTGCAATCGTAAAAATTGCCTCTGCCATTCTCAAGTTCAACATAACGTGATTGTTGATTATATGCCGCCTTTTTATACTCTGTATTACTTGCCAGTACAAAAAGCCTCATGCCTATTATGCTGAATGCAAATAAAAATACATAGAACACGCATAAAAAACGCCTGATTTTCACTGTGCGCACCTCCGATTTTTCATGCACACAGTATAGGCATTTTTTATTTTCACTAATCATTTTTGCGGTAAAAAGAACCTATACAGTCTTATAACGCAAACAAAAAAAACTTACAATTCATTATTTCACAAAATTACATTTCAACATCTATTTCAATATTTTTTTCAAGCGAGTAAATTGTGCATTTCACCACTTGCTTTTTAAAGCGTTTTTCTATAGCGGCTTTGTACAAAAGCAATTGGTTTTTATAAGCGCTTATAAACTCATCTTCTGTTTTGTTTTTGTCTGTTTTATAATCAATTATTTCTATACCGTTTTCATTCACACATATAGCATCAACAATTCCTTGAACGGTTATTGGTATTTGTTTTTTATCCTCCGGCAAATCTTGCACTATTTCCCCTGCTGATAAACTTGTTAAAAAATCATACTCCCTGTAAAGCGTTTTTGCGCTCATCATTCTGCCTGCAGTATTAGAATTTAAAAACATTTCAATTTTTTTATCGTTTAGCTTATCTGCAAATATTTTATTCATATATTCTTCGTCTACAAGGCGCTTTATCTCTTTGCGTAAATTATGTTTTGCATAGCTAAAGTTTGCAAATTGTAAAAACTCATGCATAGCAGTACCTTGTTGTGCGGCTGTAAGGCCCTGCTCGTGGGTGAACGCAGGGCGCGCAAAAACAGCCTCGCTATTTTTGTGGCTTATAGCGGTTACGCTAAGTTTTAAAGGCATTTGATAGCTATTTTCTTGCACATTAAGTGCATTTGCAAAATTATCGTTTATTTCTTTAACAAGCTCATCGCTATACAAGCTGTTCCTTTTGAAAATTTTATCCTCACAGTATTCTTCGCTAATGTCGCTTTCAATTATTTTAGCAGAAAACTTGCCGCTTGCATCATAAGAACTTATTATTTGAGCTTTTGCAATTTTTCTAAGCTCATCGCAATCCCTATGCAAAAGCGCAGCTATACACATCCAATTTGCAAATGTGTTCTGGCTTTGTATTAAATGAAAATTATTGCCGCTCGCATCTAACTCATGACCAAATTCTTCAAGGGTTTTAACAGCGTTTTTCATAGCGGCTGTCACAATAATTTTTTGCTTTGCGCGAGTTAGCGCAACATATAAAAGCCTCATCTGCTCGCTTTTTATTTCATTTTCAACACAATTAGCTATGCTTGCATGCATTGCACTTTGATATAAATTAACACCATCGCTTGCTTTTAACTTTAAGCCTGCGCCCAAAACAGGGTGAAATAAAAACTGTTTTCTTGTATCTGTTACATTAAATTTTGTGGCGGTATCGGCAAGAATTACAATAGGAAATTCAAGGCCCTTTGAGCGATGTATTGTCATAATACTTACACTGTTTTTTGCTGGCGCAGCATTCGACAATATTGCTATTTTATTATTTACAGCACTTTCAACTCTTTGCAAAAACGTGCTTAAACCTCCCGAGCTATAAGCGTTGTGTGAAAAAGAAGTTGTAAATGATAAAAACAAATTAATATTTTCACGCCTACTTTCGCCATTTTCCATTGCACCTACAGCATAGTAATAATTGGTTATATTTAATATTTCACTGCAAAGCTCGAACAAATTTGTGCTTATTGCAAGTGTCCTCAAATAGTTTAAAGTTTCACAAAACTTTGTTACTTTTTCATCACTACACTGTAAAAGCGCGCTGTAAAGCCTACCTTTAGGGCTTACTTCGCGAATTTGCAGTAAATCGTCCGGGGTAAAGCCAAAAAGCGCAGATAAAAGCACTGCTGCCAAATGCACATCTTGCCCGGGGTTATCAATTACCCTAAGCATAGATAGCAAAGTTCCTACTTCATTAGATGTTAAAAAACTCTCGCTGCTATCGGCATACACAGGTATGTTTTCAGCACTGAGAGCAGCCGCGTAAAGCGAAAACTTAGCTCGGGTTCTGAGCAAAATGCAAAAATCATCGGGTTTGCAATCTCTGCTGCTTTCTTTTTCGAAAACTTGATATTTATTCTTAATCATGTTTGAAATAGTAGCCGCAACATGTTTAACATCTGTTTGCTGTGCGTCATCTTCGCTTTTGTTAATTATATGAAACTCAAGGGCGCCGCCGTCAAAATCACTTTGCAAGCCTAATTTTAATTGCTCACTTTCATCATAATTAATTTCGCCAACTTGCTTGCTCATAAGAAGTGAAAAAACATCGTTGATTTGGTTTATAATGTTCATACCGCTTCTGAAATTATGCCCTAAAATAATAGTTGCAGGATATTTCTTTTCGCTGTAATTTGCAAATTTTTCCCGCTTTTCTATGAATTTTTCCGGGCTTGCAAGCCTGAATTTATAAATACTTTGTTTTACATCACCCACAAAAAACAAATTGCTCTCATCTGCATTTGAAAGGCATTTATAAAGTGTATCTTGTATGGCGTTTGTATCTTGGTATTCATCCACCATTATATATTTTATTTCTTTTGAAATTTGTGTTCCCTGCATTGTTTTTTCGCCTTTTTCATCAAGCAAAAGCTTAATGGCAAGGTGTTCTAAATCGCTGTACTCCAAAACTTTTTCTTCTAATTTTATGCTTAAAAATGTCTGCGCAAAATAATTCACGCCTTTGCACAGCGACATTATGTATTTTAAAGATAGTTTTAAATCTTCGTCAAACTGTTCTTTAGTGCATAGAAAAACACTGCTTTGTGTTTTTTTTATTACACTTTTTGCCTTATTGCGCAAAAGCCTAACTTTTTCAGCTAAATGACTGTTATAACCTCTTTTTAAAGGTTTAAACGATGCATATTTGAAGCTTTGAGTTGAAATTTGCGCATCGTCCCAATTATTAGTGCTAATTACTTTTTGCAATTTATTATAAAACTCTATATCTAAATATAAAGCGTCGGCATAATTTGATAATTCAGGCTCTATATTAACACATTCTATTGCATTTTGTGTTAATGTAATTGCATTTTGCACCATTACATTAGCATTTTCCAGCAAATGCTTGCCCCAAATTGTTTCGCCAAACGGTAAATTTGTTTTATAATCGTCAACTATAGTGTCTAATGCTATTTGTGGGTTTGGCAAGCTTCTTGAAAACTCATAAAGTGCCATCAAAGTGCTTTTTGCACCCTCGTCTGACCTTGTTTTCCCATACATTGAAGCAAATTCGCGAAAATCATTATCTGTATACATGTATTCAAGGGTTTTTTCTATAGCTTTTTGCTTTAAAATTGGCACTTGAGAATCGTCTGCTATAGAAAAATCCGCAGGCAAATTCAGCGCTGTAAAATTGCGCTGTAAAAGTTGCAAGCAAAATGAGTGCATAGTGCAAATATTAGCCCTTGCAAGCAATAATTTTTGCTTTCGCAAATGTATGTTTTTAGGCTCGTTCATTATCATTTTAGCAAGCCTTGCACCTATTCTTGCACGCAACTCATGCGCAGCTGCATTTGTAAATGTTACAATTAATATTTTATCTGCAGGTATCGGGTTTGTTTGCAGCGTCATTAAGCGCACAGCTCTTTCAACAAGCACAGCAGTTTTTCCGCTACCTGCAGCGGCAGATATAAGCAAAGTGCCGCCATCGTCAATAATAGCGCTGGTTTGCTCGGCTGTCCACTGTTTATCGCTTTTTGATACTGTTTTTATATCACCGCTTTGCATAAAACCCTCCATTATGTCTAATTCTTATTCAAAAGCATCCTTTGGCGCACTAATATAAACTTCGTCTATTCCGTCTTCATGGCGGCATATAGGGCGGTATTCACAATAATCGCAAGGGCAAGTTGTAGTGCTTCTAAGCGCAACGGCTTTTATTTCACCGCTGAATAAATCTTTCGCCATATTTAACACAGTTTGTGTAAGGTGTTTTTCTATATTTGCAAGTTTCTGTGCGCTCGTCAATTTTGTTTTATTAAAAGGCGTGTTGTCTTTTCTAAAACTAAACGGCACAAAAAAGCCTGTAAAGCCGCTATCCATACCCCTTATAATATAGTCGTTATCAAGCACCATGCCATCTACTCTGAACACTTTTGTTTTACTGTCGTTTTCTCTTTGTCCGCTTTCCGGTGCGGGGTCGGTTAAAACATAAAGCACACCGGCAGGTTTATGCTCTTTATACAGCTCATGGTTTGAATTGCAAAGCGCAAAAAGATAAAAAAGCATTTGTGTATCGAGCCCGCAATAAACATCCTCCAGTTTGAACTTTTTTTCGCCTGTTTTATAATCTACTACCCTTAAAAACGGCCCTTGTGGGGTTTGCATTACATCTACTCTATCAATTTTACCTATAACGCTAATTGTTTTACCATCATCTGTTTTTAATTCAAGCGGCTTTACCGCATTATCGCTAAAGCCTATTTCCTGCTCAAAAGCAACAGGTTTAAATTCGCTTTGCTTTTGCTCTTCTTGCATAAATAACAGCAGGCGATTAATTCCCTCTTTAAGCCTTGCAATTAAAAAATTAAAGCGCTGTGTATTCTCCGGCATAAAATGTTCTACATAATCGTCTGCAATTTTATTTGCAAGCTCTTCTAAATCACTCTTTGATAAAAAAGCAAATTCTTTTCCCGCTTGCCTCATTGTATTCTCTATAACATAATGCACAAAACTGCCGGATTCAAGCGGCGAAAGCTCTGCTTTTTTCGGGCTTTTAAGGCGCAAAATATAATTGGCAAAATATGCGAAACGACATTTGTTGAATTGCTCTATACCTGTTGGTGATATTGTTATACTTTTACCCAAAAGCTTCTCTATTGTTGCTTTTTTTCTTGCTTTAAAGCTTTGCTTGTTTTCAAGGCTCTTCATTATTTCAATGCTGTTTTTTGCATGTTCATTTTCGCTTAGCGCTTTATAGAGCGACGCTGTTTCAACGGTGTCTTTTCTGTAAAGTGAGCTAAGTAAATCTAAGGCAGAATTAACGGTATAGCTTTTTTGAGCGACAGTTTGGCTTAATGGCGCAGGCGCTAAAATTTGCACAGCTTGCTCTATTTCGCTGCAAAGGCCCGCGCCGCCGTAATCGGGCGAAATCGCACTCAAATAAAGCCCATGCGAGCTTGAGGTGAGCGCCTTATAAAAGAACATCCTTTCAAGCAAAATTCTATTCTCATAATCGCCGGGCATATTTATGCCTATTTTAACAAGATCTTCTCTGTCTTCATGCGTTAAAAGGCCGCTAAAGCCTACAGTTTTTGGAAATTCGCCTTCATTTAAGCCTAAAACAAAGCTGTATTTAGGGCTTTTCAGCTTCATTCTGTCGGCGCTTGTTATAATTACGGTGTTGTTTGTTTGTGGCACATGCCCTACATCATGGCTTAAAATAAGAAGTGCGAATATTTCTTCATATTCTTTAGCGCTTATTTTTTCCTGTGCAAACACACTGTTTATTTCATCAAGCAAGCCCATCGTAATGTTCCATGTTCTAAATATCTCTTCGCCTAAATTGTAACTTTGCGCATGTATTTCGTTTGTTGCAAAACTTTTTTCAACACTGCCAAATCCTAATAATTTTGCCGCGTTTAATGTGTTTTCTTCTGCATTTATATCTGTTAAAAGCTTATAAACAGCTTTTGAAATATCTGTTGCAGTTAGTGCATTATTTGCGCTTTTACTTACATTATTTAAAAAAACATTCAAAAACGGCATTACTTTCTTGCGCAAATTTTCTGCTTTTTCAAGTGTTACAGCATCTTCTTTTTTTATATTGCCACCAAAATCTCCAAATCCCGCAGGGTTTTTAGTAAACGGTTTGTTCCACTCATCGCTTTTTATTTGCCATGTGTATGCATAATTTTCAAGTGCCATTATATCTTGCGCATCTACGCCAAACAGCCCTGTTTTTAACATGCGTATTATAGTTTCACTGTTTTTGCCTTTGCTTGCCAATTGCAGTGCACACCTGATGAATGATGTTATTGCTTTATGCTCTATTGTTGTTGCATTATCTAAAAAATATGGCACTTGCATTAAACTAAACTCGTGCTTTAATATTTGTGCATAGTCGTTTACATCTCTGCAAATAACCGCTATTTCGTTATATTTTGCACCTTTTGCAACAATATGTGCAATTTGCACCGCCACGGTTTTACACTCGTCATATTTATTTTTGCAAAATGTTAAATTGAAATTCTCACTTTTAAAATCAATATCGCTATTATAACTTTCATTGTCACACAATATTAAATTAAGCGCTTTTAAAGTTTCGCTGTGTATATGGCGATAGTCTTCTTTCATCACTTTTGGTGCTTTTACCTTTATATTCTCTTTGCTTGCCATTTGCTTTAAATGCATCGCCGTTTTTTTCACAGAGCTGAAAATCCCAAACCCACCTTGAGTTTCAACGAGCGAATCTGTGCAAAGGCTAATAGTGCAATCGGCATTTTGTATTATGGCATCAAGCATTTTATACTGAGGCGCAGTAAACCCTTCAAAACCCTCTACAAAAAAACTGTATTCGCTAAAAAAACTGTAATTTGCTCGCTTTAAAGAAAGTGTTATTCTATCTTGTGTATCAAGTGCTACACCTTTAATTAATCCCTCATAAGCCGTGAAAATATAGGCTATTTCTTTTAAATTATCTTTGCTGTTTGATATACTTAACAGCTGTTGTGCGCTTGCACCTGCTGTTTTAAGCTCGTTTATAGTTTGCGCACACATTGTGCAAAAATTTATGTTTTTACGCTGTGTAAAATAAACATTTAACTTGTCTGCAAGGCTGTTTGCAGCGCGCCTAACAGTTATTACTTTAGCGGCATCTGTCATTGTGCTTATTGATACACCGCCAAACTTTTTAAGCAAAAGTTCTGCAAAGCTTGTAAAGCTAAACACATGAACAAATGCTGCATATTCATCTTCAAGCTCGCTGTTTATCATAGATTCCGAAGTGGACGAAAACTGTTCGGGAACAATTAATACGCTTTTTTTACCCTGTTTTGCAAGCTCTTTAATTTCTCTTAGCATCTCATAAGTTTTTCCTGTGCCGGATATTCCTATAATAAACTTTAGCATATTAACCTCCTTTTATAAAATCCAACTTAATTTTTCGTTGTTTCTTTTCGCGTTTTTGCAAGTTCTATTATACTGTTTAAGTTTTTTTCGTCTGTTGCAAAGTTTCCGGGAACATTAACCCTGCTTGAGTACATGCCGTGAAAATCTGTGCCGCCTGTAACAATTAAGTTGTGTTTTTTTGCTATTTTTCGCAAAACAATTTTATCGCTTTTTTTATTTCTTGGGTGGTTAATTTCAACGCCGTCTATCAAATTGCTTTGTGCAAGTTCTTGGCATAATTCCATGCTGTTATATACACTTGGGTGCGCTAAAACTACTACCGCTCCACTGTTTTTTGCAATTTCAATAACTTTATAAACGCTGTCGTAAGCCGGGTTAAATAACATTGTGCCTTTTTCCATATCAAAAAGTTGCGCATAAAAATCGTTATAAATGCCATTGGTATAGCCCAGTTGAAACATCGCATGTATTAAGTGTTGCTTGTAAACCGTTTCGCTCTCGCTCGCCAAATTTTCGGCTATTGTAATTACTTCTTTTGGGTATTGTTCTAATAATCTTTCACTTATTTTTTCATAAGCTATATGCCTTCTCGCGCTCATGCTTTCGCAAAAATTAGTTAATGCATGTGTAATATTCGGCAAATAACACAGTATATGCACCCTGCGTTTTCTATGAAAATCAAAAGCGCTAAGCTCTATTGCCGGAATAAGCTTAACATTTCCGATAACAGGGTGCTCCATTGCAAAAAGCGCAGATTTTAATGTGTCGTGATCTGATACGGCAATATGCTCTATTTTAAGCGAATTTGCAAGTTGTACAATGGTATTTATATTTAAAGAACCGTCGGAAAACCTTGAGTGCAAATGTAAATCTGCCAATATGTTACCTCCATAGATATATTAATATTATATTACTTTATTTTATACAAAATATCAACAAAATCCGCTAAAAAACTATTGACAAAACGTTAATTTACTTATAAAATTAAAATATACTATGCGGATTTAGCTCATCTGGTAGAGTGTCTGCTTCCCAAGCAGAATGTGGCGGGTTCGAACCCCGTAATCCGCTCCATTTTTATTATTTCGTGCAATTATCCATTTGAAAATTATAAAAACAATTATGTCAAGCTCTTATAATTTGGGTTTGGCGTTTTTTGTAGTTAAGACTAATAATGTAAAGGGAGTTTTTTATGCCTCCAATCACTGTTATGATTAAACCTGCAAGCGGCATGTGCAATATGCGGTGCAAATACTGCTTTTATATCGACGAAATTTCTCATAGAGAAACCGAAAATTATGGGTTTATGACGCTTAACACGCTAAAATGTGTTTTAGAAAATGTGCTTAAATATGCGCACGGAACTTGCAATATAGCTTTTCAAGGTGGCGAGCCCACCCTTGTTGGGCTCGACTTTTTTAAAGAATTAGTGCGCTTACAAAAAGTTTTGAATGTAAATAACTGCAAAATTAACAATTCCCTTCAAACTAATGGGTACAATTTAACCGCAGATTGGGCAAAATTTTTCGCAAAACACAACTTTCTTGTAGGTGTGTCGTTAGACGGCCCGAAAGAAATACACGATTTGCACCGTTTAAGCACAGGCGAAGACGGCACATATAACCGCGTGATGAAAAGCATACAGATATTAAAGCAATATAAAGTTGATTTTAATATTTTAACCGTTGTAACAAAAACTACATGTAAGCACACAAAAAAAATACACGGTTTTTTCATGCGCAATGATTTTATATGGCAGCAGTACATCCCTTGTTTAGACCCTCTCGAAGAAGTTCGCGGTGCACATGCATGGTCGCTTAATTCACAGGTGTATTTTGAGCATTTAAAAGCGTCGTTTATACTTTGGTACACACACGCTTTAAAAGGCAAAAAATATTATCATCGTTATTTTGATAATTTACTGTTAATATTGAACCGCCAGCACCCGGAAGCTTGTGGCATGGGCGGAATATGCAATAAACAATATGTAGTTGAAGCAGATGCAAGCGTTTACCCTTGCGATTTTTACATGCTTGATGAATGGAAATTGGGCAATTTAACAAAAGATACAATTGAGCAAATAGATGCAAAGCGAGAAGAGTTAAGATTTATTGAACAAAGCTGTGTTGTTGCCGATGAATGTAAAAACTGCAAATGGTATATGCTTTGCCGCGGCGGCTGCAGGCGCGACAGAGATTACTTTGATAAAGGCATTGGCCTAAATTATTTTTGCGATGCCTATAAACAATTTTTTGAATTTTCCTCACCTAAACTAATAGAAATTTATAATTTAATAAGCAGTGGGCGCTTGTAACTTGAAATATTTTAAAGCTATGCCCGCTTTAAAAGCTAATGAATTTTCCGCTTATTATATGCTTGCAAACACATAAAAAACCTGCCCGTTTCAAGGGCTGCCACGCTGATACTCCAAATTAATTACACTTACAAAAAGGGAGCTACGATTATAAAACATCGTGCTCCCGCTTAGTATATTTTATGTGTGTTTTAAAACAAATTAAATACCCCACCCTGCCGTCTGCAACCAGTTAGAACCTACCTAATGGTAGGTGGGTGCCCTGCCGGAATTTCACGCTCCCTTCTTCCGCTTGCGGCCGAAACCGGGCGGGAGGTCTGCAATCCCTTCCTTGGACATACGGGCGCCCTTATAGTAGTTAGTAGGATTAATGATGGTTGCAACAAATCGCACAGGGCAGGTTGTAATTAACTAATTTCGCTTGGGTCAATGTCAAAAAGCTCTGTTAAACGGTTGGCAAACATTCCGCCAACTGCAGTTAATTCTTCATCGTCATCAACAACTGTGAAAAATTCTTCACCGTCTTCTTCTTCTACTTTCATTATAATTAAGTATGCATCTTCTTCAATTTTATCTGTGGGGTTTGCGTTATAAGGAACTACCGCTAAATATCTAATGTCGTTAAAATCTGCGGCATCTATTACTTCAAACTCGCATTCCTCTCCATCTTCATCACAAAGTGTTATCAAATCAGGGTCGTAATCTTCAAATTCATTTTCAAATTTATCATTTTGTGCCATTTATTTTCTCCAAACTTCTATTTTGTTTATTAATTAATATTTCCATTTAGCTTTCCTATATTCTATCTAAATTTATCCAAAACGTCAAGTGTATAATTTTCTCAATTTTGTTTAATAATTAAATCTCTCAACTGCTTGTTTTATTAATATATGATGATATAATATTATAAATGCATATTTAATATCAATTTATTCGCAAGTAATTATTTTTAGCATATTTTGCAAATTACAATTAAGGAGTCTTAAATGAACACTAAAAACATTTTATTAATAATATTTCTGATAATTTCTATATCTGTTTTTGCCTCTTGTGGCAGCACTGATGAATATATAGAGCGCAATTTAATTGAAAACCCCGGCGAAATGCAGCTTATGCAACCCGTAGAGGGCGAAACAATTGCCGTTATCAGCACAGATTTGGGCAATATTTCACTGCGCCTTTTCCCAAATGAAGCACCTATGGCCGTTGAAAACTTCATTGGCCTTGCACAGCAAGATTACTTTGATGGTATAACTTTCCACCGTGTAGTTCAGGATTTTGTAATTCAATCGGGTGATGCCGAGGGGACCGGCTTTGGCGGTGCAACTATTTGGAACAACGAGCCTTACCCTCTTGAAATAAGCGATAATCTACACCACTACACCGGCGCTTTAGGTATTGCACACAGCGGAAGCGGTGAGGATAATAAAAGCCAGTTTTATATTGTTCAAACTCCCGCAAACAGCGTTAGTAATTCTGCTGCTGTTAGCTTAATTGAAAGCGGAATGCGTGAAAACGTAGCCGAGATTTACAAAGACATAGGCGGCACACCGCATTTAGATAACAAGCACACCGTTTTTGCACAAGTTTTTGAGGGCATGGATGTTGTTGACGAAATTGCAAAGGCACAGGTTGATTCAAACGGGCAGCCTGTTACACCTATATATATCACAAATGTGGACATAATTAGTTATACAGCGCTAAAAACGCAGGATGATAGCGCAGTAAGTGCTACATCCTCTCACAACTCATAACTGAATTTTTTGGCAATAATGCTTAATTAACAGAATATCATTTTGTATAAAAGCTAAACTTTTGGGTTTTAACCATAAGTTTTTTGCCATTTGCACAAATGTAATTTATTTCATATTTAGTAATATTTGTGCTTTTCAACTTTTAAAACTAACTGCTGATGGAAAGGAGTGCCTCCATGGATAAGTTTTGGCGAATAATATTTTCACGCACGTTTTTTTTAATCACGCTTTTCCTTTTTCAAATTGCAATAGTTTTATCTGTAACTGCGCAAATTACAAGTGTAAATGTGCCGTTTTACTCTGCATTAACTATTTTATTTGTTTGTATATCGTTAATTTTGTTTGAGAGGCATAACTTACAGCCGGCTTATCAAATTATGTGGCTAATAATAATTTTAGTTGTTCCCATTTCAGGCTTTGCTTATTTTCTTTTGTTTGGCAGGCGGCATTTCACACATAAAAGCTCGAAATTTTTAAACGAACTTGAGCGCCGCGCAGCCGCAACTATTGTGCCTGATTCAAACGCCATTAAGCAGCTTATAGAAAAAGATTACACCTCACAAAAAAGTGCTGAATACCTATCTACAAATGCCGCTGCGCCGGTTTTCGCCGGGACAAAAGCAACATATTTTGCCACAGGCGAGATATTTTTTGAAACATTTTTGCATTATTTAAAAAAAGCAGAAAAATTCATTTTCATGGAATATTTCATTATAAACGACGATAGCAAAATGTGGCTGCAAACTTTGGATATATTAATAGAAAAAGCCGCTGCCGGCGTTGATGTTAGAGTTCTATATGACAATTTCGGTTGCATTGCTACTTTGCCCGACGACTACCCTGATCTTTTAAAGGCCTATGGTATAAAATGCTATTCTGTTAATGCTTTGCACTTCACATTTGATGTAGCGCAGTACAAAATGTTCAACCACCGAGACCATCGAAAAATCACGGTAATAGACGGTGAAGTTGGTTTTGCAGGTGGCTTAAATTTTGCAGATGAGTATATAAATGAAATTACGCGTTTCGGCTATTGGAAAGATACCGCTTTTTGCCTTGAGGGTTCAGCGGTATATAAATTAACTTGCTTATTTTTAACTATGTGGGATTTTACGGCTAACGAAAAAACAAATTACCTCAATTATAAAAACAGCACTTTTTACCCTACAAAAGGCTGGGTTCAACCTTTTGGAGACTCGCCCTTAGATGATGAGAATGTTACCGAGCACGCCTATATAAACCTAATACAGCGGGCAAGAAACTATGTGTATATAGTAACGCCATATTTAATTATTGATAATAAAATGTTCGCTATTTTATGTTTAGCTGCAAAAAGCGGTGTAGATGTGCGCATAATAACGCCCTCTATACCCGATAAAATGTTCGCATTTCACGTTACACAAAGCTATTACGCAGGGCTTTTAAAAGCAGGCGTTAGAATTTATGAATACACCCCGGGTTTTATTCACGCTAAAATGCTTTTAAGCGACGATGATATTGCCATTGTGGGCAGTGCTAATTTAGATTACAGAAGCCTGTATTTACACTTTGAAAATTGCTGTGTTTTTTACCACAGCAATTTTGTAAACGACGTTAAAGAAGATATTAGTAATATATTGGCAAACAGTAAAGAAATAACATTAGATGACACAAATAAAACCCCCGTTTGGCGGAGGTTTGCAAGGGCTATTTATAGAATTTTCGCACCTCTTATGTAAATTTTTTACCCATTGCCCAGTAAAAAATAAATGCAAAGTTTAAAAACGCAACTAATAGCACCCATGTTCTGTAAGTTAATGTTTTTACCTCACTATTTTTCATCATATAAATAAGTGTTAAAACTCTGCCTGTAATATCAACAGTTGCAAATATTATAATTAAATAATAAATTGTCATACTACCCCTCTTTTTGCAAAAATTTTGTTTATAACGATTATTTGTCCTCTATTTCAAAAATTAAATCCATTTCTTTTAGCTTTCCATATTCAGTAATATTTACAGGCATATACCCAACATACGAAAAACCTTTTAATGCGTATTCATCAATGATTTTACGGTGTTCTTCAAATTTTGCACCAAAAAGTTTATCCCCTTTTATTCGAACATACTCATACTTTTTCATTTAAAACAAGCTCCTTTTGTAACTCTCAGTTGCCCTTTTTCCATCCACATGTATTACACTTTGGTTTTCACCACTTTATGATAATATTACAATCATATATTACAGTAATGAAAAAAAATAGTCAAATTGTAATTTTTAAATAATTCTATTGACACTTTTTTAATTTGTATTATAATATTAATATGCTTTATTATAGTAAAGCGGTTAAATATTTGGGAGGTATAATATGTCAAGAGTGTATAATTTTAGCGCAGGTCCTTCGATGTTGCCCTTAAAAGTGCTTGAAAAAGCTCAAAAAGAGTTTTTAGCTTATGGTGAAAGCGGCCAATCCGTTCTTGAAATGAGCCACAGAAGCAAAACCTATAGTTCAATAATTGAAAACACTTTTTCTTCACTTAAACGTGTTTTAAATATTCCCGATAACTATAAAATTGGTTTTATTCAAGGTGGCGCAAGCATGCAATTTGCTATGGTGCCCATGAATTTGATGAACACAAAAGTGGCAGATTACCTTGTAACAGGCCAATTTAGCGGCAAAGCTCAAAAAGAAGCCTCTAAATTCGGAACAGCAAATGTTGTTGCAAGCAGTAAAGACAAAAACTTCACCTACATACCCGATGTTGATAGTATTTCATACAGCGAAAACGCAAGTTATATTCACATTTGCGAAAACAACACCATCTACGGAACAAGGTTCACAAAATTACCCAGCTTTAAAAATGTGCCTTTGGTTTCCGATATGAGCAGCTGTATTTTAAGCAGACCTACACCTGTTGAAAACTATGGTTTAATTTACTTTGGCGTGCAAAAGAATGTTGCGCCTGCAGGTATGGCAACCGTAATTATTCGCGACGATTTGCTTAACAACGCAAGAGAAGATATTGTTAGGGCTGATTTGCTTGATTACAAAACTTTAATTGAAGCGGATAGCATGTATAACACGCCTCCAACATTTAATATCTACATGATGGGCCTTGTTCTTGATTGGATTGAAAAAGATATGGGCGGCCTTGGCGCCATGGAGAAATTGAACAATGAAAAAGCAGCTATTTTATACGATTTCATTGATAACAGCACATTCTTCAACAACCCTGTGAATAAAGATGACCGCAGCATTATGAACGCTGTTTTCACAAGCAAAAACGAAGAAACAGACGCTAAATTCTGCAAAGAGAGTGAAGCCGCAGGCTTTGTTAATTTAAAAGGCCACAGAAGCGTTGGAGGCATGAGAGCATCTATTTACAACGCTATGCCAATAGAGGGTATAAAAAGCTTAGTAGAATTTATGCATAAATTTGAAAAGGAGAACGCCTAATGTATAATATTAAAACTTTAAACAGCATTTCTCCAAAAGGTATTGAACGCCTTTCAACAAACACATTCACTGTTGGTGATGATATAGAAAGCGCTGAGGGTATTTTACTTAGAAGCGCTAATATGCACGACATGGCTTTAGATAAATCTCTTTTAGCAATTGCAAGGGCAGGCGCAGGCGTTAATAATATACCTATTGATAAATGCTCAAACGACGGCGTTGTGGTTTTTAACACACCGGGCGCGAATGCAAACGCTGTTAAAGAGCTTGTTTTATGCGCACTTGTTTTATCTTCAAGGAATGTTTTGAAATCTGCCGATTGGGTAAAAGAGCTTGCAGGTAAAGGCGATGCTGTGCCCTCTTTGGTTGAAAAAGGCAAAGCTCAATTTGTTGGCCCTGAGCTTGCCGGCAAAAAAATAGCTATTCTTGGCCTTGGCGCTATAGGCGTTAAAGTTGCAAATATGGCTGTGCATTTAGATATGGAAGTTTACGGCTACGACCCATATTTATCTGTTGAATCTGCTTGGAATTTATCGAGAAGCGTTAAGCCTTGCGTTAATTTATCCGATATATTGGGCTCGGTTGATTATATTTCTTTACATATGCCTGTAAACGCAAAAACAAAATATTTTGTAAACGAGCAATTAATGGCATCTATGAAGCACGGCGTGCGAATTTTGAACTTTGCAAGGGCAGAGCTTATAGAATCTGATGCTATGATAGCCTCGCTAAAATCAGGTAGGGTTGCAAACTATGTTGTAGATTTCCCCACCGACGATTTATTGGGCGTTGAAGGTTGCATTAGCATACCGCACTTAGGCGCTTCTACTCCTGAAAGCGAAGACAATTGCGCTATTATGGCAGTTGACCAATTAAGCGAATATCTTTTAAACGGCAATATTATAAACAGCGTTAATTTCCCCGCTGTTTCACAGCCAAAAAGCAGTGTTTGCCGTATTTGTGTTGTTCACAAAAACACTCAAGGTCTACTTGCCGCAATTACGAATGCAACAAGCAATGCAGGGCTTAATATAGAAAACATGGTTAACAAATCTAAAAACGATTTTGCTTACACTGTTTTAGACGCAAACTCTTTAGCGCCTCAAACACTTTATGATGAGCTAATGGGAATAGATGACGTTATAAGAGTAAGATTTATTTAGTATTTTTAGTATTCCTTTATTTAATAAATTATGCTATAATAGCTATGGCTTGCAATTGCAAACCATAGCTATTATAATTATTTAATAGTAATTTAATTTATAGCGGTTTAAAGGTAAACTTATAATTAAACCGCTTAATAAAATTTGCAGCGCATAAAGTGTAATTTGTTATCTGCCGTTTATAACTTTGTCAATATTAAGTGCTGCTTTAGATGCTGTTTTCCCAATTTTTCTTGTAGCTCTTTTTATTTCCTTTGGGTGCTTTTGAATTGCGTATGCTCCAACTGCTCCTACGGCTGTACCAATTGCTACACCCATTGCTGTTGATATTACATTCCCTTGTGTGTTTTTACTCATATTTTACCTCCTTATATTAGCTTTTTTATATCTTAATTGCTATATAATCCGTTAATTCAAGGCTTAGCTTAAACATATAAAAACAAATATAGCAAACTGTTTATAGTATGTGCACTTTGATTTCAACTATGCTTTTCAGTTAAATTTTCAGAGAGGAAATAAAATGCAGCAAATTAAAAGAGTTCTTTGCATTCAAGATTTATCTACAATTGGCAGATGCAGTTTAGCTGTTGTAACCCCTGTTATAAGCGCCATGAGCTTGCAATCTTGCCCAATGCCCACTGCGCTGTTAGCAAGCCATCCGCTTGGCTTTGAAGCGCCTGTACACACAGATGAAACCTCCTTTTGTAACGATGTGCTCGTTTCTTACGCAAAACAAAGCATTAACTTTCATGCTGTTTTGGTAGGCTATTTAAGCGGTGCACAACAAGCAAATTTAGTTAAAACAGCATTTGCCGATAATAAAAATTCACTTAAAATTTTAGATCCCGTTATGGCAGATAATGGCAAACTTTATAATAGAAGCACCGCAGAATTATGTACTGAAATAAAAAATTTATGCTCTTATGCTGATATTATTACGCCAAATGCTACCGAAAGTGCAGTATTATTAAATTTACCGGCATCTGATGTGCAAATGCCCGAAGCCGCCTGGAAAAAAAGGCTACTCGCACTTTATAGCAATTACCCTAATTGCAAAGCAATTATAATTACGGGCGCACTATTACCGAATTTTGAGTATTCAAATGCTGTTTTAATTGCAAACGGCAGCGAAACCCCTATAATTGAAATTTTAAAATATAACGTTGTTCCCGAAAATTACCCCGGCACGGGAGACTTATTTGCAGCACTTTTGTGCGGGTTTTTGCTGAATGAAAACAGTATAATAAGCAGTGTTAAGCTTTGCGCATCTTTTATTAGCACCGTAGCTTTGCACACATATAATTTAAAGCTAAATAAACGCTATGGCGTTGAATTTGAACCGTTTTTACACATGTTATCCCCAAATTCAAAAACAAATTTACTATAAATTATTCACAGTAAAGCTTATTTTCATTTTTACACTGTAAATGGTTAATACAATTTTTTAAGGAGCAATATTTTGCCAGTTATTAATATAGTTTTAATAGAGCCTCAAATACCGCAAAACACAGGAAATATAGCACGCACCTGCGCCGCAACCGGTGCAAAACTGCATTTAGTTGGGCCCATGGGTTTTAAAATTGACGATAAAAAACTTAAAAGGGCGGGCCTTGATTACTGGAATATGCTTGATATTACTTTTTATAAAAGCAGTGACGAGTTTTTTGAAAAAAACAGCGGTGAATTTTTCTATTTTTCAACAAAAGCCGCAAAACGCTATACAGATGTAGTTTATAAAGAGAACACATACATTATATTTGGGCGTGAAGACGCCGGCCTAAAAGAAGAACTTTTGAAAAAGAATTTACCCTCTTGTGTGCGCCTACCTATGGCAGACGATGCAAGGAGTTTAAACTTATCAAACGCAGTGGCTATCGCAGTTTATGAAGTTTTAAGGCAACACGATTTTCAAGGCTTAACCGATAAGGGGATGCTTAAAAATATATAGATGGAGGAAAATATGTCTACAACAAAAAAACCAATATTGTACATTGTTATCCCGTGCTACAATGAAGAAGAGGTTTTACCTATTACAAATGACATTTTCAAAAATAAAATAAGCGAGCTAATTACCGCAGATAAAATAAGCGCTAAAAGCAGAGTTTTATTTGTTAATGACGGTTCTAAAGATAAAACATGGCAAATAATTGAAGAGCTCAGCGCTAAAGAAGAATTATTTGAAGGCATTAGTTTATCGCGAAACAGAGGCCACCAAAATGCACTTTTAGCAGGCCTTATGACAGCACAAAAAAGCGCAGATGTTACAATTAGCATTGATTGTGACGGCCAAGACGATGTTAACGCAATGAACGAAATGATAGATGAGTATTTAGATGGTTGCGATGTTGTTTACGGTGTTCGCAGCAAGCGTGATACCGACACTTGGTTTAAGCGCACAACAGCGCAAGGTTTTTACAAAGTGATGAAAGCTTTTGGCGCGGATATTGTTTTCGACCACGCCGATTATCGCCTTTTAAGCAAGCGCGCGTTGCAGGGGCTATCACAATTTAGTGAAGTAAATTTATTTTTGCGCGGCATTGTTCCTTTAGTTGGCTTTAAATATTCAAGTGTATACTACGAAAGAGCCGAGCGCATTGCAGGCGAAAGCCATTATCCTCTTAAAAAAATGCTTAGCTTTGCAATGGACGGCATAACAAGTTTATCTGTTAAACCTTTGCGCATTATTACTAATTTAGGCGTTTTGGTATCTTTTTTTAGCGTAGTTGGTATTATATATTCGCTTGTATCAAACTTTTTAGGCTATACCGTTTCAGGCTGGACAAGTATGACGGTTGCCATTTGCCTACTTGGTGGTATGCAATTGCTTTCCCTTGGAGTTATAGGCGAGTATATAGGCAAAATTTACAGCGAGAGTAAAAGCCGCCCAAGGTTTATTATAAGTGAATACACAAATGAAATAGATATAGCGAAAGACAAGGAGTAATTATGGAAAAAATAGCATGGAAAGGTACAACATTGCTTGGCCCTTTGCCCCCCGTTTTAGTAACATGCGGCACGCAAAGTGCGCCAAATGCAATTACAATAGCGTGGACGGGTATTATTAATTCACACCCGCCAAAAACATATATTTCGGTTAGAAAAGAGCGTTTTAGCCACGAGATTATATCTCAAAACAAAGAATTTATTATTAATTTGCCAACAGCGCCAATTATAAAAGCAATTGATTATTGTGGCGTAAAAAGCGGCCGAGATGAAAACAAATTTGAAAAAACAGGTTTAGGTATACAAAAAGTTAAGGGCTATAAATGCCCTATGCTTGAGCAAAGCCCTGTTAGCCTTGCATGCCGTGTTACTGAAATTATAGAGCTTGGCACTCACGATATGTTTTTAGCGGATATTACAGATGTTTATGTTGCTGAAGAATTAATGGACGAAAAAGGCAAGCTGAATTTAGCAAAAGCAAAGCTTTGTTCTTATGTTCACGGGGAATATTTCCAGCTTGGAAAGCGTGTTGGAACATTTGGTTTCAGCGTAAAAAAAAGAAAGAGAAAACCAAAGAATAATGCAAAAAACAAATAGTAAAAATATTGTGCGCATAGCAGCAATTGCGGCAATTTACACAGCCTTAAGTGTTGCTCTTGCCCCAATATCTTACGGTATGCTGCAAGTTAGGGTTAGTGAGGCTTTGGTTTTACTGCCTATTTTTACACCGCACGCTATAACCGGTGTGGTTTTGGGTTGCTTTTTAACAAATATAATAGGCGTTTTCACAGGCGCTAATATTTTAGGCGTTTTAGATGTTTTTTTCGGAACGTTTGCAACCCTGTGTGCGGCTATTTTAACTTATAAACTTCGTAATGTAAAAACATTTAACATGCCTATAGCAAGCGCAATACCACCTATTATTTTAAACGCTATTATAATTGGCCTTGAGCTAACTTATTTATTCATGGGCAAATTCGAGCTTATTGTGTTTTTAACTCAATGCCTTTGGATTGCACTTGGGCAGACAGTTTCCTGTTTAATTTTAGGCTTACTTTTAGTTAAAGTTATACAAAAAACACCTGCACTTAAAAATATATTCACAGGCTAAAGTAAAAAGTTTAGCGTAAAAAATCATGCTAATTACTCGTATTATAGCGCACCCTCAAAGGAAATAATTATTAAAGTATTTGCATTTGCATCGAACGGAGATTTTTATGACGGTAATTTGGGACTGGAACGGCACGTTATTGAACGATGTAGTGCTTTGCAACGAAATACTTAATGATATGCTAATTGAGCACGGTTATGCAAAAGTTGGCGATATTAACGCATACAGAAATATATTTGGCTTTCCCATAATAGATTATTATAAAAAGGCAGGCTTTGATTTTAACCGCCATTCGTTTGATATGCTCGCTGAAAAATTCATGAGCCGCTTTAACGCAAAGTGTTACTCTCTTGAGCTGCAGCCAAATGCAAATGAAATACTAAGCTATATAAACAAAAAAGGTATTAGGCAAATTGTACTATCTGCCTCCCCTATTGACATATTACAAAAACAAGTTGAACACTACTTTCATTTCAACTATTTTGATAAGCTTTTAGGCCTTAATGATATATATGCAAAAAGTAAAATAGAGCTTGCTAAACATTATTTCAAACAGAGCAATGAAAAGGGCGAAAACTGCATTTTAATAGGCGATACCGAACATGATTTTGAAGTTGCAAACGCTTTAAATATCAAAAAGTGCATTTTGTGTAATAAAGGGCATCAATCTATTGAGGCTTTAAACAAAACAGGTGCTGTTATTATTGATGACTTATTAATGCTTAAAAATCACATTTAATTTGAACTGTTTTTCGCATGCATTATAATAAATATAAATGTTGTATTTATCATTTTGCTACAATATCTATATAAAGCTTATTATTACTGAATTTTATTAAAAAGTTAGCGAGAAAGGTTTTTATGTTACAACAATCTTTAAACAAATTACTAAAAAACACAAAAGCACACCAAAAATCAAACCCAACAAGAATTATTGTTGGGAGTTTTTTAATTGTAATTTTTTGTGGAACTCTACTTTTAATGTTGCCTTTTGCTTCAAAAAGCGGTGAATCTATAGGCGTTTTAGGTGCGCTGTTCACCGCAACAAGTGCAACATGTGTTACGGGCCTTGTTGTATTCGATACATATACACAGTTTTCATTATTTGGTCAACTTGTCATTTTGCTTTTAATTCAAATTGGTGGCCTTGGCCTTGTGACGCTAACAACATTTGTCAGCATCGCCGTTGGGCGCCGCCTTGGTTTTAAAAGTATACAAACGGCTAGCGAGGGCATAAATTTATCAGATTTCAGCAAAGGAAAACTACTTTTAAAAATAGTTATAGGCGTAGCTGTAGTGGCAGAGAGTATAGGAACTTTGCTTTTATCGTTTGCGCTTGTGCCGCAATTTGGCTTAAAGGGCATTTACTACTCGTTTTTTATTGCAGTATCAGCTTTTTGTAATGCCGGCTTTGATATATTCGGGCACATGGGTGAATACAATAGCCTTATGGGCTTTTCACATAATTCATATGTTTTAGCTGTTGTTGGGTTTCTTATAATTAGTGGCGGTTTGGGCTTTCTTGTTTGGCAAGACATTATAAATTATAGAAAGACAAAGCGCTTTAGAACACACACAAAACTTGTTTTTTTAATGTCTGCTTTTCTTCTTATTTCGGGCGCTTTAGTATTTGCACTTCTTGAATGGAATAACCCCGCAACGCTTGCAAGCCTCAACACTTTTGATAAAATAACAAACTCATTTTTCCAATCGATAACCACCCGTACAGCAGGCTTTAACAGCGTGGATTTAGCGCAAACAGATTCCGCAACTAAGCTGTTTATGACAATGCTTATGTTTGTGGGCGCTGCGCCAGGCGGTACGGGCGGCGGTATTAAAGTTACCACAATTGCCGTGTTGCTCGTGGCTGTTTTAAGCGTAATTCAAGGGCGCGATGAAGCACAGGTGTTTTCACGCAGAATTAACCAAAAAGTAGTGTATAAATCGTTAACCATTTTTATGCTTTCTATGGTAGCTGTTTTTTTCACTTCCATTACACTTTACCATTTCACAACAAATGAATTCGATATTATAGACAGCCTGTTTGAAGCAGTATCAGCCTTTGCTACAGTTGGCCTATCAGTTGGCGTAACTTCTTATATGACGCCTTTTGCACAAATTATCACTATGCTAACAATGCTTGTAGGGCGTGTTGGACCTATTTCAATTGCTATATCGCTATCTATTAAAAACCACAAAAAAACAAACCCACACTTAATTTTGCCGCATGCAGATTTAACTGTTGGGTAAATAATGTATAATTGCATCGCTTGATTTAGGCTTTAACCAACCTTTTTCAAGCGATTTTTGTTTGTAATTTGCATTTTTTGCATTCGATTTTCAAAACATTTCTTTTGATACACTTTTACATATTTATTTATTCACATTTTTATATGAAATATATTTTCTATTTCGCTTTGTTTTTTTATTGTTTGTATTATTTTTTTGTCGCAATTACTTTTAAAACCGCTTAATTTGTGCTATAATAAAATATATTGTGCACGTTTTTATGTTTTTTATAATTCAACGGTGCTGTAAGGAGATTTAATATGACAAACTCAAGCTTTAGCGGCAAAACTTTACTAATAACAGGCGGAACAGGTTCTTTCGGAAACGCCGTTTTAAACCGCTTTTTAAAAACAGATATAAAGGAAATTCGCATATTATCGCGCGATGAAAAAAAGCAGGACGATATGCGCCACGAGTTTCAAACTGCAAACCCGAAGCTCGCTGAAAAAATTAAGTTTTATATCGGTGATGTTCGCAATATCGACAGTTTAACAGATGCCGTTTGCTCTGTTGATTATATTTTCCATGCTGCGGCTTTGAAGCAAGTTCCAAGCTGCGAGTTTTTCCCTATGGAAGCTGTTAAAACAAATATAACAGGAACCGATAATATTTTAACTGCCGCAATAAATGCACAGGTGAAACGTGTTGTTTGCCTTTCTACGGATAAAGCGGCTTACCCAATAAATGCAATGGGCATAAGCAAAGCCATGATGGAAAAAGTTGTGCATGCAAAAGCCAGAAATGTAGACCCTTCAAAAACTATTATTTCTTGCACACGCTACGGGAATGTAATGTGTAGCAGGGGCAGTGTAATTCCCCTATTCATAGAGCAAATTCGAAAAGGTAAGCCCTTAACTATAACAGACCCCTCCATGACACGGTTTTTAATGAATTTAGACGAAGCGGTAGACCTTGTTCTTTTTGCCTTTGAAAATGCAAGCCCCGGAGATTTATTTATTCAAAAATCGCCTGCTAGCACAATTGAAGACTTAGCAAAAGGCGTACAAAAATTATTTGGCGATACAGGTATTAAAATAATCGGCACGCGCCACGGCGAAAAATTATATGAAACTTTAATGACAAGAGAAGAACATTTAAAAGCTGTTGATATGGGTAATTACTATAAAATTTCAGCTGATGGAAGAGATTTAAACTACGATAAATATTTTGTTGATGGGCAAGTTGTAACACAAAGCGATGATGCATATACAAGCCACAACACAACACAGCTTGATGTTGACGGCGTTGTGGAAAAATTGCTAACGAACGATTATATCAACAAGGAGCTTTTAAAAAATGAGCAATAAGTGCATTTTAATAACAGGTGCAAATGGCTTTGTTGGTAAAAATTTAACCGAGCGCTTAAAGGCAAAAGGCTATAGTAATTTAATGCTTTTTGATGTAAATTCAAGCGATGAGCAATTAGCAGAATATACAAAAAAAGCTGAATTTGTTTTTCATCTCGCAGGCGTAAACCGCCCAAAGAGCAACGACGAATTTTACACAGGCAATACCGATTTAACAAAGCGGCTTTTAGAATTGCTAAAGCAAAACGATAATAAAGCCCCCGTTTTGCTAAGCAGTAGCACGCAGGCGGCTTTGGAAAACGACTATGGCAAAAGCAAAAAGCAAGCAGAAGAGCTTGTGTTTTCTCACGGTGAAAATTTTAGTGAAAGCGTTTTTGTATTTAGGCTATCGGGTGTGTTCGGAAAGTGGTGCCGCCCTTCTTACAACAGCGTTGTTGCTACATTTTGCCACAACATAGCAAATGACTTGCCAATTGAAATTCGCGATGAAAATTACACTTTTCCACTTGTTTATATTGATGATGTTGTAAATTCTTTTATTAGTGCGCTTGAAAATGAAAATGCACTAAAAAAAGATGAGCATAATTTTAGCAGTGTAAACGGCGATGAATACACGGTTAGTTTAAAACAGCTTGCAGATACCATTTACTCTTTTAAAGAGAGCCGAAAAAATTTAAGCGTTGCAAATATGCAAAACGCATTTGAGAAAAAACTATACTCAAGCTATTTATCATATTTGCCTAAAGATAATTTTGCTTACGATTTAAAAATGATGAGTGATGAAAGAGGAAGTTTCACCGAATTTTTGCGCACAAACGACCGCGGCCAGGTTAGCATCAACATAACAAAACCCGGCATTGTTAAAGGCAACCACTGGCACGATACTAAAAACGAAAAGTTTTTAGTTGTGAAAGGTAAGGCGGTTATACGTTTTAGAAAAATAGGCAGCAATGAAATTATTGAGTATAATGTAAGCGGCGAACATTTAAAAGTTGTTGATATACCTGTGGGTTATACACACAATATTGAAAACATAGGTATCGAAGATTTAGTAACCGTTATGTGGGTTAACGAGCCGTTCAACCCCGATATTCCCGACACTATTTACGAGCCGGTTTAAAAAGGAGAATGAGTTTTGAACAAATTAAAACTTATGACAATTGTTGGCACACGCCCTGAAATAATACGCCTTAGCGAAATTATTAAATGCTGTGATAAATATTTCGAGCATATTTTAGTGCACACAGGCCAAAATTATGATTACACCTTAAACGGTATTTTCTTTGAAGATTTAGGCCTAAGAGCGCCCGATTACTATTTAGAGAGCGTCGGCTCAGATTTAGGCGAAACCATTGGAAATATTATAGCTAAAAGCTATAAATTAATGCAAGAAACCATGCCCGATGCCGTTCTTCTTTTAGGCGATACTAACAGTGCGTTAAGCGCTATAAGTGCAAAGCGCCTTAAAATACCTATTTTTCATTTAGAGGCAGGCAATAGGTGCTGGGACTGGAATGTTAGCGAGATGATTAACCGCAAAATTGTAGACCATATAAGCGATATCAACTTGCCTTATACAGAGCACAGCCGCCGCTACCTTTTAAACGAGGGTATAGATGGTAAAACTATATTTGTTACGGGCAGCCCTATGCGCGAAGTTTTAGCGGTTCATAAACTGCAAATAGACGAAAGCGATGTGCTAACAAGGCTTAATTTAGAAAAACGCAAATACATTTTGCTAAGTGCTCACAGAGAAGAAAACATAGATAATGAGCAGAACTTTTTAAGCCTTATGGAGGCTGTAAACTCCATAGCCGAAACATATAATATGCCTGTTATTTACTCTTGCCACCCAAGGAGCGAAAAGTTTATTAAAGCGAGAAGTTTTAATTTTCACCCACTTGTGCAATCTATGAAGCCTTTCGGTTTTATAGATTATAACCACCTGCAACAACATGCATTTTGTGTTTTAAGCGACAGCGGCACTTTGAGCGAAGAGAGCGCTATGCTTAACTTCCCTGCTGTTTTGATAAGAACATCTACCGAGCGCCCGGAGGTTTTAGATAAAGGCAGTGTTGTTATAGGCGGCATAAATGGCGATGATGTGCAAAGAGCAATGCAACTTGCCGTTAGCATGTATGAAAACGGCGAGCCTTATGTTATGGCAGAAGATTATGCAGATGAAAATGTAAGTGTAAAAGTTGTAAAATTAGTTGAAAGCTACACAAAAATTGTAAATACAACTGTTTGGCTAAAATAGTATGTTTGGAGGCTGAATTTGAAACGCATTTTAGTTGTAAGCCAACATTTTTGGCCTGAAAATTTCAGAATAAATGATATATGCGACGGTTTTATTGAAAACGAAATAGAAGTTGACGTTTTGTGTGGCTTACCCAATTACCCAAAAGGCGAATACTTTAGCGGTTACTCCTACACAAAAAACAGGCGCCAGAGCAAAAACAAAATTGAAATATTTCGCAGTGGTGAAATTAGAAGAAAAGGCAATACTTCTATAAAAATTTTTTTGAATTATATATCCTTTCCCATTTTTGCGCTATTTAATTTACCACGCCTAAAAAACAGGCGTTATGATGCTGTTTTTTGCTATAATACCAGCCCTGTTTATATGATGCTTCCTGCTATTGTTTTTTCAAAACTAACTAAAACACCTTTAACAACTTATGTTTTAGATTTATGGCCTGAGAATTTATATTCAGTTTTAAATATACAAAATAAATTTTTAAGAAGCGTAGCAAAATCCACTTCGCATTATCTATATAGAAGATGCGATAAATTAATTTCCCTTTCAAATTCCATGAAAGAAAAATTAGTGCAAATAGCGCCAAATGCAAAGCACGAAGTTATACCGCAATACTGTGAAGATTTTTATTTCACCGATGAATTTGATGATACCCTTAAAGAGAAATTCAAAGATAAATTCACTGTGCTTTTTGCCGGAAATATTAGCCCTGCTCAAAATTTGCCCTTGCTTGTTGCTTGCGCAAAGCGCTTAAAGCAAGAGCAAAACAATTACATTCACTTTGTTATTGTTGGTGACGGCATGAGCAAAGACGATTTGGCAAATGAAATTAACCGTGAGAATGTAAACGAATATTTTACATTTGAAGGGCAAGTGAGCATGGATAAAATACCTTATTACCACAGCATGGCAAGCTCGCTTTTCGCCTCTTTAGCAAACAGCGAAGGCATAGGTATGACAGTTCCCGCAAAAATAACAAGCTATATGGCAGGTGCAAGGCCTTGCTTAGTAGCTATGGACGGCGAGGGCGCAAACACTATTATAAGCGCAAAAGCAGGTTTTGCTTGCAGCGCTGATGACAACGAGGCATTTTACAACAATTTAATTACGCTGTCGAATATGCCTTTAAGCGAGAGAATTATTATGGGCAATAACGCACGCGAATACTGCGCTTTGCATTTCGGGCGCAAAAAACTGTTAAGCAAAATGATTGCATTTATTTTTAATTGATTTGGAGAATTTTAATGCGAGTACTTGTTATTATCCCCTGTTATAACGAGGAAAAAAACCTTGAACGAGTTATAACGCGCCTTAAAAAAGAAGCCGCTGATGTGGATTATTTAATTGTAAACGATAGCTCTACCGATAACAGTGAGCTTGTTTGCAAAAGCTTGAACTACAATTATATAACTTTGCCTGTAAATTTAGGTATAGGTGGCGGCGTTCAAAGCGGATATATATATGCAAAAGACCATAATTATGATATTGCTGTACAAATGGACGGCGACGGCCAGCACAACCCGGCTTATTTAAAACATGTTATAGAGCCTGTTGCAAATGGTGAATTAGATATGTGCATAGGCAGCAGGTTTATTACAAAAGAGGGCTTTCAAACAAGCTTTTTACGCAGGCTTGGTATTAATATTTTAAGCACTATAATCAAAATTTTATGTAACAAGCGTGTTAAAGACGTCACCAGCGGTTTTAGGGCGTGCAACAAAGAATTGATTGATTATTTTGCGAAAAATTACGCGCAAGATTACCCAGAGCCAGAGGCTATTATTTCAGCTGTTTTAGGCGGCTGGCGCGTTGGCGAAGCACCTGTTATTATGGATGAGCGCATAGCCGGCACATCTTCCATAAGCCCTTTGAAATCTGTTTACTATATGATAAAAGTAAGCCTTTCGCTTATTGTTTTTCGCATAACGCAAGGACGCAAAAAGGAGGGTAAATAATGAATGTTACGAGCATAGAAAACATAACCCGAGTTTCTCTTTTTGCAGGGGTTATACTTTTTTTCTTCGTTATTTTGTATTTAATAAAAAAGCAGAAATTAAGTGTTAAATATGCCCTAATTTGGCTTTTTGCAGCTTTAGTATTATTAATTTTCGCTATATTCCCCTATATAGTATTAGTTCTTAGAGATTTACTAAAAATGGAAATGCCCGTAAACGTTGTTTTCACAATTGCATTTGCTTTTGTTTTTCTTCTACTTTTAAGTTTATCCAGTATTGTGAGCGGCTTTTCACAAAAAATAACGAGCTTAACACAGCAAATTTCTTTTTTAGAAAAAAGAATTAGAGAGCTCGAAAATAAAGATACAAATAATTCTCAAGATTAATTGTAAAAATTTTATCTTATATTTCACAAATTTAATATGCCTTTACTTTGCAAAAATTATTTGCATTTGCTTTTTTAATATACACTTTATTTTTAAATGCTAAAATTGCATCGCTTAAACAGTTAAAAATATATTTCCGGGGGTTTTTATGAATTTCATCACATTTTCATATATCTTATTTCTTTTAATACTTTGCGTGTTTTATTATATTTTCCCTAAAGTTGCTCGCCCGTTTTTACTTCTTGCGGCAAGCTATGTATTCTATATTTATGATGCTAAAAACGCACAGTTTGCTTTATTCTTAATTGGCGTTACAGCCGTTACATATATAAGCGCAATTATAATAGGCGCTTTAAAAGAGCAGCTTAAATACGCGCGCATTGCTGTTTTGGCAGGCACAATTATTCTTTGCTTTGGCGCACTTGTTTATTTTAAATACAGCTTGTTTTTCTTTGGCACAGCGTTCAGCCTTGCTGTTCCTCTTGGTATAAGTTATTTCACTTTGTCCTCAACAGGTTATTTAATTGATATATACAGGGGCAAATATAAAAGCGAAAAAAACTTTTTAAAATACGCTTTATTTGTTTCGTTTTTCCCAAATATAATTGCAGGGCCTATTGAGCGCGGCTCTAATATGCTACCGCAATTTTCAGAGAAAATTGAATTTAATTATGCCTCTTTCAGCGGCGGTTTATTTCGCATATTATGGGGCTTTTTTAAAAAGCTTGTTGTTGCAAACGCTTTAATGGGAATAGTACAGCCGGTTTTTGCAAACATGGAAACCTATAAAGGCCCTATGCTTTTAATAGCGGCTTTAGTGTTCGCTTATCAACTATATATCGATTTCTCCGCTCTTTCCGATATCGCTATAGGCACAGGCGCATTATTCGGTCTTACCATTATGGAGAACTTCAAGCGCCCGCTTGCCAGCACCAGTATAAAAGACTTATGGCGCCGCTGGCATATAAGCCTTTCCTCCTGGTTTAGAGATTATTTATACTTCCCTCTCGGCGGTAGCCGCCACGGCAGGCTTCGCACAATTCTAAGCACATTGCTTGTTTTTACAGCAAGCGGCCTTTGGCACGATGCTTCAATGGGCTATATAATTTGGGGTTTAATTAGTGGCTTATACCTTGTAATTGGCAAAGAAACTTTGCCTTTAAGGGAAAAAATTCACGCTAAAAATCCGCTTTATTATTTTAAACCTGTAAAGCATACCATACAATTAATAATTACTTATGTTTTATTTGCTCTTTCAGTTGTTTTTATTTCAGTGGAGCTTTACAGCCCTGCAGGCACAGAGCTTGATAGTGCCATTTACTTATTTTCAAATATGCTTAGCAATTTCGGCACATTGTTTGACGGTAGCGTTTGGCAAGCTATAGAAACACTCGGCTTTGAGGGGCTTGTGGTTTACATAATTATAGCGAGTGTAGTTGTTATAGAGGGCCTTGAAAGCAGCAATATGCCTATAAATATTATGATAAGAAAAATACCGTTTTTCTTACGCTGGCCTTTATACTACGCATTAATATTGGTTATATATTTCTTTGGCGAGTTCGGTGTTTCGAGCTTCGTATACCAAGCATACTAAGGGGGACGTTATGAATTTTGATTTCAAAGAATTTGCATTAAAAATACTTAGCCGCATAATATCCGCCTTTAGGCTTGCCGCAGGTTTTTTAGTTGTTATAACTATACCGCTTTTTACTATTTATTACAGCTACACAACCGATGTTTCGGGTTTCTTTCAAGGCGATTTAGTTTTGCGTGAAGTTGCGAATATGGTGCTCTCCGGCACTGATATTATTGGCTATGAGAAATTGAATAACAGCGAGCGTGATATTATGAAAATATTCGCAAATGAAATTGAGCCTGTCCCCGAAGTAATATCTTTAGGTTCAAGCAGAATTTTACAGCTAACCTCTGATATTGTTGGCACAGATAGCTTTTTCAACTGTGCTATGACAGGCGGCGATGCCGCAGACGTTTTAAGCACTTTTTACTTATTTGATGAGGACGACCGCTTACCCGAAACCGTTATTATAGGCTTTGACCCATGGTTACTGCGCGATGACGAGGGTGATGGCGGATGGGACAGGCGAAGCGACAAAGAGCTTTACACTGAATTTTTAAATGCTAAACTCGGTTATAATATTGTTTACGAAAAAGAAGATGACAGTGCAGCTTACGAGGCTTTATTTTCACCAAATTACTTTAAAGATAATATTACTTACACTTTAAGGGATAGCGCAAATATAGAAAAGCCCATACCTGTTGTTGGCGATTTATATGAACAAGCAACAGAAGTTAAGCGCGCCGACGGTAGCCTTTTATACGACATGAATTTTAGAGAGCGCTCTCAAGATGATATAAACAACGATGCCCTATATCAAACTGAAAATTTACTGCATATGCAGTACTATCCCGAACTTAGTACATTTATGCCCGAAGTTATAGATAAGTTTTTTGCTTATACGCAAACACGCGATGTGAATATAATAATAATTTTAATGCCGTATCACCCTATAACTTATGATTTTGTTGAAGGCACTTTGGAAACAGACCCCACTCGCTATGGCGGCTTTTTGGCAACAGAACCAAAAATAAGGGAGCTTGCCGAAAAATATAATATTCCCGTTTACGGCTCTTATAACCCCCACTTAATAGAGGGTATAACAGAGGAAGATTTTTTTGACGGTATCCACTGCAAAGAAAGCGCATTAATAAAAATTTTCAACAACGAAACAGTGCTTCAAACAGTAGGTATTTCTTAAACAACCTATAATATTTTATGAAATATATGTATTATTTAAGAAAACAATTCACATAATAGTATAATTATAAAGTGCGTATTTGTGTAATAACGAGGATAAAATGAAAAGCTATAACAAATTAGATTCCGCAGCAAAACTTTACCCCTCTGTTACAAATAAAAACAACACTTCTGTTTTTAGAATTTCTGTTGTTTTGAACGAAGAAATTGATGCCGATTTATTGCAAATTGCTGTCAATATGATTTTCGAGCGCTTTAAGTTATATTTTATGCGCTTAAAAAGCGGCGTTTTTTGGAATTATTTTGATTTTAACACTTTGCATTTTACAATTGAAAAAGAGCATGAATGCCCTTGTAATTCAATATTGGCTGCTGAAAACAAAGGTTATATTTTAAAAGTTCTTTATTATAACAACAGAATTTCTGTTGAAGCTTTTCACTCAATTACAGACGGTAGCGGAGTTTTGGAGTTTGTAAAATCTTTAACATATTACTATTTAACTGTAAAACACGGCGCAATGCCGCATGAAAATAAAGTTTTACTGTATGATGAAAAAGTGAAGAGCAATTATGAGGATAGTTTTTTAAAGTATTTTAGACGCTTTTCAAAAGAAGACAAGCAATTTATAAAAAAGAAGCTTAATGCATTTAAAATAGATGGTGAAAAATTCAAGCGCAAAGGCAACAGCGTTGTTGTTGGGCTTGTTAGTGTTAATGCATTAAAGGATTATTGCAAACTAAAAAATTGCACTATAACAGCTTTTTTAAGCGCACTTTTAATTAAAAGTATATACGATGTGAAGCAAAAGCCTACAAATAATACTAAACCTATAGTTATTGCGCTACCGGTTAATTTGAGAAAGACATTTAAGTCTGACTCGCTAAAAAATTTTTTCGGCTTAACCCACTTAAGTTATGCAGTGAATGATAGCACAAATTTAGACGATATTATAACAGATTTAACTGCACAGCTAATTGAAAACACTTCAGAAGAAAGTTTAGGGGCAATATCTAAAGCCAGCGTGCGCCGCTCTTTAAATATTTTTTCAAAGCATACGCCCCTTGTTTTAAAAAATATGTTCTTGCCTTACTTTTTCTCTGCGCTTGGCGAAAAGAAAAAAACAGTGCCAATTTCAAATATGGGCAATGTTCTTATGCCGCAAGAAACGTATAAATATATAAGCCACTTTGAGTTTCTTGTTTACCCTACAAAATTAACGCATATATCTGTAGGTGCTTGCTCTTATAACGATAAATTGGCATTGGCGTTTACACGTAGCATAAAAGATGCAGATTTAATTAGATACTTCTTTATGCAGCTAAAGCAAATTGCAAATTCAGATATTAGCGTTTATTCTAATATGTGGGGTGAAAACGATGAATAGATGCCCAAATTGTGATATTAATGTTTTTGAAAGCGAGAAAAAATGCCCGCTGTGTAAATATGAGTTTCAAAATATTAAAAGCACAAATGTTCAATTCCCCGAATATGAGCATATAATAAAAAACCGCACATCTTTAAAAAATGTGCCAGTTTTTATTGCATTTGTTGTTATTGTTATTTGCTGTTATATCAATATTTTCACACATAACAGCGGCGATGCGTTATGGTCTTTAATTGTTGCTGTTTGCTGTTTATTAGCAACAGCGCTCTTTAGAATTACACACACAAAATCTTTGCGCTACGGCTCTAAAATAGTGCTAAATTATTTTACTATCTCCGTTTTTTTGTTTTTAATAGATATGCTCACAACAGCAAACTTTTGGTCTACAAATTTTGCTATTCCTCTTTTCACAATGTGCACTACATTAGCTTTAACCGTTTTAACAGTTAAATCAAGACAAAAATACTCTGAGTATTTCGGTAATCTATTAACAATTTGCCTTTTAAGTTTTGCGCCTGTTATAATTTATTTATTGGGCTTTTCAAACATAGCCTGGGGATTTTTAGCAAGCGGCATTTTCTCTTGCATAATCGCATTCGGGCTTTATATGTTTTCGGATAAAACATTAAAGCAAGAGCTTAAAAAAAGGTTTCACCGATAAAATCACATTAAACTTAAAAAACCCACGCTGATACCATAACGGTAATAGCGTGGGGGTTTTGTTGTTTAAAACTTCAAATTACGGCGTAGGCAGTAATGTTGTCGGGTCCACATATTTTTCAAGTGTTACGGTAGTTCCGAATGTTACAACAGAGTCTGCAAGCACGCTTTGCGATTTTATAGTACCCCATTTTGTTTTATCAGTTTCGCCAACTTCAACATAAACTACTTTTAAAAAGCTTGTTTCAGGTAGTGCGTTTGCAGTGCTGTCAGTCATGCCAACATAATTTGGCACTGTAACAGTTGGGCTACCCGGCACTACATTAAGCGTTATAGTATCGCCCTCGCTCATTTTTGTGCCCACAGGTATGCTTTGCTGCCAAACTTCACCGGGTTCTCTATTTGCTGCGCTAATTTCTTTAAACACAGGCACTATGCCAAGGCCGTTGCATATAGTTATTGCCTGCTCCCTTGTTATAACGTCAGGGTAAGCTGCGCTTTCAGGGGCTACTAAATCCGGCGCATAAATTGCTTTGCCGGAAGATACAACAAAGTGCACTGTAGCATTTATAGGGATTGTTAAATTAACTTTATCTTGTGCTAAAACAGTGTTTTTTGCTTTATCAGATTCTGTATAAGTGATATTAACCGTTATACTTGCGCCTTTTTCATTAAGCGGCAAAACCCAATCTCTAATACCGTTTTCGCTCGAGCCAACCATAGATGTGATATAAATTGTATCGCCAAGCGAGTAAACAAGCTCCACATGGTCATCATCTTCGTAAAGAGCGCCACTATACATACTTTGGCTAATTAACTTGCCCTCTTCAACGCCTGCCATGTATTTTTCACTTGTGCTTATACTAATTCCAAGGCTTACCGCTTCACGCTCGGCCTCGTCTTTTGTCATTGCGAAGAAGTTTGGCACCCTAATTTCTTTACCTTTAGATATTGTTAGTTTAACAGTGTCGCCCTCGTGAATTGTCTCTTCGGCTTTAATGCTCTGCTCCATAATTTGCCCTTTTGCAACAGTTTCACTAAACTCTTCAACAATTTGAATTACAATGCCGTTATCTGTACCGAATTTTTGCGCTTCTTCAACGCTCATTGTTATAAAGTTCGGCAATTCTACCGCTGAGCCCTCGCCTTTTCCGTTTGAAAACACAACATAAAAAGGTGTGTCGCGCCTAATTTCTGTATCAATAACCGTGTTGTCGTTCACGGTGTACTCAATAACTTTACCGGCAGGTATTGTTAGGCTATCCTCAGTTGTTATGCGCACTTTTGTCATAAGGTTTTCAGCCGCCCATGCCTCAACTTCGCTAACCGTCATATTCATAATATCGGGCACGGGCACTAAAATACTTAAATCAGGGCCTGCGGATACCACAAGCTGCAAGAACTCACCGTTACCCACTGTTTCACCTGCGGCAGGGTTTTGGGAAATAACTGTGTTTTGCGCAATTGTGTCGCTAAATTCCTCTTCCGTGCGAAGAAGCACCGAGTTTTCATCTGCCCACAATTGCACATCGTTTAGCTCCCAGCCCTCGTCTGCCATTGCAGGCAGAGCTGTTCCTCGCGTTAATAAAATAGCAAAAACAATTATGGCAATAAGCGCTATAACGCCTATAATTATATAGCCCCATGGCAATTTCTTTTTCTCTTGCACAAAGCCGCCGCCTGAGCTTGGCGGCGCAAAGCCTGTTTGCTCTTCAAAATTCATGCTGTCATCTTCGCTAATTTTGCTTTGCTCATATACGCTTTGCTTTGCTACAAAGCTGTTTTGTGCGCCTGCACTAATTTGCTGTGCACCCTGTGTCCCATTATTTTGATTTTGCTTAACAGGCGCACTTTGCTTTTGCGCTGGTGCACTTTGCTTTTGCGCTGGTGCACTTTGCTTTTGCGCTGGTGCACTTTGCTTTTGCACAGGTGCACTTTGAACTTGCGCTGGTGCACTTTGTGCTTGCACAGGCGCACTTTGCTTTTGCACAGGTGCACTTTGTGCCTGCGTTGGTGCAAAATTTTGCTCACTTTGTGCTTTTTGTGTGTATTTATCTAAAAAATCGTTTCCCATTTCGGAATACCTTTCACAGTTTGGTTAAAAATTAATTTGTTATATCTCTTTTCTTGAATACCAAAGAAGCTATAACCAGCAGAATTGCAGAATAAATTATCATAACCGCAACGCCAAGCCCAACGCTTAAAGGCATACCCTTATCCATTAAGGTTTCAATATAATAAGAGGGGTTGAAAATTTCATTCATGTAGATATACATAACAGGTGTGAACGCCAAAATATCAACAGGTGCATTGTTTGCCATAATGGGAAGTAATATCATTGTGCCAACAAGCGCTAACATTGGAATAATTATTGAAACAGCCATATTCTTTATTACGCTTGAGCAGAAGAAAGCTAACGAATACATAAATACAATGCCTGCAAAGCATGCAAAGAAGTCGCCCATGAACGATATAAAGAAGTTAACTTCGCCGCTGGCTGTGTAGTTGGGGTATGCAAAATCTGCAAAGCCATACATAAAGCCGCAAACAATAAACGATAAGAAATATGTTACTACATATAAAATGAACACATACACTAAGCCGCCTAAAAATTTGCTTATGAATACTTTATTGCGTGTGCGAGGCCTTATCATTAATAAACGCACTGTGCCACTTTGGAACTCGTTTGCAATTACCCAGCCGCCCAAAAGTACAGAAAAAACAGAAATTAGCGAGAACATGCCCAGTTTGCCATATAATTGGTTTCTTGCTCCGTCGCTAACAAAGCTCATGTCCGGCTCGCCGCTATTTAGTGAATTATCGGCAACAAGCACTTTAAGTTGCGACGCTTTTATTTCATTGACAAGCGCCTCTTCATAAGCCGGATATGTGCCGTATTCTCTTCTTGTCCATTCATCTTCAACAAACTCTTCTTCTGTTAGCTTGTTATTTTCTTTATCTAATATTTCGTAACTTGCCCAGTTTTTCTGGTTTAATGCACTATCTTGCCATGAACCGTCGTTTGGCGCAATATTATGCTCGAGCCTATATGCCATTTCCGGTATACTGCTTTGCTCTATATTCATATTATCCAAAATCAAACGGTCAATTTCATCATTTAAATACTCCTCTTGTGAGGGGTTTTCAATAATGTCTTTTTCAAGCTGCTCTATACGAGCGTTATTAGAAATGATTGTTTGCTCAAGGTCTTTCACAGATAAATCAATATAAGTTGCAAAATCGTCATTTTCCATAATACTGTCAAAATCTGAAACAAATTTGTTAAGCTCTGCAATTTTTTCATTTCTTTCTTCAGTTGTCATTTCTATATATAAGTTATATACGCTGTCATCGAAATAGCCAACGACATTGGTTGCTTGTTTTAAGTCATCAAAATTTGTATCATTTGCATCTTCAATATTCTCAAAGTCTGCAGTGTTTAATTTTTCAAGCAGATATACTGTTATAATATTTTCACGTGTTCTATACAAAAAGTTCATTCTATAATCGTAAAAATATTCATCCGGGTCATCACCTATTTTGACTAAAGGCGCATATATTTCAAACTTTTCAATTAATTCATCATACATTTCCTGCGCATATTTTGTGGCATCAGCCGAAAGGCCATAGTTAGGTAAATCTGTTTGCGCTTCATACATCCATTGCAATTCGCGCGCTACATCGTTGTTCCAATCATATTCAACGCCGTTTATAATAATATCTTCGCTGTAGCTTGAATAATACATATTGCCGTATAATAATTCTGATACTACATTATTCATAACATAGCTAAACAAATGAACACCTACGGTTATAAAAAGCATAATTAAAATTGCCGATACCACTATAAATTTGCTGCGCAACATATTGCGTGTTTCCGCAAATATTTGTTTTATAAAATTCATAATTCACCCCTTAAGAAATTTGTGTTTTGCTGCCGGTTGTCATCGAAATGAAATCGTGCTCAAGTGAACGCTGCGCCCTGTTAACTGCATAAATCTTAATATTTTGCGCAACAAGTTCTGCAATAATATTTGGTATTTCGTCACTTTTCATTACTATATTAACACCGTCGGGCAATAAATCACAATTAGTGCCAAGCGCTTTAAACTTCTCGTGCACTGCTTTGTTATTATCTGTAACAAATGTGTAAGAGAAAACTTCAACATTTTCCTCTTGCACCATGCTTTTTTCGCCAATAATCTTGCCGTTATCAATAATATAAATCCTATCGCACATTAATTCCATTTCGCTTAGCAAATGGCTACTTATGAAAACGCCTGTGCCTGCATTTTGCGCAAGATTTTTAAGCAGCTCACGCAGCTCTTTAATACCAATAGGGTCAAGGCCGTTTGTTGGCTCATCTAAAATTAAAAGCGGTGGCATGTGCAAAATTGCTTGCGCAAGGCCTATCCTTTGGCGCATACCCAAAGAATAAGTTTTAATTTTAGTGTCTATTCTATCTTTCATTTTAACAAGCTCTACAACGCTGTCTATATTTTTTTCAGCGTCTTTTCCGTAAAACTGGGCAAAATATTTTAAGTTCTGCCTGCCTGTTAAACCTTTATATAAATCGGGGTTTTCAACAATGCCGCCAACATTTTGCATGGCTTTTTCAAAGTTATTTATAACGCTGTTCCCGCAAACACTTATATTGCCGCTTGTTATGCTAAAAAGCCCCATTATCATTTTAATTGTTGTTGTTTTACCTGCGCCGTTCGGCCCTAAAAAGCCAACGATTTCACCGCTGTTCACAGTTAAACTGATATTATCAACTATGGTTTTTTTCTTAATTTTTTTCGTTACGCCTTCAAGTTTTAATAGCTCCATATTTCCCTCCGTTTATTTAAAATATATATTAATATTTTGTTAAAATTGTATGTCGCACCTAATAGATATTTTATCTCATTATATATAAAAAGTCAAACTTATCACATAAGTTTCACAATTAAATAGCACAATAACGTTTTTTATTCACTTTTTAGAAATAAATTTATAACATTTTTAACATTCACTTATTTTATAATGTATAATAGATGTATATTTTGTGTTTCAAAAGGTAAATTGTGCTTATTTCTATAGTAATAAAAACTGCAAGTTCCCTATGTTTTTTTAAATTTACTTTACAATGAAATAAATATATAAATAATTTTTGAGATTTTTCTCGTTATGGTGATAAAATGATTAAAAAGTTAAAAATACCCATTATAGTTATTATATGCTGTTTAATACAAATACTCATTATATTAAGCATTTTAAGCTTATTATTTGTTAATTTTTTTATTTTGCGCAAAGATGTCTCCTCTTCCGCTTATTATGACGAAAAAGAAAGCCAAATGAGCACGCAGGAAATAAATGACATTTACTATGGTTATTATGATGAAAACGAGGCATATAACCGTTTAAACTCTGATGTTTTAGTTGCAGAGATGCTTGAAAGTGCCAATAGTGAAGATGTTTACATAAAATCAGATGACGGCACCGAGCTTTACGGTTTAGTGTTAACGCAAGAAAATTCAAACCTTTGGGCAATTGCGGTGCACGGATATGGCTCTGACCATAAAGAAGCGCTTGATATAACTTTGCATTTTTACGAGCAAGGTTATAATGTTATAACACCTGATTTGCGCGGGCACTCGCAGTCCGGTGGCGAGTATATAACTTTCAGCTACTCAGACGGCAATGATATTGTATCTTGGGCTAAGTATATTAACGAGCAAGACAGCAAGGCGCAAATAGTGTTACACGGCTCCTCTTTGGGGGCATCTTCCGTATTGATGGCGTGCGGAAATGACACCTTGCCCTCAAATGTTATAGCGGCAATTAGCGATAGTGCCTATACGAGCTTTGAAGAGGTTGTTGTATACCAATTAGAGAATTTTCTCAACATACCCATATCGCTAATTGTTGATATTGTGTTGAATTACACTGCTATATTTACCGGTATTGATCTTAACTTATCAGCGCCTATTCATGCGCTTGAAACCTCAGAAATTCCTATTTTGTTCACCCATGGCACCGCTGATGACTTTGTTCCGTATTACATGCTTGATATTTTATATGAGAGTTATAACGGGCCAAAAGAGCATATATCAATTGAAAACGCCGACCATATTGCAGGTAGATATTTAAACCCAGACTACTATTACAGCAGTATATTTACTTTCATAGAGAACTATTTATAATACTTATTCAAACTAAAAAAAATAGTATTTATAAACGTTTTTACAATTATTAAATTTAATAAGAATTATGTTTTTATGCATTTCACTAATAGCAAAAACCGCTCAAATAGTAGAACTATTTGAGCGGTTTAAATTTAATATGCTTTAAAAATGCCAAGTTATAGTGCTTAAAATTTCAAGCTATTAAAACAGCCGAAACACATGCACAAAACTATTCTTTATCTTTTTCTTCGCAATCGCCACAATCACATTCGCCTGCATCGCTAAAATCAATTTCAAAGCTTGTTTTGCAATTAGGGCATGCTAAATCGTCTGCGCATAGCATGTCTTCATCAACACAAACAACTTCACCGCAAGCAGGGCAAGTTATTTCATAAAGGCCGTCATCACGGTAATCTGCGCTGTCGTCATACTCTTCGTCTTCATCTTCATATAAATAGCTTTCAACGTCGCTTAGGTCTTCGCTAATTGCGTCTACTTCTTCGAACAAATCGCCAACTTCCTCATCTAAAATCGTAATTTGCTCTGCCATATCGGTTACAACGCTAAGCAGCGCTTCAATTATTTTTCCCTCGTTTGTGTTTGCCTCGTATTCCATGCCTTTCATCAAGCCTTTAATATAAGCCACTTTTTCTGTTAATTGCATATTATCCATTTTTTATCTCCCGTAATGTTTTATTTAAGGCAAGCCCACCTTAACCGGTTTTGCGCATTATTTTGCGCTTTCATTTAAACAAAGCTAAATGTTACTTAAGCTCTATCCATATATTCGCCTGTGCGAGTATCTATACGTATAACTTCGCCCTCGTTAATAAACAAAGGAACTCTAACTTCTGCGCCTGTTTCAAGTGTTGCCGGTTTTAATGTGTTTGTTGCGGTGTTTCCTTTAACGCCCGGCTCTGTTTTTGTAATTTCAAGTGTTACAAAATTAGGAACTTCTATGCCAAAAACTTTGCCTTTATATGATAGAATTTTGCAAACTTCGTTTTCTTTTACAAATTTGAAGCTATCGTCAAGCTCGCTCTCGTTAAGCGGAACTTGCTCATATGTTTCATTATCCATAAAATAATACAAGCCGCCATCTTCATAAGAATATGTCATTTCACGGCGTTCAACATACGCTGATGGGAATTTTGCTGTTGGGTTGTAAGTTTTTTCTACCACCGAGCCTGTTATAACATTGCGCACTTTTGTGCGCACAAATGCCGCACCCTTGCCCGGTTTAACGTGTTGGAACTCTATTATTTGCATAACATTGCCGTCTTCCTCAAATGTTACGCCGTTGCGAAAATCTCCTGCAGATACCATATTGTCCTCCAATTATTATAATTGATTATATTTTCAATTAATTGCTATTATTATTTTACATTAACCGCCGCATTTTTGCAAGTTTTTCATGCCTAAATAATTCAAATTACTAAATTTTTATAAAACAATTAAGTTTTTATCGCTTTTTGCTAAAATTTCAATGCCGTCTTTTTTAACTATTACAGTGTCTTCAATTCTAACGCCAAATTTGCCTGCAAGGTATATTCCCGGCTCTATTGTCATCATCACATTCTCTTTTATTTCGTCTGTGCACAGTGGGCTAAAGCGTGGGTCTTCATGAATATCTATCCCCAAAGAGTGCCCTAAGCCGTGCCCGAAATTAGCGCCATAACCTTCGGCAGTTATAATGTCGCGCGCTATTTTATCAACATCGCAGCCCCTAAGCCCTGCTTTTGCGCCCTCGCATGCGGCAAGTTGCGCTTTTAAAACAGTATTATATACCTTCTCTTGCTCTTTTGTAATATTGCCCAATGCCACAGTGCGTGTCATATCTGTGCAATATCCGTTTACATTAGCGCCAAAGTCCATCGTAACAAAATCGCCTGTTTTTAAAGTATTTTCGCCCGGCTCGCCATGTGGCAAACTTGTTTTTGCGCCTGCAAGCATTATTGTATTAAACGCTAATTTCCCCGCACCATTTTTACGCATATAGCTTTCCATTTCTATAGCTATATCTATTTCACGAGTGCCCGGTTTCAAATATTTTAAAATATGAGTAAAGCAATTATCTGTTATTACTTGCGCTTTTCTTATTTGCTCTATTTCGCTTTCATCTTTAATTGCGCGCATATCATTTAATGCTTTTGACAGCTTATCGGTAATATCTATATCAATTGCGCTTGTAAACACATCTTTTAGCGTTTGTAAACGAGCTAAAGTACTTGTGTTCTCAATTAAAACGTTTTTAACATTATTGCTTTTTAAAATATCGGTAATTTGCTCTTTTGCAACTTTTTCTAAAACAACCTCAACATTTGGGTCTTTTATATTATTTCTTGCTATTTCAATATACCTTGAATCTATTATAAAATAAGCCTTATTAGGTAAAACAAGCAAATTACCCGCTGAATGAGTATCTACATTCAAAAGATAAAAGCGATTTTCCGCTGAATTTATAAGGGCCGCCTCAAAACCTTGCCCTAAAATGTCTTTCAATTTTGATAAACGATTTCCCATTATTCTTGCTCCCTTTTTATTATATTGTTTCCTTTATCTAAAAAAGCTTTTATTATAGGCTTTTCAAGTGCTCTTTTTAAGCGTATTGTAAATTTAACATCACCGTACATTGGCAAAACTAAAAGCGATTTAATATTGTAAATATTCGCACCTAAAATATCAGTAAAAATTTGGTCGCCCACAAGTGCCACTTCGCTTTTGCTAACATTTAGTTTCTTCCTCGCTCTTGCAAGCCCAAGCGGCGACGGCTTACAACTAAACGCACAATAATCCATTTTAATTGCCCTTGCAAAAGGCTCAACACGCTTTTCAAAGTTATTTGATACTATCATCATTTTAATTCCGGCGCTGTTCATTTCACTTAGCCAGTTTTCTATTTCTTTGGGCAATTTTTGGCTGCCATGCCCTGTTAAAGTGTTATCTACATCCAGTATAAGCGCTTTGATATTATTGCTTTTAAGGTATAAAGGGGTAATATCAAACGCCCTGTTAAATATAGCCGTTGGGTAAAGCATTATTTGCTCCTTTTACTTCAATGTTTATTGGCATTTTTGCCACTTACCATATAAACGGTAATAAAAAAGCCAGATTAAATTATAATTTATTTCCTAATTTTAAGCTTTGCGCTTAATGCGTTTACTAATAGCAAAACACCGCCAATTGCCGCAAAATACAAAACAGGCAATACACTGTAAACATAACGGCTTCTCGCTTCAAAAATAAGAAGGAAGCACACCATACCCAATGTAAAAATTCTTGCAAGCCAAATATATTTTGCACTGCTATGTTTATTAAAAAACACACCGAGTATCATAAGTAACAATAAAAGCATATACTGCGCTTGGCACAAAAACGCTGTAATATTGTAATACTCCCCATCGCCCCTGTAATATTGGTGAACAAACTGTGCAAATTCACTTTCTTGTGGCGGAACGCCTGCATAAAACATACCCTCGCGCGCAAAAAAGAAAGTGCCGTCTGTAAAACTAAAGCTGAGCTTCCTAAATAAAAACGACATATAACCCGTAAAGCCCATATTTTGTATGCGCCTAAACGCTTCGTCTATATTCGCCTGCATTTTAGCCTGCGAGCCTTTAAAAGACATAGTATACTGCATATCTTCATAAGCATAACTGCCGTGCGGCTGTGATAAACCCATCATAAAATAATGTGTTAACGAAAAAGATTCTTCTTGCGCTTTTTGTTCGTCCAGCATAAAGCCCACAGATTTTTGAACAAATATATCACACAATATATAAGTAAACATTGAGCTTAAAACCAACACCAACAAAATTAAAGCAATAATTTTTTTATTGCTGTTTTTGCTTGCATTTTTGTCTTTTGCCTTTTTACAGCCTTTCGCTTTAAAAAAGCAAAGCAATTCCACCAGTAAAACAGCAGGGATAAAAAGCAATACATACGGTTTTACAAAAGAGCTTACAACAAGCGAAGCGCTAAACAAAGCTGCGTTTATATATTTAAAGCGAGCGCTTTTAGATGTTTTAAAGCCGCTGTATGTATAAAAGCAAAATGCTGAAAATATCATGCCATATGTATCGCTATAAGGCACAACAACCCAAGGGGAAAGAGCTATTGCAGGCGCACTTATCAAAAATAAAAGCCATGCAATTTTATAGCCAAAGTGCCTTTTCACCGTTAAAAACAAAAAAAGCACAGATAGCAAAACCAAAATTGCACCTAAAAAAGCGGCATAAGGGATGTACTCTGTTATGCCAAACCTATTTAATATAACAAAAAAATACCTAAAAACTCCAAGCAAAAACAAATTATTGGGGTTTTGGTGAAAATAAGTTTCGTTATAATCTAATTGCCCTTGAGTTTCTAAAAGGCTGTTTGCGGTGTTTAAAAGCACTTGAGGGTCCCACCCTGACGGCGAATAGCAAGTGAAAACTATAATACCTTGAAGCAAAGCCAATGCCGCAAATGCTATAAAAACACTGTACGGGCTTTTAAAAAAGCTGCAAACTGTAACGCTTTTTATTTTATTTGAAATAAAAAACACAAATAATATAAAACACAAAATTAAAAGTGCCATTGCAAACGCCAATATATTATTAGGCTCATGCGGCATACCTTGTATGTATTCCGAGCCAAAAAATAACATGCGAATAAGCAATGCACCAAAGCATAGCACAAAAAGCACATCGGTAAATATTTTCAGTTTTTCAGCTGTTTTATTTGCCGGCATTCAAAATGCTCCTTATACCCTATTAAAAATTTGCAATAAGCAAATAACTATAAAAAAATTGAAGGGGCACCCCTGTGTGAGTGCCCAAAATTAGATTTTGCAACCTATTTTCAAGCGGCCACGCAGACCCGCCCCTACATTTTAGGTAGTAACAAATACTAAAACTTGTTACTACCCCTTTTTGCACACATTTCCGCATGCCTACAAATTACTTAAATTTGCGTTTGCGGGCAGCCTCTGATTTTTTCTTGCGGCGTACCGAAGGTTTTTCATAGGCTTCACGCTTACGAACTTCAGCAAGAACGCCCGAGCGTGCGCAAGAACGCTTAAAGCGGCGCAATGCGCTATCAAGCGATTCATTATCTTTTACTCTGATTTCCGACATCTTTGTCCCTCCCTTAACGTTGAGGTTAGGAGCTGAGCAATGCTCAACTATATTAAATTATACAATTAAACACGCCTTGTGTCAATATGTATATTGAGGAATATTGTAAATTTTATGAGCAAACTGCAAATAATTCACTATTTTTCACTCTTTTTTAAAATATTCGATAATTAATAATATAAAACCCACTGCTAATATAATAGAAAAAACAGTAAATGGAATTAACATTCCGTTTAGCATTATGCCTGTAATAAATCGTCCCGGTGGTGTTGCCCACGAGGGAGGCAAGTTAAATGCATTAAAGATTATTATAGCAAGCCCCCACAAAGAGCTTATTAGCATTAAAAAGCCTATTATTAAAACTCTTTTTATGTTCTTCATACAAACCTCCATTTTGTGTGCAATACAAACAGGACCAAAAACTTCAAACAGAATGGAGTTTTTTTGATTTGTGCCGTTTTAGGCGGCACACTGTTTACTAAGGTATTAGCATGTTTTATCACGCTATTACCTCAAAATTTATTTCACAGCAATATTAACAAGTTTTCCTTGAACATAAATTTCCTTCATAATAGTTTTGCCGTCGATAAACGGTAAAACTTCCTCATTCGCTTTTGCTAATGCTATTGCATCATCTTTGTTAATATCTGCTGAAACGCTAAGGCGTGCCCTTACTTTTCCGTTTACTTGCACAGCAATTTCAATTGTGCTGTCTTTGCATTTTTCCTCATCGTGTTTTGGCCATTGCGCTTTTGCAATTTGCCCTTCAAAGCCAAGCATTTGCCAAAGCTCTTCTGCAATATGCGGTGCAAATGGGTTTAACAATGTTAAAAGCGTTTTGTAATCGGCTTTTGTAATTTCGCTTAGTTCATACATCTCGTTAATTAAGCTCATCATTGCAGCTATAGCGGTGTTCATTTTAAGCTGCTCTATATCTGAGCTAACTTTTTTAATTGTTTTGTGTATGCTGCTTTCTATTTCTTTAGAGTAGCCCTCGCCTGCGCCTATTTTCTCCCTTAAAGCCCATATGCGCTCTAAAAAGCGTTTGCACCCTTTTATTGATGATGTGTTCCACGGCGCGCTCTTTTCAAAATCGCCTATAAACATCTCATAAAGGCGCATAGTGTCTGCACCGTACTCTTCTATAACATCGTCGGGGTTTACTACATTCCCACGCGATTTGCTCATCTTTTCGCCGTTTTCACCCAGTATCATACCATGGCTTGTGCGCTTAGCATACGGCTCTTTTGTTGGCACAACGCCTATATCATATAAGAACTTATGCCAAAAACGGCTATAGAGCAAGTGCAATGTGGTGTGCTCCATGCCACCGTTATACCAATCTACAGGGCCCCAATATTCAAGTGCCTCTTTAGATGCCAATGCATCGTTGTTATCAGGGTCCATATACCTTAAAAAGTACCAAGAAGAGCCTGCCCATTGCGGCATAGTATCTGTTTCACGCCTTGCAGCATCGCCGCATTTAGGGCAAGTGGTTTTAACCCAATCCGTTAAGCGTGCAAGCGGGCTTTCCCCTGTTTCTGTCGGCTCGAAATCTTCAAGTGGCGGCAATTGAAGCGGCAAGCTGTTTTCATCAAGCGCTTGCCAGCCGCAAGTTTCGCAATAAACCACAGGTATAGGCTCGCCCCAGTATCTTTGGCGGCTAAAAACCCAGTCTCTAAGTTTAAAATTAGTTTTTGGCTCACCCAATTTTTCATCGCTAAGCCATTTTGTAATAGCAGTTTTGGCTTCATCTACACTTAAGCCATTTAAAAAGCCGCTGTTTACCATAATTCCGGTATCACAATCTGTAAAAGCTTCTTTTTCAATATCGCCGCCTTTAACAACTTCTACAATTGGTAGGTTAAACGCTTTTGCAAAGTCGTAGTCGCGCTCGTCGTGACCGGGAACTGCCATAATTGCGCCGGTGCCGTAGCTTATAAGCACATAATCTGATATAAAAACAGGTATGCTTTCGCCATTTACAGGGTTAATTGCATTAACACCCTCTAATTTAACGCCTGTTTTTTCTTTTACAAGCTCTGTGCGCTCAAAATCGCTCTTTTTAGCGGCATTTTGCCTATATTCTTGCACTTTGTCGAAATTTGATATTTTATCTGCCCATTTTTCAACATAAGGGTGCTCGGGGCTTATTACCATATAAGTTGCACCGAAAAGCGTATCGGGGCGTGTTGTGTAAATTAGCAAGTCATCGCCTGCATCTGTTTTAAACGTTACATGCGCGCCATAGCTGCGCCCTATCCAGTTTTTTTGCTGTGTTGTAACACGCTCTACAAATTGCAAATCGTCTAAATCGTCAATTAGCCTGTTTGCATATTCCGTTATTTTTAGCATCCATTGCTCTTTATTTTTTTGCACAACTTCACTTTGGCAGCGCTCGCAAGTGCCGTTTACAACTTCTTCATTAGCTAAAACAACTTTACAGCTTGTGCACCAGTTAACGCTCATTTGCTTTTTATATGCAAGGCCTTTTTTAAACAGTTGCAAAAATATCCACTGTGTCCATTTATAATAATTTGGGTCTGTTGTGTTAATTTCCCTGTTCCAATCGAATGAAAGGCCAAGGCTTTTAAGCTGCCTTTTAAAGCCCTGCACATTGTTTTTTGTTACAATTTCAGGGTGAATGTGGTTTTTCATCGCAAAGTTTTCTGTGGGTAGACCAAATGCGTCCCACCCCATTGGGTAAAGCACATTAAAGCCTTGAAGACGCTTTTTGCGGCTAACAATATCAAGCGCTGTATAACTGCGCGGGTGCCCAACGTGAAGCCCTGCCCCCGAAGGATAAGGAAATTCAACAAGTGCATAAAATTTAGGCAGTGTAAAATCTTGCTTTGCGGCAAATGTGTTTTCTTCTTGCCATGTATTTTGCCATTTTTTCTCTATATTTTTAAAATCGTATTTCAAAACTATACTCACTCCATATATTATAATAAACTAAATATCAACAAAACTTATTCATCAAAATCTAATGGTATGTTTTCGCCATCTGCCCAAAGGTGCTCTAAATCGTAAAATTCCCTCGCTTGTTCACTGAAAACATGCGCTATTACATTGCCGTAATCTATAATAAACCAGTTTTTTGTATTAAAGCCTTCTTTTCTCAGCGGTGTAACGCCTTGTTCTTTCATTAGAAACTCAAGGTCATCCGCAAGGCTCTTAACGTGAGTAGAAGAAGTACCGTGTGCAATTACAAGGTAATCTGCCATAACGGTTAAATCCCTTATTTTTAAAAGGCTGATTTTATGCGCCTTTTTATCATCTAAAATTTTTGCCGCTTGTTTTGCAATTTCAAGTGAATTCATTAAATACTCCCTTTTTATTTATGTTATGCTAATTGTTACTTGCTTTTTTGGATATATGCTTATTAAAAAATACTTAAACGTACCATTTTAACCTGTTTGTTCACTTTGAGTGCTTTGCTCGCTTGCAGCTTGTGCCTCGTCTATTATATCTTGGCCTGTTTGAGTATCATCTGCCGCTTGCCCCACTGTGCCGCCGCCGTCTGCGTCAATATCTGCCATCCATTGCACATTAGTTTCATATAGTGTAGCATTTGCCGGTAGTTGCGCTATTGCCAATTCTTCCACAGGCACAAAACTTTCCTCATGGCGGAAATATTCATTTAGTAAATCTGCGCTTGCCTCGGGGTTAGCTACCAATATAGATTCGCCGTTATAAAGCTCTGTTGCGTCTGCCACAGGCAATTTTGCGAGCAAAATATTCTCAGACGGCACGCTTAAAAGTTTTATTGCAAGCGCTGCACAATCTACCGTAGACATATCTGTATTAACATATTGCTGAACAACAGGCACAAGTTTAACGAGCTCTTGCCAAGGCGATGTGCGAATTAAGCGGAAAACCGCTGAGTAGAAATAACGTTGGTTATCAAGGCGCTGTATATCTGAGGTTGTATATTGGCTTCTGTTGCGAACGAAAAACTCGCTTGAAGCGCCGTCTAAATGCTGCCAACCTGCGGGAATATACGAGCCTTCATAATGCATTTCTTCAGCAACATAAACTGTGATGCCGCCAAATAAATCTATAATTTCCCTTAAGGAATCCATATCGATTGTGGCGTAATTATCCACAGGTAAATCGTATTGTTCGCTTAAAACTTGCGCTAAATTGTTAACTTTATTCTCTTCATTGGGGCCGAAAGCGTAAAGCGCGTTAATTTTTGCGGTATCTGCTGTATATTCCGGCAAGCCTACATAAGTGTCGCGTGGAATTTGAAGCATTCTGATAGTGTTATCCACAAAATTAAAGCGCACATACATTATCATGTCTGTGTTGCCGTTTGGGTCGCGCCCTTGCCCGTCTTGCGAGGTATAATCTATTCCAAGCAGCAAAACATTAAGCTCATCGCCCGCATATTGAGGCGGCGTTTGGTATTCTTTTGCCGTTACGCCTGCAGCGCCCGTTGTTATTATTGTGCTTGCGTAAATTTGAAAGCCTATATAAAAAACAAGCACAAATGTGCTTATAATGCTAAGCGTATTTAACAGTATATGTAAAGCCGATTTTTTTTGCTTTTTCTTCGGCTCTTGTGCTGTTGTTTTTTGTGTTTCATGTATATTAGAAGCATTACTTACATTAACATTTCTATAATTATCAGCTGCCAATTATACACCTCCGTAATAATTTTTTCTAAGCGAAATATATGCCTTTATGCTCTGTTCATCAATTTTCTTGTTCTCTCTTTTAAGCATAGCAATGCTCTCACTTAAAGCATCAATTAAAGCTTTATCTAAATTAACTTGTGCATCTTTCCTTATTTTATCTGCCGAGCTATATTGCCTATCTTCACTTGCCACATCTGCAATATAAATTATTTTATCTAATAAAGTCATATTTTCTTTGCCTGTTGAATGGCATTCTATTGCACTTAAAATGTCCTCATCGTCTATACCGTAATCGTACTGAGCAATAATGCTTCCTGCCAAAGCGTGCCAAACCGCAAAAGGGTGATTATCAACCTCATATTTTATTATACCATTTTCATTAAACAACTTCAATATTTTTTCTTTAGACATTTCTTTGGCTATATCGTGAAACAGTGCGGCAATGGCAGCTTTTTCTTGCGATTCACCGTGAATTTGTGCCAGTTTAACCGCTAATTTATATACGCACAATGTATGGTAATATCTTTTTTCAGTAAGATTTTTCTTTGCAATTTGCTTCGCTTTTTTTATTGAAATCATATTAGGCTCCGATTTTTTTGTTATTGAGTTATATGAACAAATAAATCACAATTACTTATTATACAAATTATGTTCTTTTATTATACTTTCAACTAAAGGCGGCACTAAATTCGATATGCTCTGCCCATTTTTCACCATTTCTCTTATTTGCGTTGAAGAAATCTCCACTATATCAGCATTCACTATAATAATGTTTGCGCCTTCTTCAATAAGGCTATCGGCATAATTTTCAAGCTTTTCGCTATCCTCAAATTCGCGGCAGTGCACAACTATTGTTGCGTTTTGCAATATGAATTTGTAATTATTCCACTGCCTAAAAATCAAAAGCATATCGCTGCCGATAGAAATAAAAATTTGTGCGTTACTGTACTTAGTTTTTAAGTACTTAATAGTATCAGATGTATAGCTTTTTCCGCCTCTTTTTATTTCTGCGTCATCTATTATAATATTTTCATGTAAACTTAAAAAACACTCGCACATTTTTAATTTTAAATTACTGCTTGTGTTGTTTTTTTGTTTGTGAGGTGGTATACCTGTTGGCATAATTACTACCCTTGTCGGTGCAATTTTTTTTATTGCTTCTTTTAACAGCAATATATGCCCATTGTGAACGGGATCGTAAGTTCCTCCAAGTAAAAGCAGTTTTTCCATGAATTCTCCTTACATTTATATTAGTGCTTTCGCAATGCTTTTATTTTGCCGGCTATTAGAATAATAATTTAGCCTAAAAGGTGAGCAAATGCACTTTCTTTTTTCTTTTGCTTATACAAAACAAATATTCCGCCTATAATTTGTACGCTTTCGCTATTCGTTTTTTCAGCTAACATATATGCCGCTTCTTTAGTTGTATACGGGCTTGTTTCAAGCACTTTCAGCTTAATTAGCTCCCTTGCTGCAAGGCAATCTATCGTTGCTTTTATAACTGCCTCGTCTATTTCGCCTTTTCCCAGTTGGAACACAGGTGTTAAAGTATTTGCGTGCTTTCGCAATATTGCGCGTTGTTTGCTGTTTAACATTATTATTTCTCCGTTAATTTGTATGAATTGATTTTATGTATATTTCTTGTGATAAATATATTCTAAAATATATTGTGTAAAAAAATTTACACGCTTTAATTATAAAATATTATTCTTACTTAAAAATTCAGGTAATAGTTCTGACATTTTGCGCATAGCAACGCCTCTGTGGCTAATTGCATCTTTTTCTTTATCTTCAAGCTCTGCATAAGTTCTCTTTTTCGTATTTGGCACAAATGATATATCGTCTTCGCCTGTGCCTACATTTTCAGGTATAAATAAGGGGTCGTATCCAAAGCCGTTTGTACCGGCAAATTCAAAGGCAATTTCTCCCTCGCATGTGCCATTGACACTTAGAAATTTGCCGCTTTGTGGCAAATACACACACACGCAACTAACAAAACGTGCTGTGCGCTGTTTTTCGCTTATGTTTGCCATTTCTAAAAGCAATTTATCGTTATTGCCGTTATCGTTTGAGTGCTCGCCGCAATATCTTGCGGAAAAAACACCGGGTGCACCGTTTAATGCGTCTACACAAAGGCCGCTGTCGTCTGCTATAGTTGGCTTTTGGCAAAAAAGCGCAATTTCTTTCGCCTTTATAAGAGCATTCCCCTCAAATGTATTGGCGTTTTCTTCGGGGTCTATATTAATATTTGCCTGCTTTAATGAAATAGCCTCGTGCCCCATTTTAGATAGTATTCTTTGCATTTCTTTAAGTTTACCATTGTTATTTGTTGCAATAATAAACTCCATTAGCTATCCTCCTGCAAAAACAGTGCGTCTACAAAAGCTTCAGGGTCAAATTCCATTAAATCGTCAACGCTCTCGCCTACGCCCACAAACCTAACCGGTAAGCCAAGCTTATCCTTAATACTTATAACAGCGCCGCCTTTTGCTGTGCCGTCGAGCTTTGTTAAAATTATGCCCGTTGCGCCTGCGGCATCTATGAATTGCCCTGCTTGATTAATAGCATTTTGCCCTGTTATTGCATCTAAAACAAGTAAAGTTTCAACGCTTGCGTTTTCATTTGCCTTTTTTACAACACGGCTAATTTTATTTAGCTCGTCCATCAAATTTTTCTTTGTGTGTAGCCTGCCCGCAGTGTCGCAAATAACAATGTCTATATTTTTTGCGCTTGCGCTTTGCACAGCGTCGAATATAACCGCCGCCGGGTCTGCTCCCTCGCTATGGCGCACGAGTGGCGCACCAACACGATTTGCCCAAACTTCAAGCTGCTCTGAGGCCGCAGCCCTGAACGTGTCACCTGCGGCAAGCATAACGCTTTTGCCCATATCTTTATAATATTTGGCAAGCTTTGCAATAGATGTAGTTTTTCCCACGCCGTTAACACCTATAACTAATATCACAGCAGGCTTTGATGCAATTTGCATTGGCTGTTTAGCCTCTAAGTGCTCCTTTATTATGGTTTTTAGGGCGTTTAAAGCTTCTTCGCCCGTTTTCAGCTTGTTTTCATTCACATGCTCGTATAATTTATCTACAAGCTTAACGGCTATATCTGCGCCTGTGTCAGACATTATAAGCTGTTCTTCCAGCTGCTCATACATCTCGTCTGTTATATCGCTTGTTTTTATCATTTCACTTAAAGAACCGAAAATATTATCCCTCGTTTTCTTTAAGCTTTGTGAAAATTTATCAAAAAAACCCATTGAATTCTCCTTTTACGCAATAATTGATGCATCTACATTCTTCACATCTAATTTAATAAGTTTTGATACTCCGTCCTCTTGCATTGTAACACCGTATAAAACATCTGCCTCTTCCATTGTGCCGCGCCTGTGCGTTATAACAATAAACTGCGATTTGTTGCTGATACGCTGCAAAAACTGCGCATAGCGTGTAACATTAACATCGTCGAGCGCCGCATCTATTTCGTCAAGAACACAGAACGGTGCAGGGTTTACCTGCAAAATGGCAAAATAAATTGAAATAGCCACAAGCGACTGCTCACCGCCGGATAAAGACGATAAGTTTTTAATAATTTTACCGGGAGGCGCAACTTCAATGGTTATACCGCTTTCAAGCACATCTTCATCATCTTCAAGCGAAAGTTTTGCACTGCCGCCCGCAAATAAATCTTTGAAAATAGCATCGAAGTTTTTGTTTATCTGCGCAAAGCTTTCCGCAAACATTGTTCGCATTTCATCAGAAAGTTCTGTTATAAGCGCAATTAGCTCTTTTTTGCTTTGCTCAACGTCGTTAACCTGTGTTTTTAAAAACTCGTATCTCTCGCTTATTTGAGCGTATTCTTCAATTGCGGCAACATTAACATTGCCAAGCGCTTTTATTTTACCCCTAATTTCTGCCACTTGTGCTTTTAAATTAGTTACACTTTCAAAATCAACACAAATTTGCTCTGCTTGTAGTAAAGTTAACTCATATTCCTCCCATAGTTTTGCTATGGTTTGATCATACTCGTTTTCTTTATTGCCTTTTTGCTCACTAAGGCGCGCCATTTCCCTTGAAACGCCCTCTCTTTGCTCTGTTAAAGCTTTAACTTTGCCGCTGTTTGCCCTTTCCTCACCCTCTTTAGTTAGGCGCTCATTAGCTAAGTTTTCTATTTGCGCGCGCAAGTTTGCTATAACATCTTCACTCGATTTGCTCTCGTTTAATATGCCCTGTATTTCATTTTCAAACGCCGTGTTTTTCTCTAACAGCGCAGAAATACCGCTATCTAATTGCACTTGCCTTTCGCCGCTGTCATCTGTGCGCATATTTAAAGATTTAACTGAAAACTCATTGTTTTCAATATCTTTTTGAAGGCTTACAACACTTAATTTTACTTGTGAAATTTCATCGGCAAGGCGCGTTCTTGTTTGCAAGAATTCGTCATCATCGCTAATTTGTGAAAGCTCGCTTTCAAGCTTTTCGCTCTCCTCGGTAGTACTTTTTATATTACTGCTTGCGTTTTCAATTTCTATATCACTTATTTTTATTTGCGCTTGCAATTCGCTTTTCTCATTATGTAAATTTTCAAATAAACTTTCAGCTTGTAGCAATATTGTTTTAAGCCTTGCGCTCTCTGTTTCGGCACGAATAATATCGCCGTTCACCGTTATCAATTCGCTTTCGGTTGCGTTCAGTTCCGCTTTTATTGCATCAAAACCTTCTTTTGCTTCGTCTGTTTTATCCGCCGCTTGCTCTAATTGTTTTTCAAGCTGTTTTATTTTTTCTTTCAGGGTATCTATCTCTTGTTTTCGGCTAAACATACCGCTTGTTTTTGAAACACTGCCGCCCGTAAACGAGCCGCCCGCATTTATAACTTGCCCGTCCTTTGTTACAATACGGTTTTTATAGTTTAGCTGTTTTGCAACTAAAGATGCCTCATTAATATCGTCTACAACAACTATTCTTGCAAGCAAATTAGATATTATTACGCTAAATTTGCTCTCGTATTGCACAAGCTCGCTCGCTTTAACAGCACTGCCTGTAAGCTTTGCATCAAAGTAAACAGGGCGCATTGTATCAAGCGGCAAGAATGTTGCTCGGCCCACTTTATTTTCTTTTAAGTATGCCATAGCGGCTTTTGCGGCTGTTTCGTTTTCAACTATAATATTTTGAAGTGCAAAGCCCAAAGCTGTTTCTATTGCAACTTCATAACCCTCTTTAACAGACATAATGCCTGCAACCGGGCTAATAATACCCCTTAGCCTTCTGTTTTCTTTTGCACTTAAAACAGATTTAACACTATTTTGGTAGCCGTCTAAACTGCGCTCTAATTCTTTAAGCATTTGGCGACGCTGCAGTGCAGCATCCAGCTCTTTTGTAAGCTTTTGCTCTGTTTCATCTGCCTGTGTTAAAGCATTTTGCCTTGATGTCAGCTTTATATTTAAGCCGTTTTTAATATTTTCAAGCGATGTTTTCTTTTGCATAGCATCTTCTAAAAATGCTGTTGTTTCGCTGTTTTCCTTTTGCGCCTCGCTTTTATTAAGCTCTGCCGCTTCTAAGTTTTGCTCTATTGTCACTAAGCGAGCTTGCCCGGCTTCAATTGTGCTTTGTGCTGTTGCCATTAAAACTTTGTAATTTGTTAAGCGCTGAGTAATCTCAGTTAAAATTTGTGATATAACGCTACGCCTCTCGCCTGATTTTGCGTTTTTAACTTGCAAGTCGTCTAAATTAGCGTTTAACCTATTTGCTGTTTGCTCTAATTGCGCAATTTCTTCATTGCATTTTACAATATTTTCTTCATGCTGTTTAATTTGGTTTTCAATTTCCTTTTTGCCTTCTTCGCCGGAAATTTTTTCGCTTTTCATATTTTCAATTGCATTATTATTGTGCTCTATATTATTATTTATAACTGCAATTTTCGTTTGGGCGCCCGCTACTAATTCCTGCGCAGATGTTATTTGCTCTTGCAGGCGGTTCATTTGCATAATACAGCGCTCTTGCTCACTGCGAAGCGAAAGTGCTTCTTCTTCAAATGCAGTAATGTCGCTTGTTATTTTTTCATAGTCGCTACTTGCTGTATCTATTTTCCGTTGCTGTTCGCGCAATATATCTTTTGCACTGTGCACGGTATCTACCCAAAGTGTAACCTCAAGCTCTTTTTTACTTTGTGCTAATTGCAAAAACTTTTTCGCTTTTTCGCTCTCTTTTTCTAAAGGGCCAACTTGCCTTTCAAGCTCGCCTAAAATATCGCGCAAGCGCACAAGGTTATTTTCAGTGCTATCAAGCCTTTTTTGTGCTTCGTTTTTTCTATAGCGGTATTTTGCTATACCCGACGCTTCCTCAAAAATTTCCCTGCGCTCGCCTGATTTTGCACTTACAATTTCCGATATTCTACCCTGGCCGATAACAGCATAGCCGTCTTTGCCTATGCCTGTATCCAGCAAAAGCTCATATACATCTTTAAGGCGCACATTTTGCCCGTTAATAGAGTACTCACTGTCGCCGCTTCTGTAATATTTGCGCCCGATTATAACTTCGTCGCTTTCAACGTCAAGGCGCCTGTCGGTGTTGTCTACATGTAAATTAACCATAGCAAAGCCCATGGCAGAGCGTTTATGCGTGCCACCGAATATTATATCTTCCATTTTTCCGCCGCCTCTGAGTTGCTTTGCGCTTGTTTCGCCCATAACCCAACGAATAGCATCGGATATATTACTTTTTCCGCTCCCGTTAGGGCCTACAACTGCCGTTATGCCTTTGCCTATTTTAATTTTAGTGCGGTCGGGAAAAGATTTAAAGCCTTGTATATCAAGGGCAGTTAAATACATTCAATTTCACATCCAATATAATTAATTAATTCCCATTAATGCAAGCGCTTGCTTTGCCGCCGCTTGCTCTGCGGTTTTCTTAGAATTCCCCTCGCCTGTGCCTATATAGTTAGAGTTCAAAAACACTTGCACCACAAAATGCTTATTATGGTCGGGGCCTGTTTCATTTTTCACAACATAACTAAGCTTTTCTTGCCTGTTTTGCTGCATAATTTCTTGAAGCATTGTTTTATAATCTACATCTGTTTCCGCTTTTTTTAAAGCGCCCTCTAAAAACGGCAATATAAACTTTTGTGCAACATTAAAGCCACCGTCCAAATAAAGTGCCGCTATAAGTGCCTCGAATGCATCGCTTACTACGCTTGGGCGGTTTCTTCCGCCGCTTTTTTCTTCGCCTTTGCCAAGCCTTAAATACTCGCCTAAATTAATAGACTGTGCAAATTCAAAAAGCGCACTTTCACACACCAAATTTGCCCTCATTCTGGTTAATTCACCCTCGGGCATATTCTTATGCGTAAACAGATATTCTGCCGTAACAATTTGCAAAACGCTGTCGCCCAAAAATTCAAGGCGCTCGTTATTTTTTATTTTTTCTTTGCTCTCGTTTGCAAAAGATGTGTGTGTTAAAGCTGTTACAAGCAATTGCTTTTGGCTGAATTTATAGCCTATCACTTGCTGTAAATCTTGCATTGTAAACTCTCCTCGTTTTAAGCTTGTGCGTTTTTCTCAAGTTCTTTGCTAATCTCTTCAATTATATTACCCTCTATACAAAGTTTGGCTTGCCTTATTGCATTTTTAAAAGATTTCGCATTAGATGAGCCTTGTGCTTTTATAACCGGCTTTGTAACACCAAGCATAATAGCGCCACCGAATTCGTCTGCATCCAATTTCTTTTTAAAGTCGTCCATTCCGCCTTTTATCATTAAGTATGCAACTTTTGATATGAAATTCTTTTTAAAAACCGCTTTTATTTCTGTTGATATCATTTTGGCAACACCTGCTGTTGTTTTCATTAAAACATTTCCTGCAAAACCATCGCACACAACAACGTCTACTTCGCCTGTGGGCACCTCTTTTGGCTCTATATTGCCGTAAAAGTTAATATCTTGCTGTTTTTTTAGCATTTGGTGCGCCTGGATATAATCCGGCGTGCCTTTTGTTTCCTCTGCACCGTTATTCAAAAGGCCAACTTTAGGGTTTTGCCTGCCCAATACTTTTTTTGCATATACACTGCCCATTGTTGCAAATGCACAAAGCATTTCCGGGCGGCACTCTACATTTGCGCCTGTATCAATTAGAACATAAGGCAATTTTGTTGTGGGAATTGCCGTTGTTATTGCAGGGCGCTTAACGCCTTTTAAACGCTTAACAATAAGCGTTGCACCTGCTAAGGTAGCGCCTGTAGAGCCGGCTGTAACAAGGGCATCGCCCTCGCCGTTTGCCACCATGCGCATAGCAACTGTAAGCGAGGCATCTTTTTTACCCCTTATAGCTTTTGTTGGGTCATCGCACATGGATATTTCATCTTCAGCGTGAATTATTTCCATGCCGCTAATATCAATATTATGCTCGCTTGCGGCATCTTGTATTTTCTTAGTGTGCCCAACAGCTATTATATCTATGCCATATTCGCTTTTTGCCGCTGCGGCACCTTTTAGTATTTCGTGTGGCGCATTATCGCCGCCCATTGCGTCTATTATAATTTTCATTTTACCCTCCGATTACTATTTATTCGTTTTCTTGCCATAATGTTTTTATATCTTCATTTCCAAAAAGTTTCTCATAGCTTATATTAAGCGCTTTGCTTAAATCTTCAATTGCCCTTTTTGAAATTAGCGCATACCTTTTTCTTTTATCTCTTACTGTATTTTGCAGTGGCGGCAGTAAACCCATATTTGCGCCCATAGGCTGGAAATTGCTGTTTTGCGCATTTATATAATTTAAAAGTGCACCGCACATGCTTGTTTTAGGAAATTCAATTTGCTTTTCGCCGCTCAGAATTCCATGGATATTATGCGCCGCAATAAGCCCACAGGCACTGCTTTCCATATAGCCCTCAAAACCTGTAATTTGCCCTGCAAAAAACACATTAGCATTATTATTCAAACTTAAATTATAGTTTAAAACTTTAGGGCTGTTTATAAATGTATTTCTGTGCATTACCCCATAGCGCACAAACTGTGCATTCTCAAGGCCCGGTATCATACCAAAAACCCTTTTTTGCTCAGGGAAAGTTAAATTTGTTTGAAAGCCAACAATATTATACATGCTAACTGCTTTATCTTCTGCACGAAGCTGCACATTTGCCCACGGGCGGTGCCCTGTTTGCGGGTTTGTTAAACCCACAGGCCTTAAAGGCCCAAAGCGCATTGTTTGCTCGCCTCTTGTAGCCATAATTTCAATTGGCATACAACCTTCGTAAACCGTTATATTTTCGTTTTCATCAAAATCGCTAAGCTTTGCACGCTTTGCATTTGCAAGCTCTTTGTAAAAAGCTTCGTATTCTTCTTTATTGAACGGGCAATTCAAGTAATCTGCAGTGCCTTTGCCATACCTGCTAGCGGCAAACACTTTGCTCATATCTATGCTGTCTGCTGTTATAATAGGCGCCGCAGCATCATAAAACGCAAGGTTATCGCCATTTGTTAGCTGTGCAATTTGCTGTGCAAATTCGCCTTGGGTTAGCGGGCCTGTGGCAATTAAATAAATTGCGTTTTCATCACTTAAATCAAGCTTTGTCACTTCTTCGCTATGAATTACTATATTTTCGTTTTGCTCGCAAAGCTGCGTTACTTTTTTTGAAAAGAGCTCTCTATCTACCGCAAGCGCGCCACCTGCGGCAACCCTACACTCATTTGCAACATTCAAAAGCTCGCTGCCTAAAAGGCGCATTTCAGCTTTCAAAAGCCCTGCGGCGCTGTCTATCCTATCAGATTTAAGCGAGTTTGAACACACAAGCTCTGCAAAGCTTTTAGCTTTATGTGCAGGTGAAAATTTATATGGTTTTTGCTCGTGTAAATTTACTTTATAACCTTTATTTGCCAAAAACAAGGCGGCTTCGCACCCTGCAAGCCCTGCGCCTATAATGTGAATTTGTTGCATACCTATTCCTTTTTCTCGCTAAATGCAGGCTTTGAAAAGCCGCAATTTTCTTTTTCGCAAAGTAAAATGCCTTTTTTTCCGCCTTTTTTAAATAGCGAACTACCACAATTGGGGCAGTTTTCTTTTGCAGGCTCGTTCCATGTCATAAAATCGCAAGCGGGGTTTTTCTCGCAAGCATAATAAATGCGCCCTCTTTTAGAGTTCAGGCACAAAATGCGCCCGCCGCATTTAGGGCAAAGGCCGCCTGTATCTTTCGCAAGCCTTTTTGTGTTTTTACACTCGGGAAAACCGGGGCAAGCCAAGAATTTACCAAAGCGTCCGCTTTTTATAACCATTTTGCGCCCGCACAAATCGCAAACTTCGTCGCTCTCTTCATCGGGCACTTTAATTTTTTGGTCTTTCATTGCCTCTTCCGCTTTTTTAAGTGTATCATCAAAATCGCCGTAAAAGCTATCTATAACTTTTTCCCATTCGCTTTTGCCTGTTTCAATTTTGTCTAAGTTCTTTTCCATTTGTGCGGAAAATTTTATATCTACTATTTTGGGAAATTGCTTTTGCATAAGCTCGTTAATAGTTCTGCCAAGAATAGTTGGCATAAGCTTTTTTTGCTCTCTTTCAACATAGTCGCGGTCTATTATAGTAGTTATAATAGGTGCGTAAGTTGAAGGGCGCCCTATGCCATTTTCCTCAAGCGCTTTTATTAAGCTTGCCTCTGTATACCTTGCCGGAGGCTGTGTAAATTTTTGCTCGGGCTTAAGCTCTTTAAGTTTTAGCAAATCACCATCATTTAATATAGGAAGCGCAGTTTCTTTTTTCTCTTTTTCCTCTGTGCTCTCCTCGTATAAAACAGTGAAACCATCAAATGTTACAATATAACCCGATGCCCTGAATATATAATCATTGGCGGCTATATCTACGCTAACAGTATCTTGCAAGCAGTCGCTCATTTGGCTTGCCATAAACCTGCTCCAAATTAAGCGGTATAGCTTTGCCACATCGCCCGATATGCTCTCTGCTGCAATTTCAGGTGTAAGAGCCGGGTCACTTGGGCGTATTGCCTCATGGGCATCTTGTGCTGAATTTGCGTTTTTGCTTTTATAAACACGCTTTTTCGGGCTTATATATTTATCACCGTAAGTGTTTTTTACATACTCGTTTGCCGCTGCAACCGCCTCGTCTGCAACACGAAGGCTATCTGTTCTCATATAAGTTATAAGGCCTGTTGTGCCTTGCCCTTTTATGTCTACACCCTCGTAAAGTGTTTGCGCCGCACGCATGGTGCGTGTTGGGGTAAAGCCCAATTTACGGCTTGCCTCTTGTTGCAATGTTGATGTTATAAACGGAGGTGCGGGCTGCTTTTTGCGCTTTGAATTTGTTACGTTTTTTACTGTATATTGTGCATTTTCAAGATTTTGCAGTATTTCATTTGCGGTTTTTTCATTTTCAACAGCAATTTTTTTACCCTCGCTATCGGAAAACAGCCTTGCCGAAAACTTCTTATTGCCGCTCGGTGGGCTAAGCAGTGCATCAATATTCCAGTACTCCTGCGCTACAAATGCTTCTATTTCAAGCTCTCTGTCTACAATTAAGCGCACTGCAACGCTTTGCACGCGCCCTGCTGATAGGCCCCTGCGCACTTTGCGCCACAAAAACGGAGATAATTTATAGCCAACAAGCCTATCTAAAATGCGCCTTGCTTGCTGTGCATTAAATAAATCCATATCTATTTTACGTGGGTTGCTCATGCCTTGCGTAACACCTTTTTTTGTTATTTCACCGAATGTTACACGGTTTTCAACATCTGTTTCAAGGCCTAACAAATAAGCTAAATGCCAACTTATAGCCTCGCCCTCGCGGTCAGGGTCAGTTGCGAGAAAAACTTCTTCGCTTTGCTCTGCAAGGCTTTTTAGCTCTTTAATTAATTTGTCTTTACCCTTAATGTTAATATATCTTGGCTTAAAGTTTTTATCAACATCAATACCGAGTTGGTTTGCGGGCAAATCTCTTATATGCCCCATAGAGGCAGTAACCTCGAAGCCCGGGCCTAAATATTTGCGTATGGTTTTCGCTTTTGCCGGTGATTCCACTATTACTAATTTGGACATAAGGTATTCCTTTCCGGGAAATTAAAATTGTAACAAAAACTGTCTCCCCGCTTGTTGGAGTACATACCCCTCAAGCTCCAGCATTGTTAATGTGCTCATAACCACAGGTAGGCTGAGCTTTGTTTTTTCGCATATAACTTCTATATTTTGTGCTTTGCTTGTTATTACAGAGTAAACTTCTTGTTTTACACCCGTAAATTTTGGCACAGCACTTTTGCGTTTTTTAGCGTTTTCTTTTTTGTTTTCAACTTCCAGCTCAATTTGCAAAAGTTCAAAAGCCCATTGCAAAATATCTTCTTTACTTGCGGCTATTTTCGCGCCCTCTTTTATCATATTATGTGTGCCCTCGCTCAAAGGCGAAAATATGCTGCCGGGAACCGCAAAAACTTCTTTGCCGTATTCAAGCGCAAAGCCTATTGTGTTCATTGTGCCGCTCGCCTTTCGAGCTTCAGCCACACAAATACCTTGCGATAGCGCTGCAATAAGCCTGTTTCTTTGCAAGAAAAACGGCTTTTGTGCGCCAACGCCGGGCGGATATTCGCCCAAAACAACACCGTTATCTTCAATTAATTGCATAAGCCTTTTGTGAAAGGCAGGGTAACATAAATCGTGCCCAAAAGCTATGCAAGCAACTGTTGGCGTATTGCTTTGAAGCGCCGCTTTATGGCACTCGCTGTCAAGGCCTGTTGCCATGCCGGACACTAAAAGCATACCTGCATTTGCAAGCTCTTTCGATAAAATCCTTGTAATTTCAACGCCGTAAGCCGAGGGGCGCCTTGTGCCTATAAAAGCAAATGTAAAATGCTTGTTTATAAGGGATATATCGCCCCTATAATACAAAACCAAAGGTGGCGAATTAATAAACCTTAGCGACATCGGGTAGTTTTTTTCAGCGTATGTTATTATTTTAATATTCAGCTTATCGCAGTTTTTAATGCGCGAAATAAAATCTTCCGGCTCTTTCGCACGCATAATTTCAAGCTGTGAGTTGTTAATGTAATTTGAAAGGTCTTCCGTAAATCGCAAATCAAAAATTTGCTCGGCGCTATCGAAAGCACTTAAAAGCTCTGAGCAGTTTGCCCCAAAGCCCATAGCGTGAGATAGCCACAGCCACATCAAAGTTTCCTTTTGGCTAAGCTCGTCTTTGTATTCATCGCTCTCATCAAACATAACGCTCGGTAGCATATCTTCTCTTAATTTCAATGAGCTGTCATCGTTCATAATATTGCTCCATTCCGCTTATTTTTGCATGTACAAAGTTTAACGAAACGCCTGCTTTTTTAGTGCAATGCATTACACTAAAAAGAGCATTAATTGCTATATATGATGCCTTGTTTTGCTTTAAAAAACTAATATTTCTTAGTTTTCACCCTTTAACTTTACCTTCAAGCAAATACAATAAATAATTTTCTAATTGCCCACCCTAAATAAATACAGCATTATTCCTGCTGCAACCGCCGCATTTAAACTTTCAGCATTATCGCTTATGGGAATTTTCACTATTTCATTTGCAGCTTTTAGGGCTATATCGCTTAAGCCCGAGCCCTCGTTGCCAATTAAAAGAGCCTTACCTTTTGTTTCATCGTGCCTTACATCGCCTATGGGTTTCGAGCCTTGCAGTGCCGCCGCATAAACAACAACATTATTTTGCGCTAATGCTTGCAATGCGCTTTCAGTATCTTGCAAAGTAATAATATTTATTCTGGCACATGCACCTGCACACGACCTAAGCGCTTTATCGCTGAACGCATCGGCGCAATCGCCCAAAAGTATTGCACCGTCAAAGCCGAATGCCGCCGCACTTCTGATACAAGCACCCAAGTTGTTTGGGTTTTGCACATTTTCAAGAACAATGTAATTGCCGTTTTGCAAAATTGCACTTTCATTTTGCTTTGGCATACTAAAAAGGGCAAAAACGCCCTGTGAGCTTTTTGTTGCAGACATTTTATCGCTAACGTGCTCTTCAATTACATAGTGCTCGCCCGAAAAGCTTAAAACTTCACTGTAGCGCTCTGCCGCTTTTTGTGTGTAAAGCACTTTTTGTGGCGTTAGCGTTTTTGCAATTTCTGCACAAAGGCGAGCGCCTTCTGCTACAAAAACGCCGTATTCTTTACGCTTTGCGCTACTTTTCACAAGCGAAGTTATATATTTTATAAGCTCATTTTCACGGCTTTTTATAAGTTGCGGCATAATTGTCCCCCAAAAAACATACCCAAAAATACGAAGTTACGCCCGTGCAGGAAAACTGCGCGGGCGCAAAAGCAAAATTATTTAACAGCTTCTTGTGCTTTTTTAACAAGCGCTGTGAAGCTTGCCGGGTCATGTATTGCCATTTCAGATAGCATTTTGCGGTTTAACTCTATTCCTGCGGTTTTAAGGCCGTTCATAAATGTAGAATAGTTAATACCCTCTGCTCTGCACGCTGCATTAATACGAGTAATCCATAATCTACGGAAATCGCGTTTTTTCTGTTTACGGCCAATATAAGCGTAATTACCGCTTTTCATAACCTGTTGTTTGGCCATTTTAAAATGTTTGGATTTACTTCCATAGTAGCCTTTGGCTAATTTTAAAGTCTTTTTTCTTCTTTTGCGCGTCATAGTAGCGCCTTTAATTCGTGCCATATTCTTCAAACTCCTTATAAAGTATAAATCAAATATCCTGTTTAAAAACTATTATGCGTAAGGTAACATGCGGCGTATTGCTGCGGCATTTGTTTTATCTGCATAAGCAATTTTGCGAAGCCCACGTTTTCTTTTAGTGCTTTTTTTAGTTAAAATATGGCTGCGAAACGCACTGCCGCGTTTTACTTTGCCATTTTTTGTCAATTTAAAGCGTTTTTTTGCACCTGAATGGGTTTTAATTTTTGGCATTTTAATATCCTCCTTAAATAAGCTTATTTTTCTTTTGCCGGGGCTAAAAACATTTGCATACTGCGCCCCTCAAGCTTTGGCTGTTTTTCAACAACTGCATCGGGCAAAGCCTCTGCGAAGCGTTGTTGCACAGATAAGCCTAAATTTGTATGTGCCATTTCACGGCCCCTAAAGCGAATGGAAACTTTAACTTTATCTCCCTTAGCTAAGAACTTCGAAGCTTGGGAAACTTTTGTGTTAAAATCGTTTGTGTCGATATTAAGCGATAAGCGCACTTCCTTAATTTCAACAATTTTCTGGTTTTTACGCGCTTCTTTCTCTTTTTTCTGCTGTTCGAAACGAAATTTACCATAATCCATAATTTTGCAAACAGGTGGCGAGCCTTGCGGTGCAATTTTAACAAGATCTAAATTTGCAGTTTCTGCTCTTAAGAGTGCATCTTTAGTTTGCATAACACCAAGCTGTTCGCCGTTTTCGTCAATAACGCGTATTTCCTTGTCGCGAATGCCCTCATTCATTTCCAATTCTTTTTTGCCGCTAATTTTAAAGCACCTCCAAACAAATAATAAAAAGCACGGCCTGCATATAAGCTAAGCCGCACTAACATACAAAACAACGCGATAAATCGCATTAGGTATGAACCATATCGCACTTAAAGGCGAGTTAGGTGAGCGGCTGCATAACAGCAAAGCTACTTTATTTACTATGTAAGTATATAATTTTATTTATAAAATGTCAAGTGTTTTTTACAAGTTATAAATATAATTGTTATTTTCTAACATTCTATTAGCATTTATTTATTGAACTTTAAATAAATAATTAGCCTATTGTTTTATTATGTAAAAATTCTCTTTGAAATAATCAACAGCTTTATTTAAATCATATTCATATAAATTATCGCTGCCTTCACCGCTGCTATATTTTTCTAAGCTAATATCCATTTGCGTGAACAGCACATTACCATATTCATTTTCACCTTGCTCTATAAAAATTTTATAAGTTATATCGTAATCATTTTGCTCTATAACCGCATAGCCAACAGCGCCGCTTTCAAATTCAATTTTCTCCTGTAGTGAAAATGCTGAATTTTCTTCCATTTCAAATTTTTCAGCTATTGCATCAAATATACTTTCTTCGCCAAAATAATCTGTGTAATACATAGAAGTATTAAAATTTTCATCTGCTTCATTATCAATAGAAATATAAGCGTGATCAATAAAATTTGAAGAGTAGTATTCGTGCGTAGCTTCTATCGGCAACTGCATGAAGAACGAATATTCCATAATTTGCGCAACTTGCATATACGAGTTTGTATCGTCAACTAAATAATAATCATCTGAGCTTTCATCTTTTTCTACTATATTATAAGTAGCATTTTCGTTATACCAAGCAGGTTGCTCTATATAAATAGTTTGCGCAGTGCTGTAATGGTCTTTTATATCTTGCCCTACCATTTGGCCTATAATTGTTGGCGAAAGCGAGTAATCACCTAAAAATACACGCTCGGGCGCTTCATAGGTTATTTCATGCATTATCGATGAGAAAAAATAACCGAAATTTTCAATTATAGGTGAGGCAAACGCAAAAACAAACACACCCACTAAAACAAGCCCTGCTAAAGATTTTTTTGGTTTTTTTTGCGTTTGCGTATAAGCGTTTTGCGCAATTTTATCATACGCACTTGTTAATTTCGGGTTGTTTGCAGCGTTTTTATACATTTCATTTATTTTTTGCTCGTTTTTGTTTGTATAAGCACTTGCACTATTATTTGTATTGGAGTAAGAATGTTGTTTTTGCTTATTTGCGCTGTATTGTGTATAATTTGTTTTACTTTGTGCATGGCTAACATCATTCTGAGAGTAATTTATACCGCTTTGCGGCATATTCGAGTAATTCATTTTTGAATTACTGCTTACACTATTACTAATGTTATTGTGATTTCCCCACGCTGTGCTCTTTTTTACATTTCTTAAATCTGCACCGCAATCTTTACAAATTTTCTCATTGCCTTTAAGCGGCGAAAAGCACGACGTGCAAACGGTTATTTTTTCTTCAAACATTTTTTCTCCTGTTGTATGTATTCACTTATTGCTGTATGGGCAGTTAATAAACCGCCCACACATACTATTTAATGTAATAACTTACTTGCATATTTTTTTGCGTAAAATGGTATACTGTGGCAAATATTCGCTGCATGGAATTGTAAATGTCATCATCGCATGCGGGGTTGACATTATTTCATCGCCCACATCATTTATTATTCTTTCGGGTGTGAATGCAATTACTTTGCCGCTTGGCATAAGCGCTTCTATTTCATCGCCCACATTAAATTTACCGCGCTGTGTGCAACATGCAATGCCGTTTTCATGGCTATCTACAACCGCTATAACTTCCCAGTCTTTTATATATTTGCCGCTTTGCGTTTCCTGCTTTGCACCGTCTTTACCAAAGTAAAAGCCTGTTGAATAATTGCGGTGCGACGTTTTTGTAAGCTCTATAAGCACTTCATTTGGGCAAACAAACGGATTTTCATCGCCTACTTTAATATATTCATCCAATGCCGCGCGATATGCCGCTGTTGTGCTTGCAACATAGTAAAAAGTTTTTGCCCTGCCCTCTATTTTTAGGCTGCTAACGCCCGCTTTGCATATTAAATCAATAAAAGGTGCTGTGCACAAATCGTTTGCGTTCAATATATAGCTGCCACCCTCGTCCTCGCCTATCTCAAAATAGTGCTCTGGACGGTGCTCCTCCATTAAGTGCCATTTCCATCTGCACGGCTGTGTGCACTCGCCACGGTTAGCATCCCTTCCTGAAAGATAGTGCGAAAGCAAACAACGCCCTGAAAAAGACATGCACATAGCGCCATGCACAAAAGCTTCAAGCTCAAGCTCATTTGGCGTATTATCCCTAATTACAGCTATATCTTGCAGTGAAAGCTCCCTTGCCAGCACCACTCGCCTTGCGCCTAAATCAAATGCGGCATTTGCCGCCATGTAATTTGCAATGCCAACTTGGGTTGAAAGGTGTATATCTATATCAGGCACTATTTTTTTTGCCATAGCAAGCACGCCTAAATCTGCTACAATAAGCGCATCAAGGCCTATATCACGAATACGCCTTAAGTAATCGGGCAGTTTAGCAACTTCCTCATTCGTAGGCACGGTATTCATGGTTAAATACACTTTTTTACCGTGGCTGTGCGCAAATTCCACGCCTTTTTGCAATTGCTCTACAGTGAAATTTTTAGGTGACGTTCTCATTGTATACATATCTCCACCCACATATACGGCATCCGCACCATATAAAACGGCAAATTGCAAGCGCTCTAAGTTTCCTGCAGGCGCTAAAAGTTCGGGGTATGTCATGCTTTCTCCTCTTTTAATTTCTTTATAGTTCACTGTGTTGCTTAGAAATACATAATAGCTGCATAGCTGTTTTTGCTTAAACCCGTGCAAAGCAATAAGGAATACTTTGTGTATTCCTTATTGAGTGCAACGCATTTTTTCGTAACACAGTGTATTATGGGTAAAATTGCAGTCTCAGCTTTTCGTGCTCATTCACATCTTGATTATAGTAGTAATTGCCCTCAGGGTCTGTTATAAAGAAATAATATGGGTTTTCGGTATCATGATATTCAGAAGTTTGATAATTGAGCGTGTTGAGCATTGCATCCATACCCGGGTTTGAAACAGGCCCTGCCGGTAACCCTGCCATATCATATGTGTTATAACTATCTATAATATTTTGCGGTATATTTTCCCAACCGCCCAAATAAGCTGCTATTGTATTCAGCACATAGTTATTATCGCCCTCGTGTTGAAAATCGCTTGAAACATTGCTTTGTAGCATTGGAACCGCGCTGTTAGGCGCAAGCCTTGCCATGAAAACAGCCGCAACATTTGCTTGCTGGCTTGGATGCCCTGCTTCTTCTTGAACTATGCTTGCAAGTGTTATAAATTCAGAGAATGTAAAGCCCATAGCCTCTACTTGCGCATACATTTCATCTGTGAACCTTTTATCAAATTCACTGTAAATTTTGGCAACCATATTGTAAACATCATCGCCCACAAAAAACTCATAAGTTTCGGGGAATAAATAGCCCTCGCTTGACATAAACACATTTTCACCTATTGTGCGTTTATCCCAAAATGTAAATTGGCTGAAATCGCCATTATTGGCAACTTCAATAAACTCTTCAACAGTGCAAAGGCCTGCTTCTTCCATGCGCGTTGCAAAACCTAAGGAAGTTATGCCCTCAGGGAATGTTACCGAAACTGTAGCTCTATCATCTTGTGTTTGCTGCATTACGCTCACAATTTCATCAAAAGACATATCTGAAGATAGGCTAAAATTCCCATATTGCATGGTTGATGCCATTTCTGACTGCCCTACATAATACCTGAAAATTTGAGCATTCTTAATAATGCCGGCATCTTGTAACACATTGCCTATTGAAAGCAGCCCCGAGCCCATTTCAATTGTGACATCTGCGTTTATAACCGCGCCGCGATTGCCGTCTATATCGTTTTTAACATAAATAAAAGCAAAAGATGCACCTAAAACAATTATTAGTAATAACACTAAGCCCACAATTAAAGGCGCTTTGCTTTTTGCTTTTCTTCTACGTCTGGTTCTTGCCATTTTTTTCTCCATTCTCATTAACACTTAATTGCTAATTTACATTTATATAATTTCTGTAATATATTCCGTTATAAAGTTTGTGGGCGAAGTTTTAAACCTCGCCCACATTTGTTTTTTTATTTAGCCAAGCATATTTATTAAAACGCCTGCTGCAACCGCGCTACCTATAACGCCTGCAACATTCGGGCCCATAGCGTGCATTAAAAGGAAGTTTTGTGGGTTTTCTTCTTGGCCAACTTTTTGCGCAACGCGCGCCGCCATTGGCACTGCGCTAACGCCTGCTGCGCCAATTAGTGGGTTAACTTTGCCGCCTGTTAAAACGCACATTAATTTGCCAAGTAATACGCCGCCTGCCGTTCCTACACAGAACGCAAGCAGACCTAAAACAATAATGAACAATGTTTGTGCATTTAAGAATGTTTCAGCGCTTGTTGTTGCACCAACGGAAATGCCAAGGAATATTGTAACAATATTCATAAGTTCATTTCCTGCTGTTTTTGTTATGCGCTCAACAACACCGCTTTCTTTCATTAAGTTGCCAAGCATTAGCATACCCACAAGTGGTGTTGCTGTTGGCAATATAAGCGATACAAGTATTGTACACATTATTGGGAATATTATGCGCTCTGTTTTGCTAACAGTGCGAAGCTGTGTCATAACAATGCTGCGCTCTTTTTTGCTTGTTAGCGCTTTCATTATAGGTGGCTGAATTATTGGAACAAGTGCCATGTAGCTATAAGCTGCAACCGCTATTGCACCTAAAAGTTCGGGTGCAAGCTGAGATGTAACAAATATAGCTGTAGGGCCATCGGCGCCGCCGATTATGGCTATTGAGCCGGCTTGTGCCGATGTAAATTCAGTAAAGCCAAGAGTACTGTCAAGGCCGGTTGCTTGAATAACAGGGCCAAGCGCTTTAGCTCCCCAGTAAGTTGCAAAAATGCCTATTTGCGCCGCTGCGCCTAAAAGCAAGCTTTTAGGGTTTGATATAAGCGGGCCAAAGTCTGTCATAGTGCCAATGCCAAGGAAAATTAGCGGTGGGTAAATGCCCAGCTTAATTCCAAGGTAAAGCATATCTAACAAGCCGCCATAATTTAATATGCTTAAATAATCGGGCTTGCCGCTCTCTGTTAAAAAATACTCCATGTGAATAACTTCACCAAAAGGAATATTTGCTAAAAGCATACCGAAAGCTATCGGTAAAAGAAGCAGTGGCTCGAATTGTTTAACAATTGCCAAATACAAAAGAAAACACGCCACTATAATCATAACAAGGTAAAGGGGATTTTCTAAAATGCCTGCAAAACCGCTTTCAGAGGCAATTCCCGATACCGCATTCAAAAAACCTTGCATTTATTTATCCTCACTTTTTAATTAAAATGGTTCGGTGTAAGCAGCAGCAGCCGAGCTTGACCAAGCGCTTTGCTTTTTCGTTTTTGCACGTGTAACGGTGCTAATTGTATAATCTACCCCATCGGCATCTTGCATGTAAGCTATAGCAGCTGTAATTGCCGCAACAACTTCGCCTGAAATACCGTCTTGCACTTTTGGCGGTGCAACCTCGCCCTCGGTTTTAGCCTTTTCAGCTACAACCTCAATTTTCACTACTTCTTGTTCGCTGTTTGTTTGCACATTTGCCTTAGCTTTATTTTTGTTTTCAATTGATGTAAAAATTACACCCTCTATTGATATAACAATATAAAGAAGTACTAAAACAAAAAACACTATGGTTATGCCTGTGAAAACAACAGTGCCGATAGCTAAATCATCTGCATTCGACAACATAAAAAATGTTAATTGGGAAATGCTCATTAAAATGTCCTCCCTAAAAAATTACAATATCCTTTTATATTATAAATTAAAACGCAAATATATGCAATATGTTTTATGTGAAATTTGTTAAATATTTATTTTTTCGTTTAAAAGATAACCTTTTATTTTGCCTGCTTGGCAAAATATGACGCTATATTCATATAGCCGAAAAACGTAGCTTTTCGCTAAAGGTAAATTGTGCAAAAATAATGCAGGGTAAAGCTACCCTACAATTATTCGCACATAGTAAGGGAGGGCTTGAAAGCCCTCCCTTACTATTCTAATATCTAATAACTAATATCTAATAACTAATCTCTAACAACTAATTAGTACATGCCGCCCATTCCGCCTGCCATTGCCGCATTTGCAGCAGCAGCTGCCGCCGGGTCTTCAGGCTCGTCTGCAACAAGGCTTTCAGTTGTTAGCACCATTGAAGCAACGCTTGCTGCGTTTTCAAGAGCTGAACGTGTAACCTTAGTTGGGTCTACAATACCTGCTGCAATCATATCCACATACTCTTCTTTTTGAGCGTCAAAACCGTAATTTGTTTTGCCTGTAATCATGATTTTATCAATAATAACGCTGCCCTCAAGGCCTGCGTTTTGTGCTATTTGGCGAAGAGGTGCTTCTAAAGCTTTGCGCACTATTAAAGCGCCTGTGCGTTTATCACCCTCTAATGTTTCAAGCACTTTATCAACATAAGGAATTGCATTGATAGGCGCTGTGCCGCCGCCTGCAATAATGCCCTCTTCAACAGCCGCTTTTGCAGCGTTAAGTGCATCTTCAATGCGAAGCTTTTTATCTTTCATCTCAACTTCTGTTGCAGCGCCAACTTTAATAACAGCAACGCCGCCTGCAAGTTTAGCAAGGCGCTCTTGCAATTTCTCTTTATCGAAATCGCTTGTTGTTGTTTCAATTTGTGCACGAATTTGTGCTACGCGGTCGTTAACTGCCGCTTTATCGCCAACGCCGTCCACAATTGTTGTTGTTTCTTTTGCAACTTTAACTTGATGTGCACGGCCAAGCATATCAATTGTTGTATCTTTAAGCTCAAGGCCAAGCTCTTCACTTATAACTGTGCCGCCTGTTAATACAGCTATATCTTGTAACATTTCTTTGCGGCGATCGCCAAAGCCGGGAGCTTTAACGGCAACAACCGTAAATGTGCCGCGCAAACGGTTAACTATTAATGTTGATAGCGCTTCGCCCTCAACATCTTCAGCCACTATCATAAGCTTTTTGCCTGTTTGAACAATTTGCTCTAAAAGTGGTAGTATATCTTGAATTACACTGATTTTTCTATCTGTAATAAGCATGTAGCAATCATCTAAAACAGCTTCCATACGCTCTGCGTCTGTAATCATATAAGGTGTGATATAGCCTCTGTCGAACTGCATACCTTTAACAACTTCCGAATATGTTTCAGCCGTTTTGCTCTCTTCAATGGTAATAACGCCGTCTGCGCTAACTTTTTCCATTGCGTCTGCAATTAAATTGCCAATTGTTTCATCGCTTGCAGATACTGTTGCAACACGTGCTATATCTTCTGCACCCGACATTGCTTTGCTGTTGTTTGCAAATGCTTGTACACACGCTTTAACAGCAGCTTCAATTCCGCGTTTGATATCCATTGGGTTTGCGCCTGCAGCAACGTTTTTCATGCCCTCTGTTACAAGAGCCTGTGCTAAAACTGTTGCTGTTGTTGTGCCGTCGCCTGCCGCATCGTTTGTTTTTGTTGCAACTTCACGCACTAATTGTGCGCCCATGTTCTCAAAAGCGTCTGCAAGTTCAATTTCTTTTGCAATTGTAACGCCGTCGTTTGTAATAACAGGGCCCCCGAATTTTTTGCCTAAAACAACATTGCGACCTTTTGGCCCTAATGTAATTTTAACGGTATCCGCTAATTTATCAATACCGGCGCCCAGTGCTTTGCGAGCTTCTTCGCCCATTAATAACTGTTTTGCCATTTATTATTTCTCCTTTAAATAAATTCTATATTCTATTCTACTATTGCTAAAATATCTGATTGACGAACTATTACACATTCTTCGCCGTCAACTTTAACCTCAGTGCCCGCATATTTTGATATAAGCACTTTATCACCTGTTTTAACGCTCATAACAATTTCCTTGCCCTCAACATTTCCACCCGGGCCAACTGCGATAACTTCACATACCTGTGGTTTCTCTTTTGCAGAGCCGGTAAGAATAATTCCACTTTTTGTTGTTTCTTCCGCATCGGTATTCTTAATGACAACTCTGTCAGCGAGAGGTTTAATTTTCATAATCATTTCCTCCAAATAATTTATTTTTGGCACTCTTTGTGTTTGAGTGCTAAATTTATTTTACATGTTATGCCATGAAAAATCAAGTGTGTAAAAAGAAAACTTTTTGTGAACAAATTATTATCGAGCCACAAAACTAAATAAAGTAAACATTAAACCCGTTTTCAAGCAGTTCAAAACTGTTTTCAAGGCTTTTTGAAACATATATATTATTTTCATTATCCATGAATATTCCGCTGCCGCCACTCTCAAAATATTCTATAGCCTTTTGCTTGCCCCCAACAAAAAGCGTGGTAGAATAAAAATCTGCAATTGTGCCGTCTTCGTGTATAATGCCAACTGTCAATATATCGCTTTGCGAGGGCTTGCCTGTTTTTGGGTCTATAATATGGTGGTACACTTGCCCGTTTTCTTCAAAGTTACGTTCATATCCACCTGAAACAGCAAAAATTTCATCGCTAATTTGCACGCTCGCAACTGCATTTGTCTCGGCGCCGTTTGGGTTTCTAAAGCCCACTTTATAAGCTTCTCCATCAGGGCTTTTTCCGTGTATATACACATTACCGCCAATAGATAAAAGCGCGCTTTGTATATCATGCTCCTCGTAAATTTGCTTTGCCAAATTGCAAGCGGCACCTTTTGCAACTGCGCCTAAGTCTATTGCCATTCCCTCTTTTTCAAGCATTACTGTGCTTTCTTGCTCGTTTATTATTATTGCGCTATCGTCTACAAGCGGCAAAAGCTCATTAATTTGCTCTTCGCTTAATATTTGTGGGTTTTCGCTTGTAAAGCCCCATGCAAGGCTTAAAGGAGCAAGTGTTAATGCAAATGCATTTTCACTTTCAAGAGAAAGCTCTTTTGCTGTTTTTATTAAATTTAGCGTAAAGGGTGAAACACTAACGGCATTTTGCCCTGCCGCACTGTTTATTTGCGCTATCTCACTTTGCGAAATATACAGCGATAAATCGCTTTCAAATGCATACAGCATTTCTTCAACGGCAATTGCGGCTTTTTGCGCATTTTCACCGTAGACATTTTGCGTTAAAATTGTACTCATGGAAAAGCTGGACTTTGTATACCTTAAATTTCTTTCGTTGTTGTTTTCATTTAAACTTGTATAAGTAAACACACAAAAAAGCGCAATTAAAAAGAACACAGCAAATACTGCTTTGAGGCTAATTTTCAAATTCATAGCTACCACCTTTTCTACAAGCTAACACTAATTATAGCAAAATTGAATATAATTGTACACAAAAATTTGCAGTGTATTATGCAATTATATCAGTAGGTACTAAAATGCCAAAATATGAGTGTTTTTTATTGCAAATTACATTATAATGTGTTAATATATGCTATATGTGTATTGAAAGGAAAATTTATTTTATGAAAAAATCTATAGCAATTTTTAGTTTAATTACAATTTTATTGTTTTCTTTTGCCGCTTGCGGTGAGAGCGAGGTTGTTGAAAATACAGCAGCTGATATAGCAAGCAGTGTTTCAAGCGCTTGCGCTATTCAAGAGCAACTTGAAGTAACAGAGGAAACTTTGAACTACGCAATGGGTATTACTCTTGAGAATGTTGCTGAGTTTGCAGGCTATGAAAGCGGCGTTAACGGCGTTTCAGGTACTGTTGTTGTTATTAGGGCAAATGAGGGTAAAATTGAAGACGTTGTTGCAGAGCTCGAGGCATATAAGGCTGCGAATGTTTCATTTTTATCAAACTACCCTGAGTTTGAAACAAGCATTACTCAAGCGGAAAACGGCGTTGTAACCCAAAAAGCAGATGTTGCCGTTCTTGCAATTGCAGCACCCGATATTGATTATACCGATGTAAGCGCTGCTATTGAAAGCGCTTTGCAATAAATTTGTGCTCTTAGTAAAGCAGTACAAATTCTAAGCATATACTTTCCATAACCGGGGCGGAGGCAATGCTCCGCTCCGGTATTTTATTTTTGCTACATTTTCTCTGATACACATTTTATTCAAAGGCTTATAACTAATAGCCTACTATATTTTTTTGAAACGGAGCACATCAATGGTATTCAGCACAGTTTTATTTTTGTTTCGCTTTTTGCCTATAACATTGGCTTTATATTTTATTGCACCTGCAAAGCTTA
>CAYJPD010000003.1:0-15277 GCA_964371975.1 uncultured Bacteroides sp.
CTTCAACACTTGTTACAGAGGGTAAAGACAATGTTTTCCAACTTTGCTTTTCAGACCCTAACCAAGGTTCTGCTTCTGCAACATTTATAAACGATAATGAAATTGCTACAAAAGTAGCTATTATCTATAATAGTTCAGATGCTTATTCATCAGGCATTTACGATAGCTTCGTAGCAGGTGCAGAGGGCACAAATATTGAAATTGTTAGCACACAAACATTTACAGGCGATTCGGCAAGCGATTTCTCTGTTCAATTGAACGACGCTAAAAACGCAGGCGCAGAGCTTGTATTCTTGCCAATTTACGCACAAGAGGCTTCATTAATTCTTAGCCAAGCTAACTCTATAGGCTATGCACCAACATTCTTTGGTTGTGACGGCCTTGACGGCATATTGGCTCTTGAAGGCTTCGACACAAGCCTTGCTGAAGGCGTTATGCTTTTAACTCCTTTCGCAGCAGATGCAAGTGATGATGCAACTGTTTCTTTCGTTACAAAATATAACGAAAAATACAGCGAAACACCAAGCCAATTTGCAGCTAACGGCTACGATGCAATTTATGCAATTTACACAGCTGCAACTACCGGCGCAGTAACATCAGATATGGCTGCAGAAGATATTTGCGCTATTATGATTGAACAATTCACAAGCATGTCTTTCGATGGTCTTACAGGCGCAGGCATGACATGGGGCACAAACGGTGAAGTTTCAAAAAGCCCACAAGCTATTGTTATAGAAAACGGCGCATACACAGGCATTCAATAAATATTAAAGTTTAAAATACTTGTCGAAAAATCATTTATGATTTTTCGACAAGTTTATTATAAAATACAATAATGTACTAATTACTGTATTTTAAAAAGCAAGAAGGAAATTATTATGGTAGCTGTTTTAAGTAATATTATTAACGGGTTAAGCCTTGGTAGCGTTTATGCTATAATCGCGCTTGGCTATACAATGGTTTACGGCATTGCAAAAATGCTTAATTTTGCACATGGTGATGTTATCATGGTTGGCGGATATATAAGTTTTATTGTTATTTCTAATATGGGGCTTGGGGTTTTCCCCTCAATTATAATGGCAATATTAGCCTGTACTCTTTTGGGAATTGTTATAGAACGTTTGGCCTATAAACCTTTAAGGCAAGCAACATCGCTTGCTGTTTTAATTACCGCTATAGGCGTTAGTTATTTGCTGCAAAATTTAGCACTTTTAATTTGGGGCTCAAGCTCTAAATTCTACCCCACAATAATTAGTTTGCCCCCTATTTCCCTATTTGATGGTGGGCTTGTTATTTCATATGCTTCTATAATAACAATTGTAAGCTGTGTTATTATTATGATTGTTTTAACATTTTTCACTTCTAAAACTAAACTTGGCAAAGCCATGCGCGCTGTTAGCGAAGATAAGAACGCAGCTCAATTAATGGGTATAAATGCAAATTTCACCATATCTGTTACATTCGCAATTGGCGCAGCGCTTGCTGCCATTGCAGGTGTTTTGCTGCTTTCCTCTTATCCCCTTATAACACCAACACTTGGCTCTATGCCGGGTATAAAAGCTTTTACAGCAGCAGTATTCGGTGGCATCGGCTCTATACCGGGCGCTCTGCTCGGCGGTTTACTTCTTGGCATAATTGAAATTTTCGGAAGAGCATATATTTCAACTCAACTATCCGATGCAATTGTTTTTGCAGTTTTAATTATTGTTCTTCTTGTTAAACCAACAGGGCTTTTAGGTAAACCTATACGAGAGAAAGTGTAGATATATGAAAAAACGTTTAATGAACAAAAAAACTAAAAAAAATCTTATTACTTACGCAATGGTAATTATTGCATATATTGTTTTAATGGGTTTAAGCTCTGCCGGCTTGCTTTCAAATTCACTTGAGGGACAATTAGTTCCAATTTGTGCCTATATTGTTATGGCTATTTCACTGAACTTAACCGTTGGCATTATGGGCGAGCTTTCGCTTGGCCATGCAGGCTTTATGAGCGTTGGCGCAATTACAGGTATAATAGCTTCAACCGCTTTAGCTCCATTTATTGAAAATGCTATGCTTAGGCTTTTTTTCGCAACAATTTGCGGCGCTTTAACCGCAGGTTTAGTTAGCGTAATTGTAGTTTTCCCTGTTTTAAGGCTTCGCGGTGATTATCTTGCAATTGTAACTTTGGCTTTTGGGCAAATAATAAAAAACATTATAGATATTTTATATGTTGGTATAGATTCAAATGGTATACATTTTGCAACCGGTGTTTCCGGCAATATTGAACTTGAACCGGGCGGAACAATGGTTGTGCAAGGTGCAATAGGTGCTGTTGGCTATGAAAAAATTTCAACATTTACAGCAGGCTTTGCACTTGTTATGTTCACAATTTTTATTGCACTAAATTTTATTAACAGCCGCTCGGGGCGTGCTGTTATGGCTCTTAGAGATAATAGAATTGCGGCGGAATCGGTTGGTATTTCCCCCACCCGCTATAAAACTACAGCGTTTATTATTTCGGGAATGCTCGCAGGTATGGCAGGTGTGCTTTTCTCATTAAACTACACCACAGTTGCTGCAAGAAAGTTCGATTTCAACACTTCAATTCTTGTTTTAATGTTTGTTGTTTTGGGCGGCATTGGCAATATTCGCGGCTCTATAATAGCTGCAACAATTTTAACTGTTCTGCCTGAAATGTTGCGCGGGGAGCTTAGCGATTACCGTATGCTTATCTATGCTGTTATTTTAATATTGGTTATGATAGCTACAAATAACTCGAAATTCAAAGCGCTTACTTCTTATATAAAGGCAAATTTAAAATTGAAAAAGAGAGGTAAAGCTGATGTCTGATAAATTACACCCTATTCCACCAACCGGCTTTTTAACCGATAGGGATATTGGTAAACCTCCTATTTTAGAATGTATTAACCTCGGCATCAATTTTGGCGGCCTAAGCGCTGTAGACGGTGTTAATTTAAGTATAGGCAGAACTGAAATTTCAGGGCTTATAGGACCCAACGGTGCCGGCAAAACAACTGTTTTCAACTTGCTAACGAAAGTTTATCAGCCCACAAGCGGCACAATTTTGCTAGATGGTAAAGATACCCACGGCATGAGCACTGTTGCAATTAGCAATGCAGGCATAGCGCGTACATTCCAAAACATACGTCTATTTCACAATTTAAGCGTTGAGGACAATGTTAAAATTGCTATGGAAAGCCAAATTAAATATAGTTTAATTAGCGGTATTTTTAGGCTTAATAGCTATTGGCGCGAAGAAAAAAAAGCAAAAGAGCGCGCTTATGAGCTTCTTAGCCTATTCGACATGCAGCATTTAGGAAAAGTAAAGGCATCTTCTCTGCCCTATGGTGCACAGCGCAGGCTTGAAATTGTAAGAGCTATGGCAACAAACCCCTCGCTTTTGCTTTTAGATGAGCCGGCGGCAGGAATGAACCCTTCTGAAACTGCAGAGCTTATGACAAATATTCGAAAAATACGCGATACATTTAATATTGCCATTCTTCTTATAGAACACGACATGAGCCTTGTTATGAATATCTGTGAAGGAATAGCCGTTTTAAACTATGGCAAACTAATTGCTAAAGGTACGCCCGAAGATATACAGGCAAACCCTGCCGTTATTGAGGCGTATTTGGGCAAGCAGAAAGAGGTTTGATATGTCTGAAGTTTTAAAAGTAGACAATGTTCACGTTTACTATGGTAATATACACGCAATTAAAGGTGTTTCATTTAATGTTTCGCAAGGTGAAATTGTAACATTAATTGGCGCGAATGGCGCAGGTAAATCTACCATTTTAAACACTATTGCAAGGCTTTTGCCTCTTAAAAGCGGTAACATAACATTTATGGGCGAAAATTTAGATAAAATACCTCCGCATAAAATAGTTTCAAAACATTTAGCTTTAGTTCCTGAGGGCAGGCGAATTTTTGGACAAATGACAGTTCTTGAAAACCTGGAAATGGGCGCCTTTACTCAAAAGAGCGATATATTAAACGACGATTTAACTAAAGCGTTCGATTTGTTCCCAAGGCTTAAAGAGAGAAGAAAGCAAGTGGCGGGTACACTCTCGGGTGGCGAACAGCAAATGCTGGCAATGGCAAGAGCGTTGATGAGTAATCCTCAAGTTTTAATGCTTGATGAGCCGTCAATGGGCCTTGCACCAATTTTAGTTGAGCAAATTTTTGAAATAGTTGTAAACTTAAATAAAATTGGCACTACAATATTACTGGTTGAGCAAAACGCTTTAATGGCTCTTTCTGTTGCAAGCCGAGGTTATGTTTTAGAAACAGGGAAAATAATAAAATCCGGCACAGGGCAAGAGTTATTAGCGAGCAACACAATTAAAAAGGCATATCTCGGCGGATAAGTATAATTGATTTTATAAATCCTCAGCGGTATTACCACTGAGGATATTTTATGAAAAAAACATAGTACGGAGCATTAAAATGAAAATGAAAGCTTTTAAGGCAGCATTCCCTATTACGCTGCCAATTTGCGTGGGCTTTATGTTTATAGGTATATCATACGGTTTATTAATGGACAGTTTAGGCTTTTCATTTATATACCCTCTTTTTATGAGTATGTTAATATTTGCAGGCTCTATGGAATTTGTCACTGCTAATTTATTGCTTTTAGCGTTCGACCCATTGCAGGCTTTTATACTTACTATTATGGTTAATGCAAGGCATATTTTTTACGGTATTTCACTGCTTGAGAAATATAAAAACACAGGTTTTAAAAAACTTTATTTAATATTTGGCTTATGTGATGAATCCTTTTCAATTAACTGCACAATAAAGCCACCAAAAGATGTTGATAAGGGCTATTTTATGTTTTATGTAACCCTTTTAAACCATATTTATTGGGTAGTAGGCTCAACGCTTGGCGGGCTTTTAGGTTACCTTATTAATATAAATACTCATGGTATTGAATTTGTTATGACAGCGCTTTTTGTAGTTATGTTTATTAATCAATGGGAAGAAAACAAAAACCATTTACCTGCTTTAATTGGCATTGCTTGCTCTGTTGTTTGCCATTTTTTATTTGGCGCAGAAAGCTTTTTAATACCCTCTATGATAGGAATTATTATTTGCTTTACAATAACAGGGCAAATAGAAAACAGAAAGGCAGGCGCTAAAAAATGAGTTTAACTCAGCAAGTTTTTACAATTCTAACTGTTATGCTTGGAACAATGTTCACAAGGTTTTTACCTTTTATTGTATTCCCTGCCGATAAAAACCCACCTAAATTTATACAGTATTTGGGCAAGGTGCTCCCTTATGCCGTGATGGGAATGCTTATAGTTTTTTGTTTAAAAGACGCTTTCAATACCGAATTTAAAGGCGCTTTTGAAGCCGTTAGTATTCTATTTATTGTAATTTTACATAAATGGAAAAAGAACACTTTACTTAGCATAGGTGGCGGCACAATTTTTTATATGGTTCTTGTTCAAACGTTTTCATAAAAAGTACTTTTGTTTTATTATCAGCATAGCAAAATTTAAAAACAACCAGCGGCTTTATGCCACCGGTTATATTTCTTTGTTTTTCGGGTTTACTCCAACTATTGACAATGAGCCTATTAAAAACGGCAGTGACAAATTTGTCACTGCCGTTTCACTTTAGTTTATATAAAAAGCGATAATAATGTTACAACTAAAAGCGATTCCGCACACATAATAACCCATGTCCACTTATTTCCTAAGTTCATTGTCCAAGAGCCACTGCCTTTTCTTCTCACAAAAATATTTGCATCATCTTTATTTATATATAATCTTCCGGGCATGTTTTGCCAAACTTCTTCTTTCGAGTATTTCCTTTTCATAAAAGCCTCCTAATTACAATATCTAATATTTAAGCCCTACTCCAAGTGCGCGGATAAAACAATAAAAGCATTGGGAAAATTTCGAGCCTACCTACAAGCATATTAAAGCTAAGCAATATTTTACCAAAATCGCTGAAAGTAGAATAATTGCCCACAGGGCCAACTTCGCCAAGGCCGGGGCCTATATTGTTTATACAAGCAATAACGGCGGTTGTGGTTGTTGTTAAATCAAAGCCATCTAATGAAAGCAGTAAAATTGAAATGGAAAGTATAAAGATATACACAATAAAAAACAAGCTTACACCACTTAAAACAGATGGAGAAATTGCCTTATTGTCCATTTTAATAACGGTTACATATCTTGAATTTAATGTGCGTTTCACTTCTTTAATTGCCTGCTTAAATAAAATAACTATGCGCGAAACTTTTATACCGCCGCCTGTAGAACCGGCACAGGCACCCATAAACATTAAAAACACTAATATTGCCTGTGAAAAAACAGGCCATGTATTAAAGTTTGCCGTGCCAAAGCCCGTTGTTGTTATTATAGACGAAACTTGGAAAAGTGCAGCCCTGAAAGCACTTTCAAAATTATCGTACATAGGATAAATATTAATTACAATAAGAGTTATAGCGCTTGCAATAACTAATAAATAAGTTCTTAGCTCTTCATTTTTAAATGTTTGCGAAAATTTCCTTATTAAAATAAAATAGAACAAGTTAAAATTTACGCCAAATAATAACATAAAAATGCTGATAATATATTCAACTGCCGGGCTATTGTAGCCGCCTATGCTTGTGTTTAAAACAGAAAATCCACCTGTACCGGCAGTTGCAAATGCATTTACTGCGCTATCAAAAAACGGTTGACCTGCAATTTTAAGTGCTATAATTTCAAGCACAGTTAACCCAAAATATATGCCGTAAAGAAGCCTTGCCGTAAAGCGCATTTTACTTGCAAGTTTGCTAACTTTCGGCCCCGGAACTTCCGCACGCATTAAGTGCATTTCAGTGCCTTGCATACTTGGCAAAACCGCCAAAACAAACACTAAAACGCCCATGCCGCCTATCCAGTGTGTGAAGCTTCGCCAAAAAAGCAAGCTTTTAGGCAAAGCCTCTATATCTGTTAAAATGCTGCTTCCTGTTGTGGTAAAACCCGATACCGTCTCAAACCACGCATCAACAAACGAGGGTATTGCGCCGCTTATAACAAACGGCAAGCACCCGAAAGCTGAAAGTAATATCCAGCTTAATGCAACTATTACATAACCCTCTTTTGCATACATCATTGTTTTCTTTTTAGGTAAAAAATTCATAGCCGCTGCAAGAGCAATAATTATCACAATAGGAATTAAATAAACATAAAAAATGCTCTCTCTAAAGTAAAATGATACTACCATCGGAATAAATAAAAGTAGTGCTACTATAACCATTATTCTTGCTAATGTTCTGAATACCACCGCATAATTCATAGCTAAATTGTCCTTTTTTACAATGTAGTAAATATATCATCAATATCTTTAATATGCCTGTTTGTTGTTACAACTATAACATTATCGTTAAACTTTATAACATCATCGCCATCAGGTATTACAGTGTTGTTAGCGCGCACTATGCCTGCTATTATGGCATCATTTCTAATTTTCAAGTCTTTAAGAGGAATGTTAAGCCAATTTGTTTTGGCGCTTATAAAAAATTCTAAGGCCTCAGCGCGCCCACCCATAAGTTTGTTTAATGTTTTAATGCTATTGCCCTTTGCGTTTTGCTTTGCGCGAATATACTGCAAAATAGTGTTAACCGTTGTAGCTTTTGGTGAAACTATACTGTCATATTCAAAATTGCGCGCAAGGTCTATAAGTGCATCTCTGTTAATTTTTGTTAGAACTTTTCTCACATTTTTTGTTTGGGCATACATAGAAATTATCATGTTTTCTTCATCTATACCCGTTAGTGATACACATGCGTCAACTGTTTCAATGCCCTCTTCAAGCAATATTTCTTGCCTTGTTCCATCGCCGTGAATAATTGTTGCTTTTGGCAGTATTTCAGAAAGACTTAAGCAAATATCAGGGTTATTTTCAATTATTTTAACTTTCATTCCTATTTCGCACAGCTGGCTTGCAAGATAGTTAGCAATTCTACCACCGCCAATTATCATAACTGTTTTAATAGGATTTTTTATTATGCCAACGCTTTTGAAAAACTTATTTAAATCTGCATGGGAGGCTGTTAAATGAATTTTATCGCCTTCTTTTAGCTTAACATTTCCCTTTGGAATAAGAACTTCATCGCCACTTTGTATAGCGCATACAAGCACTTTCAAGTTTAATGCTTCATTTAGCTTAGAAAGAGGTATATTTGCAAGCTTGCTGTCTTTTCCAACTTTTATCTCAATTAAGTCTACCCTGTTTTTTGAAAAGCTTTCAATATTTATAACAGAGGGAAATCTCAACATCCTTGAAATTTCAAGTGCCGTTTGAAAATCGGGGTTTACTATCATAGAAAGCCCCATTTGTGTCCTCATAAACGGAATTTGATTTATATAGTTCGGGTTTCTAACCCTTGCAATACAATGCCTTGCACCCATTTTTTTTGCTGTAATACAGCAAAGCAAATTAATTTCGTCAGAACCTGTAGTTGCAATTACTAAATATGCCTTTGAAACCTCAGCTTCAGATAAAACCGAATATATCAAACCATTGCCATTAACGGTTTGAATATCGTTTTCATTCATAAGCTCTTCTAAATGGCTTTCATTTTTATCAATAATAGTTACATCATGGTCTTCCGCACATAAATTGCTTGCTATAGCTGCGCCAACTTTCCCTGCGCCCACAACAATAATATTCATATAATTTTATCCTCTAAATATATTTCTTCTATTAATTATTTGGTTATAATGCAAACTAATTATACATCAAAAGCGCTTAATATACAACATGTTTTATTATATATATTTATTCATCATTTTAAAAGTATTATGTGTACTATTGCTATTAAAATCAGAAAATATATTATTGTAATTAAAAATACAAAAAAACAAAAATGCGATTGAATTTGTCAATCGCATTTAATAGTTATATTTGTGTTTAGCGCAGCGTAAATAGCATTTTAAAAATAGCTTTGCATTTAAAAATTAATTATGTATTTTATTTTATTGTACTTCAACCACAGTTATATTTTGCGCTTGAGTTTCATATTTACTTAATATTATATCTCTTATTTTTGCAACATCGTTACTATCCAACGCGCCACCGCCTGTTTTAACAGTAACATGAACTTTGCCGCTGTCTATAAAAACAACACAGTCTGAAAAACCTTTAGCTTTAATAAGGCTTTCTATATCACTTTCAGTGGTAATACTTTCAACAGTTTTGGTAACTTCACTTGTTAAGGCTGTTTTTTCCTCTTGTGTTAAATTTGCATCTTTTAAACTTGTTTGCAATTTGTCAAGCGCTTCATCTCTTGCTTTATCTCTGTTTAAACGTGCTTCATCAAAAAATTCATTGCTTTCTCCAACTGCAACAAGTTGCGCATCACCGTAGTTTTTATTCGGCAAAGCCTCTAAAACCAAGTCTTGTTCACTGCTCATTTCTGCCGGCTGTGTTAGGTTTGTGTCTACAGCGAGTGCGTCTGAAGATAACATATCACTTGCGGTTCTGGCATATTGCCAATTCAAGTAAACAGCTACTCCAAGTGCCAATACAAGTGTTAATAATGTTATATTGCGCTTATTCTTTAGTGTTTTCATAATTACTCCTTCGTTAAATTCATTTTAGTTACACAGATACGGTTTGATGGCACCCCCAGCACTACCGAAACCAGTTCTGTTATACGCGAAACTACCGTTATTTCATCGCCCCCCTCACAAATTACCGCAACCCCTTTTATTTCCGGCAACAACTGCATTTCTATTAATGGAATATCATTATTTGCATCGTTTAAAATTAAATGCTCGCTCTGGTTTGAATATTGCGTGTTTGTGCTTCCATCCTCATTTGTTATTGTTTCACTCTCATTATTTGTGTTTTTTGCATACACCATTTGTATAGGTGTTTCAAGCGTTATCATAATTTTTGAATTGCCTGCGCCCTCTATGCTTTTTAATAGCTCTGAAAGGCGCACTTCCAAATCTTTTGCATAGCTTTCTGCTTGCAATAACGAATAATCTGCGCTTTGCACATTAATTTCCTCTGCTTGCTCTGTGCTTGGCACAGCCATTAAATCAGACAAAAAGAGCAAAAATATTCCCGCTAAACCTATTAAAAAAAGAGCATTCTTCTTTTTGAACAAGCTTGAAAAGTTAATTTTTTCTATAAATTCTTTTTTAAAATCCATAATATTATTCCTCACTTATTATTTGTATATCTACATCGGTATCAAGCGCTGTTTTTGCTAAATCTACCGCCTTTTGAGTATCTGTTTGCCCATGCGCAATAATTGAAATTGAGGATATTGAAATATTATCTTCATTCTCTAAATACACCTTAACATCCTTAACGCTCACATCGTTTTGCGTGTACACGTTTAATATTTCTTGCTTTAAATTCAACTGCGCCATGTTTAAAACGAGTTCTTGCGAAGTAAGCTCATAACTTTGCTCTTCAAAATAATCATCGAAGTTTATATTCATTTCTTGATTTAAGTTCAAAGGAGCAAATGCTGTTATTAAAATATATAGTGTCATCACCAATTTTATGACAGAAAAATTTCCTTTTACATTTACAAATTGTTGTAATATTCCAAGTGCTATGCAGGCCATGCAAACTGCAAGTGCCCACTCTCTTATATTTTGCATAAACTTAACCTCCCTGGCAGTAGCGCTCAACACTACTGCTTTTTACAATTAAACAAGTGCTTTAACCCCCCATTCCAACAACTACCATTAATAATGTTGATGAAATAACTATAAGGCTAAAAAACAACACTATTGCAATTAATATTCCAATGCATGATGTGCAGCCGTCAAGTACACTTTGCATTTTTTTATTGCCCATTGCGCCTGCAACTAACGAAGACAAACTAAAGGAAATATGATATAAAGCACATTGAATAATAATAGGTAAAAAAATGGCCGCTATGAAAGCTATTGCCGCAAACCCAATTGAGCCTTTAACAACTTTCATTCCCGCAAACACACTGCTTAAAGCGTCGGAAACCGCCCGGCCAACAACAGGAACACTTGTTCCTATTAAAAATTTACCTGCTTTCATTGCAGCGCTATCGGCTGTTTGGGCAAAAACAGTTTGCAAACTTAGTACCGTTGCAAATATAGTAGCGGCGGCGGCTAAAAGCCATTTTAGCCACTTTGCGCTATCTATTGCAAATTTGTTTAAGTTTATAGTGTTATCAATTGCAGCTGCTGCATGTAAGGCTAAAATAATCCTTGCAAACGGCATTACCAAGCCCGTTAACATTTGCGAGGTAATATTTACCATTGTAAAAAAAACTGTACTGTAAATTGCAGATGCACCTACCTGGCCACTGCTTAAAAGAACACCTGCAAATATTGGAATGAAAGATTTCAAGTATATTTCACCATCAATCATCGTAGTAGTGATTACTTCAAATAAGCCAAGCAAATGTGTGCATGCTACTGTAAACACAAATATTGCAGATATGCTATCTATTAAGCTAAACATTGTACTGTTTTTATTATTATCGCTTATGCTTTTCACCGCACTAACAATTATCATAACAGCGCACAAGCTCGCAAATAGTGTTAACGGCCCAAAAAAATTTTCTTTTGCGGTATTAAAAATAGCATATATCATATCTAATATGCTCATTTCAATAAACTCTTCGCTCTGTATAGGTGCGCTGTCAATAGTTTCTTTCCATTCGGGCAAAATTTCATATTCGCTTTCATAAATATATGCACTGTTTTCATTTTGTAACTCGTTTGCAAAAATTTGTACGTTGGAATGCGAATTTGTTAAAATCAAACATACACTTACAAAGCAAACAATAGTTTTTTTAAGTCCTTTTTTCATTAAAGTAGCTCCAAAATAATTTCGGTTAATGTTGAAAATAATGGTATAGCTGTTATAAGTATCATCACTTTTCCTATTAGCTCTATTCTTCCTGCAAGGGCATCATTGTTGTTTTCTTTGCATAAATCTTGCGCAAAACTTGCTATAACAGATATTCCCACAGCTTTAAATATTACAGAGAAGTCCCCTATGGCGTTAAACTGAACTAAGCTGTTTAAAAAGTTAAAAAGCGGCTGTGCATACATAAGCGCCATTATTACAATTCCGGCCCCAACGCTTAGGCTAAGTAAAAATGCATAAGTACTGTTATATTGCTTCAAAAAACTATATAAGAACATAGCAACTATACAAAAAGCAAATATATTAAGCCACTGCATGTTATAAACCAAACACTTGCGTTATTGTTTCAAACAAAACGCTTATTTGCGTAATAATCATCATAAGCACCACAATCAAGCCTGCTAACGTTGTCATCATTGCCTGTTCTTCCCTGCCAGAGCGTATTAAAAGCTGGTTTAACACAGAAACTATTATGCCAATTGCCGCTATTCGAAAAATAAAATCTATATCCATTATTTTAAACTCCTTGTTTTATAAAAGCATTAAAGCTATTGCTACGCCTGAGCAAAATCCCAAAGTTCTATAAAGCTTGCTTTGCTCCTTTGCTTTACCACTTGATATTTTTGCCTTTTCCTCAAAAAATTCAATTGCATATAATAGTTTTTGCTCTTCTTCTTTACTGCCTGTGCTACCAAGCTCAAACAATGTGCTTTTAAATAGTAATAGCTCGTCTTCTTTTAAGCATATATTGTTTTCTTTTGTAAACTTATCTATTTCTTTTTCAAGTTCACATTCAAAATCTTGCAAGTTGTTTTTTGTAATTTTCAAATTAACATGTTTTAAATTTGTATTTAACCCAACATGTTTTAATATAAATTGCTTTGTATCTTTTCTATATATCAAATTGTTTTTTATATCGGTTAAATAAAACGCTATTTCGCTTAATAATTCACTTCGCTTTATATATATTTGGCCATTTTTCATACCGAAAACAGTGCAGAAAAACACAACAAAAACGACGCCGAACACTTTAAACATCATTTGCAAAATGTATCACCTCTCTAATTTTCCCCGGCGTTTTTTTGCCGCAAAGAAAAATTATTTTATCAAACGCTCCTGTCTGCAATATTTCTTTTGCCTGCGGGCGGCGCTTTATTGCGCTTAAATTTTCAGCGTGCATGCTAACAATTATTTTAACGCCTGCATTTGCTACGGCTTTAACTGCATGTACATCTTCAAAGCTGCCAATTTCATCGCAAATAATAATATCGGGCGCAAGGCTTCTCAGCGCATGTAGCATACCTAAATGCTTCGGGTAGCCCGATAATACATCGCAGTGTACAGGCATTTCTTCGCAAAAACCGTAATTGCTTATGGGCGAAATTTCAAAACGCTCGTCTACAATTGAAATATTCAAATTTTCTTCACTAAACAAATGCATTATACTTCTTAGCACAGTGGTTTTTCCGCTCCCCGGCTCGCCTGCTAAAATAATTCCATTGCTGTTGCTTTTAACTAATTGCAAAATGCTTTCATCGCACGGCATTTTTTTTGTGCGGGCAATTCTTATATTAAGCGAGCTAATGTTTTTAATTGTGTTAATAGAGAAATCATCGCATATTGCTGTGCCGCTAATACCCACGCGGTGGCCACCCGGCAATGGTATAAAGCCCATTTTTATGTAATTTTCATAGCTGTGAACAGAGAAAGCGCAAAGTGCCTTAAAACATTCCCCTATATTTTCATGGCTTAAAACAAAACAGCTTTCACTTATTTTATCTTGAGCTATTGAATTTTTGCTAATGTACCAAACAGTATTAAAGCACCTTATTACTATGGGGCGCCCACTTCTCAGCCTTATTTCTGTAGCATTTTTTGCAATTTCACCGGGTATATTTTCTAAAATATGCTTAAAGCGCAATGGCAACTGCGCAATCGCACTTTTATAGCTACTATATTCATTTTCCATATTTCACTTCCTTTTTTACTTGCTATAGCTTATGATTTAAAACGTAAATGTAGAACAGTTTTTATACATTTATAATTTAACATGTGCTAAATACAGCTATGATAATAAAAAATCTAATTTTTATAAGTGCATAAATTTTAATTAATAACAACGCAAAAAGAAAAGCACAAAGCAAAATTATCTGCTTTGTGCTTTTCTTTTATAAAAAAGTTTTTACTTGTTTTATGTGCCTATTTAATCTTCAATAAGCTGTAAGAACTCTTGCTCGCTTAAAATGTTTATGCCCAAGCTTTGCGCCTTTGTTAGCTTAGAGCCGGCAGCGTCACCCGCTAACACATAACTTGTTTTTTTCGACACTGAATTTGCTGTTTTACCGCCGTTTTTCTCTATAAGCTCCTGCGCTTGCACCCTTGATAGTGTTGGCAATGTTCCCGTAACAACTATTGTTAAGCCGGAAAGTTTATTTGATAAACTCTCGCCTTCATATTGCATATTCACGCCTGCATTTTCTAAGCGGTGCAATAAATCTTTAGTTCCCTCTTTGGCAAAAAAGTCAAGAGCGCTCTCGCTCATAATGCCGCCAAAGCCTTCTATTTCATTTATATCCTCAGCAGTGGCATTTTGCAAATTTTGCATAGTCCCAAAACGTTTTGCCAATAAGCTTGCTGCTTTAGCGCCTATATTGCGTATACCAAGCGCAAAAATTAATTTATCCAAATTATTTTGCTTAGAGCGCTCAATAGCATTCAGCAAATTATCTGCAAATAAATCAACAGATTTGCCTAAAGTTAATAATTGCTCTTTTTTAATATAGTATATATCGGCAGCATTTTTTATAAATTCATTTTCAACAAGTTGGCTTACAACAGACGGACCAAGGCCTTCTATATCCATTGCTGTGCGCGAGGCAAAGTGAATTATATTGCGAAGCATCTGCGAGGGGCATTCCGGGTTTGTACACCTTAAAGCCGCCTCGTTCTCAAAGCGCACAACTTTCGCATTGCAAGAAGGGCAAAACTCAGGCATTTGAAAGCTGTTTTGCAAGCTGCCTTTCTTTGTTACCTGCACAACTTCGGGTATAATATCGCCTGCTTTGCGCACTTTAATTGTGTCGCCCACATTGACATTTAGTTTGTTAATAATGTCTGCATTGTGCAAAACTGCGCGCGAAACAGTTGTTCCCGCAAGCAAAACAGGCTCAAAAACGGCAGTGGGCGTTAAAACTCCTGTGCGCCCCACATTTATTTCAATGGCCGTTAATTCACTTTCTTTTTCTTCCGGCGGATATTTATAAGCTATAGCCCAGCGTGGACTTTTTGCTGTGCTACCCATAATATTCCTTTGTGCAAAATTATTTAGCTTTACCACTGCACCATCAATATCATAAGGCAAATTGCCCCTTGAATTTTTTATGCGCTCAATTTC
>CAYJPD010000003.1:15377-45832 GCA_964371975.1 uncultured Bacteroides sp.
CAAAAATTCTTTGTGCGGCATATAAACTTCACCGCGCACCTCAAGAAACGCAGGTGCATTTTTTATAATTTTAGGCACATTTGCAATTGTATTTAAATTTGCTGTAACATTTTCACCAATTAAACCGTCTCCCCTTGTAGAGCCTCTTGTAAACACGCCGTTTACATATTCTAAGCTAACAGATAAGCCGTCAATTTTTGTTTCAACTACATATTCGCTCGAAAACTCAAATTCCTTTACTCTTCTATCGAAATCTTCAACTTCTTCTTTTGAAAAAGCATCTTGAAGGCTTTCCATTTTAACTACATGCTCAACTTTTTCAAAACGGCTTAAAGCACTTGCGCCTATTTTTGTGCTTGGCGATTTTTCATCTAAAAGCTGTGGATACGCCTTTTCAATTTCTTGCAATTGCCTTTGAAGCATATCATATTCAAAATCGCTGATTTGCGGTGCATCTTCATTGTAATAAAGCTCGTTGTGCCGCATTATTTGCGCTTTCAATTCGCTGTATTCCTTCTTTATTTTATTCGTAATTTCCGCTCACCTCTTAATGATTATTTTACTTTTTATAAGCTACAAATTTTGCAAAAAAATTCAACTAACTTTATATAATGCAAACGGCTTTTAAATAGCATATAATTGATAATGCGCTTGGCTTCAAATATTAAAAACGCGTTACAATTTATCGGCTAAAGCGCTTAATTTATTATAGCATATTTTTCACTTGAATACACGTTGAAAACAAAAAATTTATGGGCTATTTGCATAAAAATTAGGGACATTTCCAACTATTAATGTTTCTGCCACCGTTACATCGTTTTCTACAATAATGCTTGTTGTATAACCCGGTACCATTGCGCTCATTTCCACAGTGAAATGCACAGATATGCTATGATGTGTTTGATTAATACCGGTGCTGTCAACATGGTTTTCTGTGCTGGAGTGCACAAAAGATGTTGGCATGATTTGCAAATTAATATCAGGACCTCTGCCCGAGAGGATTTGCCAGCCTAATAATGTGCCTAAAGGTATTTTCATATCTTGTTTTTCAAGTTGCATAAGGCGCTCGGCAACTGCTTTTGTAAGTGTAGCTTTAACTTCGTTTAACTTAGAAGTATCAACTGTTATACTTGCGACGCTTTTATCTGCGTTCTCTTTTAAAATTAATATGCCATCGCCTAAATTAGGGTTTTCTTCAAGATGCTCAATAACCGCTTCATTCATAGCTAACATTGAAATGGTTCTACATTGGTATTCAGCCATAGTTTTAACTATATCGCTAATTTGCATATCAATAAGCACCAAAACAAACACAACAATAAAGCTTATGCATAATGCTTTTATTAAACGCTTTGTTGGTTTTTTTACTTGAACACACATTTTCTTGCCTTTTTTTGCACGGTAAACTCTTTTTCTCCATCTACGCATAATTTACCCCTTTTACCATTACAATTATTATCTCTTAAATAATCATATTCGTAAAATGGCTTAAATGTGCAAAATGTGCTTAAAATTAAAAAATTGCTTTTAAACAAGTAGAGTAAATATTATAAAACAGCCTTTTTTCTAAAACAAAAAAGACGAACGTTAAAAACATCCGCCTTTTTTATAAACTGCATTATTAAATAAACTAAATTGAAATAGCGCTTGCAATATCAAGCATATTTGTTTCAATTGTTTTATGCATTGCAAGTGCTACATCTATATCATAATCAACAACAGATTCAGATTTAGTTGCAACTACTCTGTTATAAATGCCACGCTTTAACAAATCTATTGCGTGGTATCCCATTCGGCTTGCTGTTACTCTGTCGCGCAGAGTTGGTGCACCGCCACGTTGCACATGCCCAAGCACTGTCGCTCTTGAATCTATTCCTGTGCGCTCTTGTATATCGTCTGCTAAGTCTGAAGCGCGTCCAACGCCTTCCGCAATTATAACAATAAAATGTTGTTTGCCTGTTTTTTGCGTTCTGCGCATTTTGCTTATAATATCTCTATCTATATCATAAGGCACTTCAGGTATTAATGTTACAAGCGCACCACATGCTATGCCTGTGTTTAAAGCTATATATCCCGCTTTTCTGCCCATAACTTCAACAACACTGCACCTATCGTGGCTTTGTGTTGTATCGCGCAATTTATCTATCATTTCAACTGCAGTGTTCATTGCGGAATCGTAACCTATAGTGTAATCGCTACAAGCTATATCGTTATCAATTGTTCCCGGTATTCCTATGCACGGAATGCCTTGCGCCGCAAGGTCTTTCGCGCCACGGAAAGAGCCGTCGCCCCCAATAACAACCATGGCATCTATACCATGTTCACGGCATGTTTGCGCTGCTTTTTCTTGACCCTCAAGCTCCATAAATTCAAGGCACCTTGCAGTATACAAAATAGTGCCGCCCCTATGAATTATCTCAGAAACACTTCTTAAATTCATATCAATAATTTCATCTGTTAAAAGCCCGTTATATCCACGGCGCACACCTTTAACGTTAAAGCCCTTGGATATAGCCGCACGAACTGTTGCCCTAATAGCGGCATTCATTCCGGGTGCATCTCCCCCACTTGTAAGCAAGCCTATTGTTTTAATTTCCTTATTCATTATTAATTGTCCTTTCAATTAAATTGAATTCTTCAATAATTATACTATTATTTAATATAAAATTCAATAATATAATTTCTAATAACTGGATTTGCATTATTATTACATATCAATAATACAATATTCAATCTTTTAGCGCTACATTTTCATTGCCAATTAACTTTTTTAGCTCATAAAGTAATTGCTCTGTACAGGTGCACCACATTTTCCTTGGCGTTTTTATTCGCAATTTTTCGTCTTCAATGTAAAAAAACACCGGTGTTGCTCCCTCAAAAATTGAAAGCAATTTTAAAATTTCTTTATACTCGTTACTGTTTCTACTTGCCACGCGCAGCCACAGCCCATTGTTTGAGCTTGTATCTTGCATTAATTTTTCCTGCTCACCCTCATTAATATCTGTTATTTTATCGGCGAGTAATTTCGCGTTTTCTTCTTCTTTAGCGCTAATTTTACCCCTAACAATTATAACAGCATTTTCCCTAATTAATGTAGAGCATTTTTCAAGGGTTTTCGGAAAAACTAACATCTCCATCACACCTGTTAAATCTTCTATAGTAACAAAAGCCATTAAAGCGCCCGATTTTGTTGTTAAAGTTTTCAATTTAACAACAGTGCACACAAGGCATACATCTTTACCATCGTATTCAAGCGCTTCATCATTTAAAAAGCTGCTAATATTTCCTGCGCTTAGCTTTGTAATAATATTACTGTATTTTTCAAGCGGATGCCCTGAAAGGTATAGCCCGCTAACTTCTTTTTCCATTTGCAGTTTAATATCGTGCGCAAACTCGGAAAATTCACGCATTTTAAAATCGCTGTTTGCCTGTTCCCCGAAAGAGGAAAACAAATCTAACTGCCCCGATAAATTCTTTCTGCTATCATTTTCAACGCTTTTTAATATACTTTCTAAATTTTCTATTAACGTTCTTCTATTCGGCTCTATTTCATCAAAAGCACCTGCTTTTATCATACTTTCAACCGCACGCCTGTTAATTTCAGTGCCGTAAAGCCTTTTACAAAAATCGTAAAGGCTTTTAAAATTACTTTTTTTCCTCTCGTTAACAACAGTTGTAATAAGGTTCCTGCCTACATTTTTCAAAGCCAAAAGCCCAAAGCGAATAGTATTTTGCAAGCTTGTGAAGCCTACATCACTTTTATTAATATCGGGCGGTAACACTTTTATGTTTAATTGTCTACACTCAGCGGTATACTCAATAATTTTATCTGTGCTATCTAAAAAACTTGTTAAAGTTGCAGCCATAAATTCACAGGTGTAGTAATATTTCATATAAGCTGTTTGGTAAGCTATAACCGCATAAGCCGCCGCATGAGATTTAGCAAATGCATAAGAGGCAAACCCCGACATTTCATCAAAAATTTCATTTGCAATATTTGCAGGTATACCGTTTGCAACACAGCCCTTGCACTCATTGCCCTCTTCTTTGCTACCGTAAACAAAGTCTTTTCGTGCTTTTTCCATAACATCGTGCTTTTTCTTGCTCATAGCACGGCGCACAATATCCGCTTGCCCGTAGGAAAAACCTGCAAGCTCACGGCAAATTTGCATAACTTGCTCTTGGTAAACTATGCACCCATAAGTTACCGATAAAATGCTCTCAAGTTGCTTTGTTTTATACTTTATTTGCCCTGCATTTTGGCTATTGCTAATATACTTTGGAATACTGTCCATAGGGCCGGGGCGATAAAGCGAAATAACGGCTATGATATCCTCAATGCTCTTGGGTTTAAGCGATGTTATAACTTGTGTCATCCCGCTGGATTCAAGCTGGAAAACGCCTGATGTTGCACCACTTGAAATATATTCAAACACTTTTTCGTCTTCATAAGAAATATTATCAAGCTTAAAATCAGTATTATGCTCTCTTATGCTTTTTTCGGCATTGTGCAAAACCGTTAAAGTGCGAAGGCCTAAAAAGTCCATTTTTAAAAGGCCAAGCTCTTCAATTGTCGTCATGGTAAACTGCGTTACAGTATTTCCGTCGTTACTGCTTAACGGCACATAATCGTCCACCTGCTTTGGCGTTATTACAACGCCTGCAGCATGGGTAGAGGCGTGGCGTGGCATGCCTTCTATTTTGCCGGCTAAGTCAATTAACTCTTTAACTTGCTCGTCGTTATCATACTTCGCTTTAAGCTCTTTAGATACACTTAGCGCCCTTTTCAGCGTCATTTTAAGCTCGGTGGGAACAAGCTTTGCTATTATGTCCACATTCTGGTACGGTATTTCAAGCACCCTGCCAACATCTCTTATTGAAAGGCGAGCCGCCATTGTGCCAAATGTTATAATTTGCGCAACATGGTCTTCGCCGTATTTTCTAACTACATAGTCAATAACTTCTTGGCGCCTTTCATAGCAGAAATCTATATCAAAGTCGGGCATTGAAACACGCTCGGGGTTTAAAAAGCGCTCAAACAACAATTGGTATTTAACGGGGTCTATATCTGTTATGCCCATACAATATGCGCAAATACTACCGGCGCCGCTTCCCCTGCCCGGGCCTACAGGTATATTATTGGTTCTTGCATAATTAATAAAATCGTACACTATTAGAAAGTAGTTTATATAGCCCATTTTCTCAATAACGTCAATTTCATATTCAAGGCGCTTTATTATATGCTCCTCTGGGTTTGCACCGTAATGTTTGCCCAGCCCCTCAAAGCATAGTTTTTGCATAAATTCTTTATTTGTAAGCGAATTCGGCGCTTCAAAATACGGCAATTTAGTAACACCAAACTCAAACTCAAAATTGCATTTTTCAGCTATAATATTTGTGTTTTCACATGCCGTTGGCCACAGCGCAAACAGCTCGTACATTTCTTTAGTACTTTTTAAATAAAACTCGTCAGTTCCAAACTCTAATTTATCTTCATCATAAATGCTTTTATTGGTTTGAATACACACCAGAACACTATGCATTCTATTATCTTCTTTTGTTATATAGTGTGCATCATTTGTTGCAACTAATGGTATATTCGTTTCTTTAGCTAATTTTACAAGCTCTGCCAACACCAAGCGCTGATCTTCAAGGCCATGGTCTTGAATTTCAAGGTAGAAATTACCCTCGCCGTATATGCTTAAGAAATTAAGCGCACAATCTTTTGCGCCGTTATAATCACCTGCAAGCAATTTTCTGGGAATTTCACCAGCAAGGCACGCAGACAGGCAAATTAAACCCTCGCTGTGTGTTTTTAGTAAATCATAATCAACACGCGGCTTGTTATAAAAGCCCTCGGTATAGCCTTTGGAAACAATTTTGATTAAGTTTTTGTAGCCTGTTTCATTTTTACATAAAAGCACTAAGTGATAATTGCCGTCTATTTTATTTACTTTATCAAAACGCGAGCGAGTGGCAACATAAACCTCACAGCCTATAATAGGCTTAATTCCCTCTTTTTTTGCGGCCTTAAAAAAATCTATAACGCCAAACATACTGCCATGGTCTGTAATTGCCACCGCCGTTTGGCCCATTTCCTTAAGGTGTTCCATCATTCTGTCTGTTCTGCAAGCACCGTCCAGTAGGCTATATTCCGTATGCACGTGTAAATGTGTAAACTGCCTTGTTTCTTTCATTTGCTTAAACCTCAGCACTATTATTAGAATTTTTGTTTTGCAATTGCTTTGCTATTTCTTCTATTTTTTTGAACCTGTGTGCAAGCCCGCTTTTGCTTATTTCCGGCTCGCACATTTGTGCTATATCTTTTAAGGGCGCTTCCGGCATTTTTTGTCTTAACAAAGCAACTTGAATAAGCTGCTTTGGCAATGTGTTAAAGGCGTTGTTTTTTTGCAAATATTCTATCGCCATTATGCTATTCTGGTTAGCCCTTACTGTTTTATCTATATTTGCAGTTTCACAATTAGTTATTCTGTTTGCCTTATTTCTAATATCTTTATAAACTTTTGTATTCATAACGGTGAGAGCACAAAAGCCCGCGCCCATAAAAGTGAGCAAATCTTCTATTTGCTCACTTTTTTTAATATATAAAACATTAAGCCCTTTACGAGTAGTAAGTTTAGGTGTAAAACTTTGTGCAAATAGCAAAGCCGAAAAATCATTCATCAGCAAGTACTTATTAGATAAAAACTCTAAATTATACTCTTTTTCAGGGTTTGTAATAATTCCGCAAAAAACAAATGCCGCCGATATAAATGTATTTACGCAGTTTTTACACAAGAAAATATCACTGTTTATTCTAACTGATGTTTCTTTACCGCTGTGCCCAAAATTCTCAAGCATTTTGACTATGTCATTCTCGTTTTTAACGGCAAATTCATAAAGCCCGAAATTCTGCTTGCCTTTCAAATAGTATTCAGAGCGAACGCCTATTTTAGTAAACAATTTCTTTGCAAAAGCCGCTATATATTCATTTTCTGTATGGATTATTACGCCTTTATCATCAAAGTGCTTGCCAAAGCAAGCACCTGCATAAGCCGCTGCCACTTTACAACAACTACTATTTGCCGTATCTTTCGATATAATTTCACTTTTTACATCTCGTGCAAAACTCATAATTACCTCAAATTTTGATTATGCCCTGCATTACATATAAATTTACATGCTAATATTTACTAAGCCGCAGAGTAAAACATTTTAGCTTTAATGCCTTTGAAAATCTCTGTGCTCAATTTGCGGTAAAAAGCCCAATGCTTTTGAAAATTCAGCAAGTTTTATTGCAAATGTTACCGAGCGATGTTTACCGCCTGTGCACCCTATAGCAATAACTAACTGGCTTTTGCCTTCTTTTACATAAAGAGGCAAGGAGTATTCAAGCAAGCTTTCCATTCTTTTTAACAGGCCTTGTGCTTCGCTAAAACTCATTACATAATCTGAAACTTCTTTATCTAAACCTGTTTTGTTTTTAAGTTCTTGAATATAAAACGGGTTTGGTAAACAACGCACATCAAAAACAATATCCGCTTCTTTTGGTTGCCCGTATTTAAAGCCGAACGATGTAAAATTCAGCACCATATTCTCGCTTGTAGATTTAACAAAAAGCGAAGTAACTCTATCTTTAAGCTGCATAGTGGATAAAAGTGATGTATCTATTTTAAAATCGCATTCTTGCAAAAGCGGCATTAAAATTTCGCGTTCTTCAACAAGGGCTTTCTCTGTTGAAATATTTGAAATAATGCTAATTGGGTGTCGCCTTCTGGTTTCTTTATATCTGCGCTCAAGCACATCATTTTGAGCATCTAAAAACAAAATTTTATATTCAATATTTCTTTCTTTTAATTGCAAAAGTGTTGTGCCTATATCTTGGTTTTTTCTTGAACCTCTAACATCTAAAACAATGGCAAGTTTTTCAAGTGGGTTTTCACTCTGCTCTGAAAAATCCATTAATTTTGCCAGTAAATTCGAGGGTATATTGTCAATGCAAAAAAAGCCAATATCTTCAAGCGCATTAACCGCAACAGATTTCCCTGCCCCTGATAGCCCCGTAACAATAAGCAAATTCATATATTACCATTCCTTTATTTTACTACTCTTATTTCTTTTTCAAGCGTGTAGCCTGTTTTTTCTTTAACCGTTTTACACACTTCATCCGCTAAAGTTAAAACATCATTGCATGTTGCGTTGCCTAAATTGACAATAAACCCACAGTGTTTTGTGCTAATTGCAGCATCCCCAACGCTGTAACCTCTTAAGCCGCACTGCTCAATTAAAGCGCCTGCAAATGCACCCACCGGGCGCTTAAATGCGCTGCCGGCGCTCGGCATATTTAGCGGTTGCTTTTCTATTCGGCTACTCATAAATTTTTGCATTTTATCATTAATTTCATTTTTACAAGAAGCCTCAAGGCAAAAAACAGCTTTCAAAATGCAGTAATTATTTTTTTCAAAATCGCTTGTTCTGTAGCCAAAATTTAGCTCGTTTTTGCTTAAAGTTCTAATTTTAAAATTATCATCAATAAAACTAACGCTACTTATCACATCTTTTATTTCTCCGCCATAAGCGCCTGCATTCATATAAACCGCGCCGCCCACATTGCCCGGTATTCCATAGGCAAATTCAAGGCCAGCTAAACTGTTTTCTTTTGCGGTTTTGCTAAGTTCGCTTAACGATGCTCCCGCATAAGCGGTTATCTCATTTTCGTTTACCGATATTTGTGAAAATGCATCTGCTATTTTGATAATAACACCGTCAAAACCCTCATCTGCAAATAAAATATTCGAGCCTTTTCCTAAAACATAGTACCTCACATTAAATTCTTTGCAAGTTTCAAATAATTTGATAAGTTCCGCTTCATTTTTAGGAATTGCAAAAATTTTGGCTTCTCCGCCTATTTTGAATGTTGTATGTTTAGCTAATTTCTCATTTTTTTTAAAAGTAATACTGCATTTATTCAGTTCGTTTTCAACCGACAAAAGTGCCCCCATAAGTGCCCCCTAAACATAAATTATTGCAAAGTAATTTCTTTTTGCATCTCAACAGCAATTTTCTTATTATGCAGTGATAGTTCGCTTACAAAACTATTAACGCTTGCGTTTATTATTAGTTCATTCGGAAAGTTCAATTCTGCTAACATTTCAGGTATATTTGAATATTTGCCCAATGCATAAATTGAGTGGGCATCTGTATTAACTGCCACTTTTGTTTCATTTTTCATACATGCTTTAGCAAGCTCAATAAGGTTTTTCTCGTTGCCCGGCCTTACAATTGAAGAACCTGCATTCATCTCTATAATTTTATTCGCTTTAGCACACTCTTTAGCAACTAAATCGTAATCGTATTTGTAATCTTCCATTTCTGAATGCCCCAGCATATCAACATGAGGGTTATTTACAACATTAAGCCATAGCTGCGTTGCAAGCTCGAAGCTAAACGGCTTATTAACAACATCTCTATGAATAGAGGCAACTACCCAATCGAATGAAAGCTCTTTTAGTGTATCATTTGAAAAATCCAGCTTACCGCTTTCATCAACCACATTTAGCTCAACGCCTTTTAAAACCCACATATCGTCCAATTTACTATCAAGCTTTAGTAAGTTTAAAAAATGCCAAAAATGCGCACTATCTGGCATTAAGGGCGCATGGTTTGTAATTGCAATTGCAAACAAGCCAATTTTTTTAGCTTTTTTAATCATTTCGGTTATAGTATTAAATGCATGTGTTGAAACATTTGTGTGTGTATGTAAATCTGCTACAAAATTAATCAAGTTTCACCTCTTTTAGCTTACCGTTAGTCGTATGCATAACCCAATTTTTCCATAAGCTCTTTTGCGGCATTATAGCCCATTTTCTTTTGGCGGTTATTAATTGCAGCCGCCTCTAAAATCACCGCTAAATTTCTTCCGGGCATAACAGGAATAATTGTGCTTGCTAATTCAATGCCTAAAATATCGGTTTTATCGTTTTCAAGGCCTGTTCTGTTATAATTTTTAGTCTTATCCCAGGTTTCAAGGTGCACGATTAGGTCTATTTTTTCACTTACTTTAACAGCACCGCTACCAAAAACCCTCGCTACATTTATAATACCAACGCCGCGCAGCTCAATAAAATGGCGTATATTCTCAGGTGCACTTCCAACAATTGTTCTATTTGAAACTCTGCGCAACTCAACTGCATCATCGGCTATTAAACGGTGCCCACGCTTAACAAGTTCCACCGCTGTTTCACTTTTTCCAATGCCGCTATCACCGGTAATTAATATGCCCTCACCGTATATTTCAACTAAAACACCGTGCCTTGTAATGCGCTGTGCAAGCTCTACGCTTAAAAATGAAATAATATTGCTCATTACAACCGATGTGTTTTCAGAGGTTCTTAATATAACAACTTCATATTGTTTTGCTAAGGCTATTAATTCTTCATCTACCGGCAATTGCCTTGTAATTATTATAGCCGGTGGTTTAAAAGATACTAAGCTTTCTAAACGCTTCTTGCGTTTTTCTGGAGTAAGCGTATCTAAAAAGCCCATTTCTGCATTACCCAAAATTAAAAGGCGTGTGTTATCAACAAATTGATCATAGCCTGCTAAAAGCAACCCCGGCCTATATAAATCTGCAGTGCAAATTTTTATTTCATTCAGCTCGCACGGCTTATGCAAAACGTCAAAAGGCATTTGCTTTGTAAGTTTATCAAGTGTTAAACTAAAACTACTCATATAAAATCTCCTTTTTGCTAATTGCTTTTTATAATATTATACCATGTATTTAAAACTATATAAACACTAAATAGCATATTTATTAATCTAAAATATTTTTTGTTAATAAATACATATTACATAAAACATAACCTTGTTTTTTCTATCAAAACTTATATTCAAACATAAAAAAACGCTTTGAAACCTAATTGCAGCATTTCAAAGCGATGTACATCGTGTTATTAGCTAATTATTATAGCAATCGGAACATACTCCCGTTAAAATAATTTCATGGCTAACATTCTTAAAATTCGTATTTTCCGAAACATACTCATCAATTTCTTTTGCATTGAAAGAAGGCGCATCGCAAAATGTTCCGCAAACCGTGCACATAATGTGGTTATGCGGGCTTTCATAATTATAGTCAAACCTGTCAGCACCGTCACCAACTTGAATGTGGCGTATTTGCTTTTCTTGTGCAAGCCCTGATAAGTTTCTGTAAACCGTAGCTTTGCTTATATTTGGGTGTGCATTTACAACATAACGGTAAACATCATCAGCTGTAGGATGATTTTTCAAATAATAAACTGCATCTAAAACCAATTTTTTTTGCATTGTATTGCGCTTTTCCATATTTCAACCCTTTCAAGAACAAGTAATATTATTTATTTATTAATATAATATACTAATTAGAACTTATTGTCAAGATATAAGCTTTGACAATTTTTGACATTGTTTTTAAGTTTGAAATATAAAATATTTGAACACAATATAATAAATCTTGGTATTACAGCATAATTTACTGTTTTAAATTAAGAAACGGCATATGTAGCAGTAAAAAATTATAATTTATATAATAGCCTAACTTTACTATATATTGTGTAAAGCAGTGAGCTATTTTTTCATTTTAATATTTAACGAGTTCCTTAAAACATTAATCTCATTCACATTTTTATCCATAAGCTCTTCGGTTTCTTTAAGCATATTATCGCAATATTGCATCATTTTATCGTGAATATTTTTTGCAGCTTTTGCCTGTGCTCTTTCTATATTGGCTGCTTCAGCACGTGCTTTTAAAACAACTTCCTCTTTATCAACAAGTTTTCTTGCCTGCTCTTCAGCCTTGCGCAATATTGAAACAGCTTCTTTATTTGCATTAGCAATAATTTGCTTTCTATCTTGCAAAATTATTTTAGCCTCAACAATTTCACGGGGTATATTATCTCGCATAGTTTCTATTAAATCTCTAAGCTTATCAACATCAACCATTTTTTTGCCGCCCATAAATGGAACATTTGACGATATTTCAACTACTTCTTCCATTTCATCAATTATATTATCAATTCTCATAAAACCCTCCAAATTATTTCTTTGTAATGCGCTGTAGCACATCATCATAAATTTCAGGCGGAACAAACTCTTTAACATCACCGCCAAAATATCCAACTTGCTTTAATATACTGGACGATAAATACATGAAATTTGTATCTGTTATCATGAACATAGTTTCTAAATTAGGGTTAAGTTTTTTATTGGTAAGCGCTTGTTGAAATTCAAACTCAAAATCAGTTACAGCTCTAAGGCCTTTTATAAGTGTGCATGCTCCTATATTTTGCGCATATTGAGCAAGTAGTCCCTCATAGGAATCTATTTTCACATTGCTAATATTTTTTGTAACTCTTTTTAAAAAAGCAACTCTTTCGCTCGGCGTAAACATAGGTTGTTTATTTGGGTTAACTAAAACAAGAACTATAACTTCATCAAATAAAAGCGCAGTCCTCTCAATAATATTTATATGCCCGTTTGTAACAGGGTCATAGCTTCCGGGGCAAATTGCAATTCTTTTCAATTAGCACTCCTTTTCCGTTAAGGCAACTTGTAATACAACCAGCTACTCTTCAACAATATATTTTGTTACACGCACCGATGAATATTTATACTGCTTTTTAAGTGTAATTTTCCCGGCTTTTTCAGGGAGCTTTGCATTCAGTTCTGTTTCGGCTATTATAATCGCATCATCACACACAATATTTTGCAAATTGGGTAGTGTTGTTTCAATTATGCTCTTGTTATAAGGTGGGTCTAAAAAAATCAAGTTAAACTTTTCTTGTGTCCTTAACAAATAATTGCTTGCATCTGTATGAATTACAGTTGCATTTTGTAATAAATTTGCAGCTTTTAGATTGCTTTTTATTATGTCTATAGCATTTTTATCCTCATCAATAAAAACACAGTGCGCCGCACCTCTTGAAAGGGCCTCTATACCCATTTGCCCACTTCCGGCAAATAAATCCAGAACATGAGCACCCTCTACAAAAAAATGAATAGAGCTGAAAATGCCTTCTTTAACTCTTTCAATAGTTGGCCTTACAATTTCACTGCCCTGTAAAGTTTTCAGTTTTATTCCTCGGCTCTCTCCGGCAATAATTCGCATTTCATTGCTCCTAAAATTATTATAATGTTTTAGCGTCAAATTATCAAGTATTTTAAAGATATACCTCTAAAAAATCTCTGATTTTTTTAATTTAATGCACCGCCAATAACTAAGTGCTTTGTTTAGCTTTTTAGCCAAAAACAAGCTGTACTGCAAATTTACATGTACATAACTTTTACTTTGAGAAAAAACATAGTTTAATCTGTATTTCGATAAAACTCAACAACGGCTTTTGCAACGGTTTTATTTACACCTTTTGCCTCCAAAAGCTCGTCTTCTGTAGCGCTTTTAATAGCACTTACTGTTTTAAAATGTGCCATTAGCGCTTTTGTTGCAGCAGGGCCCACACCGCTTATTTTTTGCAAAGACGATGAATAAGTTTTACCCTTTTGCAATCTTTTTCTGTAATCGTTCGCAAACCTATGTGTTTCATCTTGAATTTGAGTTATAAAGGCAAAAACGCTTTTATGCATTGAAAGTACAATTTCATCGCCGTTTGCTGTTATAAGGCCTCTCGTTCGATGTTTTGCGTCTTTTATCATTCCAAAAAGCGGTACATCGTCAAATGCTGTTCCTTTAAGCACTTTTTTCACCGCTGAAACTTGCCCTTTGCCGCCGTCTAACAATATCAAATTAGGCTTAATGGCAAACTGCCCCGTAGCGCCCTCTTTGCTGTAATCATCAACGCGCCTTTTTAATGTTTCCTGCATAGATTTATAGTCATCTGTGCCCAATACTTCTTTCATTTTAAAGCGCCTGTACCCACTTTTATAAGGCTTGCCGTCATTGAAAACCACCATTCCCGCAACGCTTGTGCCATCGCCCCAGTTAGATATATCATAGCTTTCAATTATTGTGGGCACGCTTGATAGCCCCATTAAATGTGCCGCTTCATCAAGCACTTTTTGCTCTTTGGCATATCTGCCGCTCTCTCTCGCAAGGCGCTCTGTTGCATTTGTTTTCGCCATTTCAATCAATTGCAAAACATCGCCCCTTTTCGGGCAAATAATTTTAACACTCGTGCCTTTAATATTAGAAAAATACTTTTCTAAATCTTGCGCATCAGAGGGCAGTGCATCAACTGCTATGCTTCTTGGAATTTCTTCGTTTTCGCTTAGATAATATTGCGGCAAAAACTCTTCTCTAAGCCTATTTATATCTTGCGTGTCGTAAAACATGAATTCCTTTTTATCGGAAAGCTGCCCTTGCCTAAAGCGCAATATAGCGGCACATGTAGCATTCGCACTGCCTGCAAAAGCCAAAATATCTTGCTCTTTTATTTCGCTTCTTATAATTTTTTGCCCTTTAGATAACTTTTCAATTGCCTTTATTTGGTCTCTTATTAATGCAGCGCGCTCAAAATCTGTTTTTTCTGCCGCTTGCAACATTTTTTCTTCAAGCTGCTTTAAAATTCCACTTTGCCCGCTCCTTATCATTTTTTCGGCAGACTGCACTATTTCTTCATATGTGCTTTTGCTTATTTCCCCTGTGCACAAAGCCATGCATTTGCCTATATAAGCATTTAAGCAAGGGCGTTTTTTCCCAAAATCTTGCGGAAATTTTCTTGTACACCTTGGTAATTTAAAAACATCGTTAGTTGTTTGCACAAGCTCATTTACAGCAAAGTTTGACATATACGGCCCAATAAAAACAGATGTTTTATCTAATTCACTTGCAAAACAAGAACTTATTCTTGGGTACTCCTCGTTTGAAATTTTAATATAAGAATAACCCTTATCATCTTTCAGTAAAATATTAAACTTCGGCTTATGCTGTTTTATTTGGCTGCACTCAAGCACTAATGCCTCAAATTCACTTTGGGTAACAATTACATCAAACGAATAGGCAGTATTAACCATGCGCATAACTTTTGTATCATGCGCAGCACCTTCTCTAAAATATTGCGATACTCTTGTGCGCAATTTTTTAGCTTTACCTATATAAATTATTGCGCCGCTTTTATCCTTAATAATATAAACGCCCGGCAATAGGGGCAGCATTTTTGCTTTGCTGAATAACTGTTGCTTTGTCATAAGCCCTCGCTTTAAAAAGTAATTATAACACAAAAGGCGCTACCGAAAAGGCAGCGCCAAATAATCTATGCCAAAATTATTCGCTAAAGCCGGAATTCACAAGCTTAATTAAGCCTTCAACCGCAGCTTGTTCATCAGTGCCATCTGCTATTATGCGAATTGTTGTTCCACCAACTATACCCAGTGATAATACACCGAGCAAGCTTTTTGCATTAACACGACGCTCTTCCTTTTCAACCCAAATTGAAGATTTAAACTCATTTGCTTTTTGAATGAAAAATGTTGCGGGACGTGCGTGCAAACCCACTTGATTTTCTACTGATACTTCTTTTACAAACATAATTATACGCTCCTAAACATATTACTGATGCAATAAAATTTAATATAGTTAAACAAGATATTAATCATTCTTCGTACTTTTTAAATAATAAAGCAATTTACTTTTCCTATTTTAAAGTCCTTCATCATAATTCTTTATACTAATATTCTATACCAAAACATATCTTACGGTCAACACATTTTGAAAATTGTATTTATTTTTGTTGCTACTTGATACCAATGAACAAAAATTATCAACATTATTGTGCAACTTAAACAAAAAATCAATTGGTATTTTCATCTATCCAAAAAGTGAAAAATACATTTAATACTATTTTTGTTTATTTTTGTAATCATTATACAAATCCGGCCGTCTTTTTTTTGTGCGCAGTAACATTTGCTCTTGCCTAAATTTTTCTATATTTGCATGATGCCCCGACAAAAGCACCTCGGGCACTTTTCTGTTTTCCCAAATTTCAGGCCTTGTATATTGAGGATGTTCAAGCAAAATATCATAATGGCTTTCGTTCTCAAAACCCTCCGAACTTTTTAAAACACCGTCGCAAAGCCTGCAAACGCTGTCTGCAAGCACTAAAGCGGCAAGCTCGCCTCCCGTTAAAACAAAATCGCCTATAGATATCTCTTCGTCGGCAAGCTCTTCAATAACTCTTTCATCTATGCCCTCATAGTGGCCGCAGACAAGTAAAATACTCTTTTCATTTGATAGCTCTTTGCATTTTTTCTGTGTTAGTTTTTCACCCGCAGCCGTCATAAACACTATGTGCGGCCTTGGCAAGCCTTCACTTTCAACTTTGCTAATTACATCTAAACAGCAATCATATATAGGTTGGGCTTGCATTATCATGCCGTGGCCGCCACCATAAGGGTAGTCGTCTACTTGTTTTTGTTTGTTTTTTGTATAATCTCTTATTTGGTGGCTTTCAAATTTTATGTGCCCATTTTTCTGTGCACGTCCTATAATGCTCTCGTTTAAGTAGGCATCACAAATATCAGGAAAGAGCGTTGCAATATCAATGCGAATTTCAGGCTTATTCTTCATCGTCAAACATACCTTTGATAGGGCTTATTAACACAGTTTCAGTTTCTATGTCTATATTTTTTAAAAACTCTTTAACCGCCGGGAATAAAAAAGCTTTCCCGTCACTGTTTTCAATTTCATATATATCTGTGCCGGCTCTATTTGTTATATCAGTTATCACTCCGTATAATTCGCCTGTGCTTTCATGCTTTACACTAAAGCCAATTATATCTGTTGCAAAGTACCTGCCTTCGGGAAGTTTTACATCTTTTCTTGCAAAATAGGCAATTTTGCCAACAAAAGCGTGCGCTTGCTGCGTTGTATTTATACCGTCTAATTTAATAACGCACATGTTTTTTATGGTTTTTACAGTTAATACTTTATATTCTTTTTCCTGCATATCCAAAAAAAACAAGCGTGGTAATTTTTTAATAAAATTAGCATCATCACACCACGAGTAAATTTTAATTTCACCATGTATTCCATGAATTTTAACACATTCACCCGCTTGGATATATTCTTTCATTTGCTTCTCCGTCTATATAATTTAGTTATTTGCAATTTTTTGTTGTGTACAAAAAAGTCAACAATACCAATGCCCCTTTTGTTCAAAGCGACACATAAGTTATTTTAAAAATTAATATCACTCATTATTATCTGCGAAAATACTCTTTTTTTGAATAAGCAAAGCCTATAATACTGAAAACGAGGCCTGTAGCTGCAACGCATATTGCACTAAGGCTCACAATAAAACCCACAATACTAAAAGCATTATTTCTCATAATAAGCACAATGTTTTGCACATAAAGCAATTAAAATTCGCAAACTGCATTATATAATTTTAATTATTTGCTTTTGCAAAACAACCTTTCCTATGATAATTTATTTACAAAATTCTTCAATATAAAAATCTAAACATTTTTGGATAATTTCTCTTGCTTCAGGCGCACCTTTTATATCATCAACAACCGTTTGCTTGCCCTCAAGAGCTTTGTAAATGGTAAAAAAATGCATCATTTCGTTAAAAATATGGTCAGGCAATTCTTTTATATCTGTATAATCTTTATATGCCGGGTCTTTATACGGTATTGCTATAATTTTTTCATCAAGCGCGCCTTGGTCTGTCATTTTAATAACGCCTATCGGAAAACAGCGCACAAGGCTCATGGAGCCTATGTTTTCGCTACACAAAACCAAAACATCAAGCGGGTCTTTATCCTCTGCATAGGTGCGTGGTATAAAGCCGTAATTTGCAGGGTAATGCGTAGAAGTATGCAAAATTCTATCCAATATAAGGTGCCCTGTTTCTTTATCTAATTCATACTTTTTTTTGCTGCCCTTTTCTATTTCTATAACCGCAATAAAATCATCGGGGTTAATTCTTGAAGGGCTTATATTGTGCCAAATATTATTCATAATACTCTCCATTCTGTGCAATGCACAAATAGCTTTCAAAAACCACTTTTCAAAACATAATTATTAGCGTTTTGCGCCATTTTTGCGCCATTAAAGGCAATTAAAAATTAAAGTTATTTGTTCCATTTCCAACTTTAAACTTCTGCTTGTTTTTATATTATATCATTTTCTTTTCAAAATTGCCATTATTATATACATAAACACAATCAAAGCCTATATTTTTCATTAGGCTTAAAGCATAATCATAATAAAAATTAACCGCTTTTATTTCGTGTGCATCAGCTGAAATTGTTACAGGTGCTTTTCTTTGGCAAAGCTCTTTTAAAATAAAATCATCAGGGTATGGCGTATCTCTATATTTTCTAAACATTCCACCTGTGTTTATTTCAAAAACCGCCCCTGTTTTTATACATTTTTCCATCGCACTTAAAGCTATCTCTTTATACTCAGTGCTGTTCTCGTCAAAAAATTCATTATTTGCATTATTCTTTCTAATTAAATCAAAATGTGCTATGATGTCGGGCTTAAAGTTCATTGCATTTTCCGCAGTTAAGTGATAAAAATACTCAACAAGCTTCATTGCATCGCCACCAAACATCTCATTTATGCAGTTTCGCAATACTTGTTTCGTTCCGTCTACCCAGTAGATGCTATTTGTTTTTTCATCGTATATATCATGCACTGCACCTAATGTGTAATCAAGTTCATTTCTGAAATTTACACGCGAGTAATAATCTTGCTCTATGCCTAAATAAAGGCGCATTTTACCCTCGTACATGCTTTTTAACTTTTCAAATTCACTTTTGTATTCTAAAAACTGCTCATCGGAAATGCCGGGTACTTTAGAATAAAGTGATTCAGCATGGCTTGAAAAGCCAAAATCGGTAAAACCGCTTTGATAAGCCGCCTGTGCCATTTCATGCATAGTGTTTATTCCATCGCACATTGTGCTATGGTTATGCATACCGCTTTTTATTAAGCCGCTTTCACTTGCTGCTTTCATTGCATTGTCTCCTGCTTAACTTTGCTGTCTACTATATGCCTTTTTGCCATTTCTTGCTTTAATTCTTCCATAGTTATACCCATTGAAACCATTAAAACCAGTATGTGGTAGCACAAATCTGATATCTCAAACACAACTTCTTTATTATCATCTTTCATTGCGGCTATAACTACTTCTGTTCCCTCTTCACCAACTTTTTTCAGTATTTTTTCTTTACCCTTTTCAAACAGGTAAGTTGTATAGCTGCCCTCGGGACGCTTTGCATCTCTATCCTTTAAAAGCTCGTATAAAGTATTCAGTGAGAACTCTTGAAAATCAGTATCTGTATAGAAATTCTCAAAAAAGCAGCTCTGTTCGCCTGTGTGGCACGCAGGGCCGTCTTTTACAACTTTAACCAGGAGTGAATCTCTGTCACAATCGGCATAAATTGCGGTTATATGTTGAACATTTCCGCTTGTTTTACCTTTGCGCCAAAGCTCTTTTCTGCTTCTGCTGTAAAAGCAAGTGCATTTTTCATCAATGGATATTTGAAGGCTCTGTTTATTCATATAGGCAAGCATTAAAACCTCTTTTGTGTGAAAATCTTGCACTATTGCGGGAATAAGCCCTCTATCGTCAAATTTTAAGTCGTTTATATTCATTTTCATGCCCCTTTATATAATTCTTACCGGTATGTTATTTTGTGCTAAATATTGCTTTAAATCGGAAATTTCAAGCTCTTTAAAATGGAAAATGCTCGCCGCAAGGCCTGCATCTATACCGCTTATTTCAAAAAGCTGTTTGAAATGCTCTTTACTGCCTGCGCCACCGCTTGCTATTATTGGGATATTAACCGCTTTAGCCAAATCTTTAAGCATTTGCAAGTCAAAGCCATTTTTTACACCATCTGTATCAATGCTGTTTAAAACAATTTCACCTGCACCCAGCGCCTCACATTTTTTCGCCCATTCTATAGCGTCAATTTGCACATCTTCTCTGCCGCCTTTAGCAAACACATGATACTTGCCGTTCACCCTTGCAACATCCATTGATAATACAACACATTGATTACCATATTTTTTTGCGGCCTCGCTAATTAAATTAGCGTTTTTTATAGCGCCGGAATTAACGCTCACTTTATCGGCGCCGGCTTTCAGCACCCTGTCAAAATCTTGCACGGTGTTTATTGCACCGCCCACTGTAAGCGGTATAAATATTTCGCCTGCTATTTGTTTTAAAACATCTGTAAATAGTTGCCTGCCCTCAAAACTCGCTGTTATATCGTAAAAAACCAGCTCATCCGCGCCTTCATCGTTATAGCGCTTAGCAAGGTTAACGGGGCTATCCACATCTTTTACACCTTTAAAATTAACGCCTTTTACAACTTTTCCGTCTCGTATATCAAGGCAAGGAATAATGCGCTTTGCAATCATATTATCAGCCTTTCGTTATTTAGCATCATATTGTTTTGCACATTGCAAAACCTGCTTTAAATTCAGTGCGCCTATATAAATTGCTTTGCCCACTATCGCGCTATGAACGCCTATTTCACAAAGCGCTTTTATATCGTTTAAAGTAGATATTCCACCGCTTGCAGTTATATTTAAACCCTGTATTTTAGTTAAGGTTTTATATATTTCCTCGTTAATACCCTGCATTGCACCGTCTTTTGAAATATCGGTGTATATTATATTCTTAACTCCTATTTTATGCAAATGCTCACAAAACTGCACACTATCTTTATCGCTAACATCAAGCCAGCCCTCTGTTGCAACTTTGCCGTCTTTTGCATCTACCCCTACGGCAATTTTTTCGCCATAGCTTTGCACAGCACTTTTTAAAAACTGCGGGGCTTTTAATGCAGACGTGCCTAAAATTACGCGGCCAACCCCTGCATTTAAGTATTTCTCAATGCTGTTTTCATCTCTAATACCGCCGCCTATTTCAACAAATAAATCTGTATGTTTGCAAATTTGCTCTACTATTTCAAAGTTTACAAGTTTTGCATCTTTTGCGCCGTCTAAATCCACAACATGTAAATATTTTGCGCCTTGCTCTTGAAAGCTAAGCGCTGTTTCTACGGCGTTTACCTCATAAACATCCACTTTATTATAATCGCCCTGTGTTAAGCGCACAACTTTTTGCCCCTTTAAATCTATTGCAGGGAAAACAAACATAATTTTCTCCTTATTATTTATATTTAACTTTTAATTTAATTCCACAAATGCCTTTAAAATTCCAAGCCCTACTTTGCCGCTTTTTTCAGGGTGGAACTGGCAGCCATAAACATTTTCATTTGCAACTATAGCAGGAATATCAATGCCATATTCACTATAAGCCACTAAAGAATTATCGCAGTTTTTTGCATAGAACGAGTGTACAAAATAAACGCTGTCGCTCTCATTGATATTTTTCACTAAAGCATTTTCTTTATTTGCTATATTCAAATTATTCCAGCCCATATGCGGCACTTTATGTGAAAAGCCTGCGCTGTTCATATCTGCTTTTATATCGCTGATATGCCCTTTTAAAAAGGCTAAGCCCTCGTGCTTGCCATATTCGTTACTGCTTTCAAACAAAAGCTGCATACCAAGGCATATACCCATTAATTTTTTATTGTTATTAACAGCTTCATTTAAGGTTGGAATAAGGCCCGTTTGCTTTAATTTTTCCATAGCGTCCCCAAAAGCCCCAACACCCGGCAGAAAAATATGGCTGGCATTTTTAATTTCGTTTTCATCGTTTGTTATAACGGCATTATAGCCCAGAAATTTAAGCGATGATGAAAGGCTGTATACATTCCCAACATCATATTTTATTATAGCAATGTTTTTCAATTAACTTTCCCTTTCGTGCAATTAATTATTAAAAGCGGAGATTGAAAAATACTTAAAGCAAACAGTTAAAAAGTTTGCACTGTTATTATTTTACACATTTTAAAATGCAGTTTCACAGCATTTTTTATAAGCTGTTTTCGCAAACTATTCTTGCAACGGCATATAGCAAATATTTATAGAACACCTTTTGTAGAGGGCACTTCATCTTTGTATTTTTCATCTATTTCAACCGCTTTCGCAAGTGCACGTGCTAACGCTTTAAAGGCGGCTTCTGCAATGTGGTGCGAGTTTTCACCTGCAAGGCTTCGCACATGAACAGATGCTTTTAAATTGCGGCTAAAGGCGCACATAAACTCTTTAACAAGCTCTGTGTCAAACTCGCCTATCTTTTGTGTGGGTATATTCAAGGCATAACCTAAATATTCACGCCCACTTATATCAACAGCCGCTAAAACTAAGGTTTCGTCCATTGGCAAAGTGCAGTCTCCATACCTTACAATGCCTTTTTTTTGCGCCAATGCCTCACTGAAAGCTTTACCTAATACAATGGCTATATCTTCAACTGTGTGGTGGTAATCAACATAGTCATCGCCAATGCAGCTAAGCGTTATATCAAACCTGCCGTGGCGTGCAAAAAGCTCGAGCATGTGCTTTAAAAAACCGCAAGTAGTATTTATATCGTACTTACCGCTTCCGTCAATATTAAGTGTTAATTTTATATCGGTTTCATTTGTTTTGCGCACTATTTCGGCAGTTCTCATCTTTTTCCCACTTTCTTTTATTTATACTCATTTATAATATCATTGTTAACTTGCAGCAATGTTTGCATTTGCTGTTTTGTTCCAACTGTAATGCGCACATAATCGCTTATTCTTGGCAAATTAAAGTGGCGCACAATAATATTTTTCTGTCTAAGGGCATTAAAATAATTTTCTGCACTTAAATTTTTAGCTAATTTAGGCGGCGAAACAAATATAAAATTCGCCATGCTGTTTGTTACAGAAAAACCCATTTCAGAAAACTTCTTTTTTGTATATTCGCGTGTTTTAATAATTTCACTGCAACAGTTATTAAAATAATCTTTATCTAATAGTGAATTCACACCTGCAATTAAGCTTAAGCGGTTTAAATTATAAGGGTTAAAGCTAAATTTTATTTTATTAAGGTCATTTATTATATCTTCATTTGCAATTGCATAACCTATTCGTGCGCCTGCAAGGCTTCTGCTTTTTGAAAATGTTCCCACAACCAATAAATTATCATATTGTTTTGTTAATTGCACAGCGCTTTGCGCGCCAAAATCAACATAAGCTTCATCAATTATAATAAGCCTGTTTTCATTTTGTAAAACTAAAGCTTCAACTTCTTGCGTTGATAATGCAAGCCCTGTGGGCGCATTAGGGTTTGCAATAAAAACAGTGGCGCTTATGTTTTTGTAATCTTTAATATCAATGCTGAAATTTTGTTTTAAAGGAATAATTTGTTTTTTAATATTATACAAATCGGCAAAAACCGAGTAAAAGCCATAAGTAATATCTGCAAACGCTGCACCGCTTTCGCAAAAAGCCGCAAAGCAAAACGCCAAAATTTCGTCTGATCCGTTGCCCACTGTAACATTTTCGCTTTTCACATTATAATTTTTAGCAAGCTCGTTTATAAAATTTGCGCAAGTAGGGTCAGGGTACAGGCGCAAATTTTCAATTTGTTCGCCCTCACAAATGGCTTTTTTTATAAAGCTTGACGGTGCAAACGGGCTTTCGTTTGTATTAAGTTTAATTAATTCGCCTGCATTTTTCGGCTGCTCACCGGGCGTATAAGGCACTAAATTTATTAAATTACCTGCAAAAAATCTGCTCATTTTAACTCCGTTCGTTTTGCCAAACTACTCAAATCGAATTTCAACCGATTTAGCATGTGCTTGCAAGCCCTCTGCATTTGCAAGCGTTATAATATCATCTTTCGCCTGTGCCAGTGCATTTTTTGTGTAGTATATGAAACTTGATTTTTTTATAAAATCGTCAACGTTAAGCGCAGAAGAAAAACGTGCTGTGCCGCCTGTTGGCAAAGTGTGGTTAGGCCCAGCGTAATAATCTCCCAGTGCTTCAGGCGCGTTTTTGCCCATAAATATACTGCCTGCATTTTTAATTTCATTAAGCATATCAAAAGGATTATCGGTAAAAATTTCAAGGTGCTCAGGCGCTATTTCGTTTGCTATTTTAACACCTTCGCTTAAATTCTGCGCAACAATAATTTTACCGTTATCATCTATAGACGCCCTTGCAATTTCGCTCCTTGGCAAAAGCGAAATTTGCTTTTCAAGCTCGTCTCTAACTTCGTTTGCAAGCTTTTCGCTATCGCACACTAAAACCGCACTTGCAAGCTTATCGTGCTCTGCTTGGCTAAGCATGTCTGCGGCTATGTGCGCGGCGTTTGATGAGGCATCTGCAATAACCAGTATTTCGCTGGGTCCTGCAATCATATCTATATCAACCATGCCGTAAACTCTACGCTTTGCGGCTGCAACATAGGCGTTACCGGGGCCAACTATTTTATCTACCTTAGTAACGCTTTGCGTACCGAAAGTTAATGCACCAACAGCCTGTGCACCGCCCATTTTATAAATTGTTTTTATGCCCGCAATTTTCGCCGCCGCTAAAATTACGCTTGCAACATTGCCATCTTTTTGAGGCGGCGTTGCTATTGCAATGTTTTTAACGCCTGCAATTTTTGCAGGAATTGCATTCATTAAAACACTTGACGGGTAGCTTGCCGTGCCGCCGGGCACATATAAACCCACATTTTCTATAGGCGTTATTTTTTGCCCTGTAACAATTCCATCTTTATCATTTGTTACAAAGCTTTGCCTAACTTGCCTTTTGTGAAATTTATATATATTTTTCGCCGCATTTTCAAGTGCATTTAAAAATATTTCGCTTTGCTCATTATAAGCTTGTTCTATTTCGCTTTCACTAACTATTAAACTATCTAATTTTACGCCGTCTAATTTCTCGGTGTAGTCGAAAACCGCTTCATCTTTTCTTTTTCGCACATCATCCAGAATATCGCCTGCTGTTTTTTCAATTTTTTCGTTAACGTCATCAAGCCCACGCAATAAAATTTCATTTAAAGGTATTTCACTGCATTTATATATTTTAATCATTTTATACTCCGTTTCTTTTAAATTACTTCATCTTGCTATTTAAAATCTATTTTCTATTACTTTAGCGCATATTCAGCTGCTTTTTGCGCATGAATTAATGTTGTATCAAAAACTTGTAAAGACGTGTCGCTTTGAGATATTAAAAGCCCTATTTCCGTGCAGCCCAGTATAACGCCTTGTGCTCCTTGTAATTCAAGTTTTTCTATAATACTAATATATTCTTTCTTGGATTTTTCGTTTATAATGCCAAGACACAGTTCACTATAAATTACATTATTTATAACTTCAATATCATCTTCGCAGGGTACAAGAACTTCTATTCCTATGTCTGTTAATTTTTTCTTATAAAAATCTTGCGTCATTGTATATTTTGTACCAAGCAAAGCTATTTTTTTAATGTTGTTGCGTTTTATTTCATCAGCTGTTGCACCTGCAATATGTAAAATAGGTATGTGTATTTTTTCTTTAATTTGCGGCTCTATTTTATGCATTGTATTTGTACAAATAACTATAAAATCTGCCCCTGCTTTTTCAAGGGTAGCGGCAATTTTAGCTAATAGCTCTGCACTTTTATCCCATTCCCCTTTTGCCTGATACTCTTCAATTTGTGCAAAATCTACGCTATAAAGTAAAATTTTAGCAGAGTGTAACCCGCCAAGCGCCAAATTCACCTCTTCGTTAATAATTTTATAATATAAAAGTGTGCTTTCAAAGCTCATTCCGCCTATTAAACCTATGGTTTTCATTCTTACCTCTTATTTCAGTAGTGCTTTTTTTAGAAATTCTACTAATATGTTTAAATTAGCTATTTAATTTTTATATTATACCATGATATTAAAAAAATTTTAAGCCTTATCGCCACATTTTTTAGAAAGTTCTTTACATATATCGTCAATTTCATTTGAGTAAAACGGATAAGCCGCTTTATTGGCTATTAAGCGTGCACTGCTATTTTCAATATCTTCAAATACGCTTAAATCGTTTTCAATAAGTGTTTTTCCTGTTTCAACAATATCCACAATTACATCTGACAGCCCTAAAATCGGCGCAAGCTCTATGCTTCCGTTAAGCTTAATAATCTCTATATTTCTGCTTTTAGATGCATAATACTTTTGTGCTACATTTGGGTACTTTGTTGCTACTTTAAGCGGTATGCTTAAATTTTCAGTAAAGCCGTTTTTTGCCGCAACCGCAAGTTTACATTTGCCTAAGCCTAAATCTAAAAGCTCATATATATCGGGATTTGTTTCCAATATAACGTCTTTGCCAACAACACCCAAATCTGCCGCACCATGCCCTACATAAATTGCAACATCACTGGGCTTCACTAAAATATACCTTACGTTTTTTGTCTCGTTAGTAAAAATCAGTTTTCTGTTATCCTCTTTTATTTCTTTACAATCGTAGCCTATAGAAGAGAACAAATCGTAAACTTTATCACCTAAACGCCCTTTGGGCAGTGCTATTGTAAGCATAATTTCACCTCACCGCTCTCGCTTAAATTATATGTTTCTTTCGCTTTAAATGTATGCGGCAATTTGTTTATATTTATCGCATAAACGCTTTTGCCTTCTTCTTGAAATTTGTGCAATGCCTTTAGAACTGTTTGTGGCTTGCAATTATCGTCATAAACAAGAATTATATCCATTTCGTTATCGCTATTTGATGCTGAAGCCCTGCTTATTTCACTTAAATTAACAGCAAAACCTATTGCAGCTTGGGTTTTGTTAAATGAGCGCATTAAATTGTCATACCTACCGCCTGTTAAAACCGCTTTCGGCGCCCCTTTTATAAACCCTTGCATTATTATTCCGTTATAGTATTTCGCATCTTTTGCACTAAGGCTTGAAAAATCCAGCTTTATATTGCCGCTTATACCTACTGCTTTTATAATATCATTTAGCTTTTTCAAAGAATTATAAGCACTTTGCATTGCATCTGTACAAACAAAATTTTCAACAATATTTAAAACTTCACTTAATGTACCATTACTTTTAGCAAGAACTATAAGCGTTTGCATTTGGCTTTGCGAGCAATTTTCTCTTTGTGCAATTTCCTTTAATGTATGTGTGTTTTTTTCACTGATAGCTATAAGTAAGTTTTCTTTTACAATACCATTAAGTTTTAAGCTATCTATAAAACTTGTTACAAACGAGGCATGGCTTATTGTTAAAACATAATCCTCGCATATAGTGCTTAAACACTTAACTGCCATGTCGATAATTTCAGCTTCCGCATATAAATCATCTCCACCTATATACTCAACGCCCATTTGGCTTATTTCCCTAATATTGCCGTTAATCTCCTGTGTTCTAAACACATTTTCTATATAATAAAGTTTGCTTTGCTTTTCTTGCTCTGATGTATGCTTTATTATGCTAAGTGTTACATCGGGCTTTAGAGCTTTTAATTTACCTTGCGAATCGTTAAACGTTATTATACCAGAGCTTTTTAAAAAATCTCTGTGCTCATGATATAGCTCATAGCTCTCAAAACTGCTCATTTCATATCTTTTGTAACCATTTAAGGAAAAAACACTTCTTAGCGCATTTGTTGTCTTTTCAATATTTGTTTGTGAAGATATCATTACGTTTTCTAAATTTAAAGTATTCATTATTACACCTTTTCACCCTTTATCAAGCAAATTTCATAATAAACCAAATTTGTTTATATTATAATAATACATAATTTCACTTTAGTCAAGTAAATTATTAAAGTGAAACTAAGTTGTCGATTAATCACATCTTTTTAGTGGAGTATAGGGCGCGATGCCCACATGCTCATTTATATTATTTTTGCACTTTAAATAATATAAATACGCATGGCAGTCAATTCCAACTTGATTGTACAAAGTCATTATAGCGTAATAATATAATTTGTCAAAATTTATTGACTTTTCACATATTTTTATGTTAAAATAATTTGCAAGTTACAAATAAATTATGCGAGGGTGGCGGAATAGGCAGACGCGCACGCTTGAGGGGCGTGTGATTATATCGTGAGGGTTCAAGTCCCTTCCCTCGCACCAAATGAGAATCTCTGTATGAAATTCACCCTTTAGTGTCTACTACAGGGTGAATTTTTATGTCTTAAACCATGGTTTTTATATCTTTAACCGAAAGGGATATTAGTATTTTAAAAAACAACTTTTTACATCGGGTTGGATATATAATTTTGGCGGCAGTTTTTATTGCACTTTTTCTCTTGACATCACACCCCGATATTTGGGAAACAGCAAATCACAGCTATCTACTCCTTGAAAGCATAACCGAGGGGCAGTTTTTCAATTTCTATGAATATGTGAATTCGCGCCCTCTTGATATTTATTATATAAACAACGCTCATTACAATTACTGCTTTTAGCAGAAAAAAAGCTTTTAAAATTATTAAAATATGCTATATACTCTTTTTCATTTTTGCTTGTAAGCAGCGCTCTTTTTATTGGCAAAACAGGCAATGCAAGCCTATTCACTCAATTGATGTTTGAAAAACTGTTCTCACTTAATTTAACTACAGGTCTTACACAAATTTCCTTTTTCATGTTTGTTTTTGCATTTATATGCTTTGCAACATTTATTTACACATGCAAATCTAATTTCAACTACTTTAGCATTTATACTGCATTATTCGTATTTGCTCTTTTGATTTTCTGCACTTATTGGCACCCTCAATGGGTTGTTCTTGTAATACCTTTCATGATAATTTGCACATTTATGCAAAACAACAAAACGCCGTTTATTTATTTAAATATTATTTTTTCTTTCGGTTATTTTATGCTTTGTTTTACACGCTTTGATATACATGTAGGCGCTCATGTTTTTGATGGCGGTATTTATTCATTTATAACCGGTTTTATATTAGCGCTATTGTCTAATCCTTGGCAAAATGCAAGCTATTTTATATCGCTTATTCCAAATTTGAATTACATAATTCCAATTGCTTTTTACGCTGTATTAGCTTGCACTTTGGTTTTTAAGTTTCCTGTAAAAAACAGTAGTTTAGCAAATATCATTTCAGATGAAAGTAAATTCGACCAAATACCTTTTAAAATATTGTTTTATGCCAATTTTGTTGTAGGTTTCGGCGCATTTTGGCTACTGCCCGTTTTCTTTGAATATATAAATGCCATTGGTATTATTTAATATATAAATTAACAACAAGGAGCATATATATGTTTGTTTATCTATTTTTAGCCATTATAACGTTGCTTTTAATTGCTGTTTTACTTTTTTTGGCAGTGGGGTTTCATATAAGCAATTTAACTGCTAAACCCAAAGTTTACTCTTATGAAGAAATAGAAACAGAACTCAAAAAAAACAACTTTAAGCTTGCATCTTATGATGATTATAATTATGAAGATGTTAATATAGCTTCAAAGTACGGCTACAATATTTACGGCAGATTTATTCAAAACGCAAATTCAAATAAAACCGTTATTATTGTTCACGGTTTTACCGCAAACTTAGTTGCGTCTGCAAGGTTTATCGACCTTTTTTATTCAAAAGGCTATAATGTTTTAACTTACGACCACCGTTTCCACGGGCAAAGCGGCAAAGCATTTTGCTCTATGGGCTTTTACGAGCAACACGATTTGATAACATGTATAGATTGGGTTTTTAAAAAAGTAGGCGCAAACTCTGTAGTAGGGCTACACGGTGAATCTATGGGTGCATCCACATCAATAATGGCTGCGGGTTTAGATGATAGAATTGCTTTTGTCATTGCCGATTGCGGATATTCTAACTTTTATTCAGAAGCAGCTTATCAACTGGAGTTTTCAAAAAAAATACCCGAAATTCCCTTTATGTATTTCACAGAATTAATAAACAAAATAAAATATAAATTCAGCTATAGTCAAATTTCACCCATAAATGCTCTTAAAACCGCTAAAGCACCTATTTTATTTATCCACGGCGACAAAGATACAGTTACACTTTTTGAAAATTCAATTGAAATGCACAATGCTTACAATGGTGAAAAACACCTGTTAATTAATAAGAATGTTGCCCATGCACAAAGCATTCTTAAGTGCAATGAGTTGTATTACGAAACTGTACATAATTTTTTAACTAATACGAGATAATTTTGAACATCATTTACTAAAATCATAACAACACAAATGTCGCTACTAAAAATTTATCGTATTATGTAGTAATTTTCATTTCAACAATCTTCTTTCAAAACATCTCGTTACCCTTGTTTTTCCACAAAATTTTTACGTTTAATGATTGACATACACACCTTTTTGTGATAAAATTAACAGGTAATGAGAGCAAATAAAAAATGTGTTTTGTAATCAGATTTTTTATGGATTTTTGATTTTATTCTTACAATTTTATTTTTCATATATAAGATTGCATATTAAAATTTAAAAGTAGCTTTATGCCCTCCTTGCATTTATTTGCAAAGAGGGTTTTTATTTTGAAACAAATATTTAGGAGGAGAGAAATTGAAATTCAGCGATAATGTTTTAGAGCAAGCTAAAAAAATTGCCGAGGAATGTCAGGGGCATGAGCATGCTTTTTG
>CAYJPD010000004.1:0-42406 GCA_964371975.1 uncultured Bacteroides sp.
GCAATAATGCATTTAATGCCAAGCTTACCATAACACCTTTACAAGGTTATACGGTTCAAATTTTGGCAGGTAATACTGCGTCAAATAGCGTAGCAGACGAAACCACAAATTATCACGAAAATAACTATGTAAAAATTTCATATACACTACCTACACCAACACCTACACCAACACCAACACCTACACCTACACCGGCACCGGAACAAGCAGTAGATGAAGAGGAAAACACAGGTGGCTCAACATCGGGTGCACAAAGCGGCACACAGCAAGAACAAACTGATGAAGATGAAGATGAAGATGACGGTGAAGACAATAATAACGAGGACAACAGCGAAACACAGCAAAGCACGGACGAAACAGACGAGGGCCTTGACGATATTGAAAAGAAAGACACACCACAGGTGCAAGTAGGTGACGATAACCAAATTACAATTATTCCGCCAATTGGTGGCAATGCACTAAGAAGTGTAAGTGTAAATGGTGTAGAGCTGCAGCCAGGCGAATTTAATGTTGACAATAACGGTAATGTAACAATTACAGAAGCTTATTTAAGCACTTTGGGCGACGGAACACACACAGTCACTGTTAATTATGCCGACACAAGCTACTCAGCGCAGATAATAACATCAGGCGGCGTACCGTTAAGCGCAGGGGAATTTGCAGTAGCACAGCCGGCGCAAGAAAGTAATAATTTGTTAATTTGGGCCTTGTTATTATTATTACTTGTAATAATAATAGTAAGTGTTTTAATAATTATAAAAAAGAGAAAAGCTAATGGGCAAAATTAAAAATAGCGACGCACCATAGCAATAATGAAAATAGATATGCGTTTATTGAAATTTTTAGATAGTGTGGACATGTAATATAGAATATAATAGATTGAAATATAACTTATAAGAATTTATCGCATAATGTTTAGTTTGTGGTAAATAATGGAACGAAAACTTAGCTAAAACTACAATGATGATGTTAGCTATAACTTAAAATAATGCATATTAACAAGGTGAATATTAATGAAAAATTGTAAAAGTAATAATAAAGGTTTCACATTAGTTGAGCTAATAATAGTTGTTGCGGTTATTGCTATTTTGGCTACGGTATTAGCGCCGCAGTATATAAGATATGTTGAAAGAAGCCGAGAATCTAACGATTTGCAAATTGCCACTAATATTATTAGGGCGGCAACTGTTGCGGTAACCGACCCTATCAATGGCATACCTGCAGGGCACTATGTAGAAGTGCTTTGGATAACCGGCGATGAATCGGGCGTCCATGCAGATGTAGGGCAAGTTATGGTTAGGCATGGAAGCAATAATAGAGTTTCGGTGTTTAACGATACAGACGCCTCGGATAATGTAACTAAATTACCCACAGCGGTAGAGATAGAGCCGCTTGCACGTGCCATTATAGAAATTATGGGCGGCACAGATTTTGGTGAAAAATATACCAATGAATTTGTTGGCGATGTACAAGATGCTAAATCTAAAATTGGAAACGAGGGCAACCTTGCATTTCATATTAACACATCAACAGGTGAAGTTGCGCTGGCAAAACTTAATGGCGATACAGCTGCCGCAAATAAGTGGATTGAAATAGGCATACCGGCTATACCGGCACCGTAACGCCTATAAATTTATGCATTAATTTGCGCCTTAAATAGTAAAAAACAGCTTATGTGAATTCACATAAGCTGTTTTTGCGGTTTTAATTATAATTTCAAAGTATAACTTTAAATTATATGCGCTTTAAAATAAAACTTCGCTTTTTGCGGGCGTTGTTTTAACAATAGCCTTACCTTTTTTGAAAGAGTAAAGAATTTCTGCCTTGTTATTTAAAGCGTTGTAAAAATTATTTGAATCTAATATTAAAAAGCTTGCATCGTTGCCCACTTTTATGCCATAGTTATCGCCTAAATTCAAAGTTTTGGCGCTATTGGTAGAAACCAATTTGTAGCTATCCATTATCTCTTGATAACCCATCATTTGGCAAACGTGTAGGCCAAAGAACACAACGTCTCTTACATTGCCTGTGCCCATAGGGTACCATGGGTCGCAGATATCGTCGTGGCCAAAGCTAACGTTTATACCGGCTTTAAGCAACTCTTTAACCCTTGTAACACCCCTGCGCTTAGGGTAAGTGTCCATACGCCCTTGCAAATGTGTGTTTATTAAAGGGTTTGCCACAAAGTTAATTTCCGACATTCTCAAAAGGCGCATTAACTTAACAACATAGGCGTTGTTATAAGAGTGCATAGCCGTTGTATGGCTTGCGGTAACTTTGCTTTTTAGCCCGCTCTCATATGCCCTTGCGGCTAAAACTTCAAGGCCGCGGCTTTGTTCGTCGTCAATTTCATCGCAGTGAACGTCTATTAATTTATCGTATTTACAAGCGAGTTCAACCGCATAATTTAGCGATTCAACAGCATACTCACGTGTGAACTCAAAATGGGGTATTGCGCCAACAGCGTCTGCGCCAAGTTCCATGGCTTTTTTCAAAAGCTCTTTGCCGTTTGGGAAACTGCATATACCCTCTTGAGGAAAAGCTACTATTTGTATTTCAACAAAATCGCGAAGCTCTTGCTTTAATTCAAGCAAAGCCTCAAGTGCCACAAGTTTAGGGTCGGTAATATCCACATGGGTGCGCACATATTGCACACCGTTTTTAGCCTGCATTCTAACGGTTTTATGAACCCTGTCTTTTATATCTTGCGCTGTTAAATCTTGCTTTCGCTCGCTCCATATTTCTATGCCTTCAAAAAGAGTGCCTTTCATATTAAAGCGAGGTTGGCCTGCTGTTAAGCAGCTATCCAGGTGCAAATGTGATTCCACAAAAGGCGGCAATGCAAGGCAGCCTGTTAAATCTAAAACTTCCTCGTTAGCATTAGGCGTTAAATTTTGCTCTATTTGTGTGAATTTACCGTCTTCAATTCGAATATCACACATAGCTTCGCTATTTTCAATATGTACATTTTTAATTAGCATATGCGTCTCCGTTCTGTTTGTATTGCGCTCTGAACTGATTATAAAGCGCCTATCACCAAGTTAAGCGTAAATTTTGTTTCGGGTGCATACAAAAGTATGCACCCGTATTAAACAAATTTTCGCCACTTGCAATAGACACTTTATTCTCGCTGTGAGCTTACAAATATTTTTGTTTTAATTGCATAATATAAAAGCTTGATAATTATTTTTCAAATTTATCTATAATAACATAGCAAATTATAGCAACAACCATAGAGTTAATTGAAGCGATACCGAATGATACAAAATTACCAACAAGCGCGCCTGCAACAACACCAACAATAGCGCCTATTTTAACGGGTTTGTGCACGGTGTCATCGCTTTTATACCTTGCTTTGTGCATGAAGTAATCGCAGATAATAATTGCACCTATAGGTGGAAGGGTGCTGTTTAAGAAGCTTAGCCAGCTAACGAAATTGTAATATAGCCAAGAAGCTGTTACTGTTCCTATAGCACCGCTAATTAAAACCATAGGGCGTTTGCCAAGGCCTGTTATATTAGCAAGGCCAAGGCCGCCTGTGTAAAGAGCGTTGTCGTTTGTTGTCCAAATATTCGCGCCTAAAACCAAAAGCGCAGGAATTGTTAAGCCTTGTGCTATCATAACAAAGAATATGTCGTCTCTGCCTGTGAATGCACCGCCAACAGCGCCAAAAGCAAACATTAATGTGTTGCCAAGGAAGAAAGCGATAACTGTTGTTATAACAGCAGCCTTATTGTTTTTTGCAAACCTTACAAAGTTAGGTGTTGCTGTGCCGCCGCTAATGAAAGAACCAATAACAAGCCCTACAGCAACAACCAATGTCATGCTTTCTTCGCCAAGGCCAAACATGCTTGCTATGCCGCCGCTCTCGTTAATTGCAAGGCCCATTGAGTATATACCCAAAATAGCAATTAGCGGAACAGAGATGCTACTAACTATTGTAAGCGCTCTCATGCCGAAATAAGCTGAGCCTGTCATTAAAATACCGCCGACGATGATGAAAATTAGAGGGTCTATTCCAAGAAGTTCTGCCGCGGGAATTGCAAACATGGCAATACCAACACCAAACCAGCCTATTTGTGTGAATGCAATTAGTGCAGAAGGTAGTTTTGAGCCTAAAGTACCGAAAGAGTGCTTTGAAAGTAAATCGAGAGAATAGCCTGTATCGCAGCCTATGTAACCTAAAATTCCTGTGTAGGCACCAAGTATTGCGCCACCGATAATAATTGCCCAAATGAAATCTGTGAAAGATAAGCCGTTGCCCATTCTTGCGCCAACGCTCATACTTGCTGAAAAGAATGTAAAGCCGAGCATAACCACAAACATGCTTAAAAAGCTTTTTCGTGCACTTGCCGGTACTCTCTGCTTTGCGTAATCATGATCTACATGTTGTTTCTTATTTTGTTCCATTTCAAGTTCCTGCCTTTCTGCTTTTGATAATTATATTCAGAACTTAAAGCAATAATGCATAAAAATACATAAATTTGACATTTGCTTTAAGTAATCTGTAAAAAAATAGCGATAATACAAATAATTATATTTGTTTGTATGTATGTTACCACAAAAAACACATAATGTCAATAAACATTATCCTTAAACATATTAAAAAATAATTGGCGGTTTTGCATAATACTAAACGACGGTAATACGAAAAAAACCTTGAGTACAGCGCGTTTGCGCAACAAAATACCTGAGGCCGCGTTTTGCGCAGCCTCAGGTATTTTTGTATATTTATACATTATTTATGAATAGATGTGAAAACAATTTAATAAAATGTGCATTATTCTATAGAATAGAATATTTCGGCAATGGGTGAATCGGGTGATAGGAACAATGTGTTTTGGTCGCCTTGGCCAAGTGATATTTTTGCGGCGTCTAATGCGCGAACAAATGTGTAGAATTCTGCTTTTTCAGGGTCTGAGTACGCTTCTGAAAGTATGTTCATATATTCAGCCTCGCCTTCGGCAATTAGCGATTCAGCCTCGGCCTGGGCTTCACTTAGCATAACTTGCACTTCTCTGTCTGTTGTGCTGCGAATAACTTGTGCGGCGCGCTCGCCCTCTGCTGTAAAGCTTGCGGCTATATTGTTGCGCTCGCTTATCATGCGCTGGTAAACAGCCTCTTTGTTATCGTCGGGTAAATCAAGGCGCTTTGTTTCAACGCTTGTAATGGTTATGCCATATTGCGTTAAGTTATCACCAACACCTGCTAAAATATCTGCTGCAAGCTCACCGTCGCGCCCGCTTATAACTTCGTTTTGGCTGCGAGAACTTATAGTGTTTTTCATGCTGTTGTAAACATTGCTTGAAATGCGGCTTTCAGCATTTGAAATTGAACCGTTAAGCGTTTGTATAAAAAGGCGAGGGTCTGTTATGCTCCATGTTACAAAGCTATCGGCAACCATTGTTTTTTTATCTTGCGTAATAACATCTGAAATTGGTAAATCGTATAGCATTACTTTTTTTGTTAGCACGGAAGAAGTTTGCAAAATTGGTATTTTGAAGCTTAAACCTGCTTCGTCATTAATTTTAATAACTTCGCCGAATTGGCGAATTATTGTATATTCACTTTGCTTTGTAATAACTATACTGCCGCTTAAAGCAACAAGTATAAGCACTATTATAACAATAAGCACTATTTTAACTTTTGATTTTTTCTTAGTTTCCATTATTTATAGCCCCCCTCTTTTATTGTGTTACAGAGCTTTGGCCCTGGTTTAGAATATTAAGCGTGTTGCCGTTTTCATCTTGAATTATTACACGCATACCCGGAAGAACTTCTTCAAGGGTTTCATAGTACATGCGCTCTTTTGTTATAAGAGGGAACAGAACATACTCTTCAAAAAGTGCATTGAAACGGCTAACTTGGCCTGTTGCCTCGTTTATGCGGCTTTCTCTTTGACCCTCGGCATCTTGTAAAATTCTGTCTGCCTCAGCCTCAGCTGCAGGAATTTGCTCAGAGCGATATTTGTTTGCGTTATTAACTATTGTATCTGCCTCTTGCTTTGCTGTTTCAACATTTTTGAATGCGTCAACAACTTCTGCTGTTGGGGGCTCGGCGTCTTGTATTGTGATGTTCACAAGTTGAAGGCCTATATTTTCAAGCGCCATGCGGTTTACTATTTTTTCTTTTATCTCTGCTTGAATTTGGTTTTTGCCCGTTGTAATAACATCGTCAACAGGGTAAACGCCAATAGTGTCGCGGATATAGCTTTGAGTTATGTTTTTTAGAATTAACTCGGGGTTATGGCTTGCGTATAAATACTGAACGGGGTCTGTTATTTGGTATTCAACGTAAAAATCTACATTAACGAAATTATAGTCTGAGGTTATCATCAAACTTTCTTCAATAATAGTTTCGTCTGTGTTTAAATCGTAGCCAACAGAAAAGCTTTTAACTGTCATATCTACAATGAAAGATTGCTGAATAAACGGTATTTTAAAATGCAAACCGCTTGTTGTAACCGCCTCGGGCACACCTAAAGTTTCAACTACGGCATTTTCTTGCTCGCTAATTGTGTAAAATGAGTTAAAACCGATTAATAAAGCAATTACTAAAACAATAATTATGCCGGATTTTGCCAGAACTTTGCCAATAGCCTTGCCGGAATTGCTGGGCTTCATGTTTTTAAATTCCATGTTTTTCTCCTTAAATAATTTTTATATGCCTTTTCAAATATTTTGCTGTATACAGTAATATCATGCAATAATACTACAATACTTTTATAAAAAAAGCAAAGCGCTAATTTGTTTAAATTAACACAATTAGCGCATGCCTAATTTAATTTATTAAACCTAAAACCACTACCTTAGCCGCACAAGGCAAAAGCTCTTGTTTTCGCTTGTTTTCTAAAGTTTCACCTTTTGTTTTGTAAAATATATTTAATATATGCTCAAAATTTTATAATAGCGCTTATAAAAATAGTTTTTATAAGGGTTTATATAAATTTTACTTTTCAGAATTTTCGCTGTTTTTCAATAACAAGCTTTTTTCCTGTTCTTCTTGTGCTTTGCGTTTTTCTTCTTGTTGCTGGGTTATATTAAAAACCTTATCCATAACAGGCCAAACCCACATATCGGCAATTAGTGCCAGTACAGGAATAATGCCTAATAAAATGTAAAAAGGCCAAAAAATATAAAACAAGCCCATTGCACCGCAAACCACCAATATTATTATTGTGGCAGGTAAAGTGCGTGTTAAAAAGCCAAAAGCTATTAAAAGAGAGTTTTTAATCATTTTTGCAAGTGGTAAATCTATAAAAATTATTTGCAAAAACAAAGCGTGGCTAAGCATTGTTATAATAATTAAGCTTAAAAGAACAATGCTTAGCAAAATTATAATGTCATTGCCGCCTTGGGTTATTATGGCATAGGCGGAATATATTTGTATGCCGTAAAGCACAGATACAAGCATTCCCGCTGGTATGCTTTGTTTATAATTGTTTTTCCAAGCTTTTTTGTACTCGTGCATCATATAGCAAGGGATATCCCTAACAGTAGTTATAACAACGCTGTGCAAGGCAACCATTGCAGGGCCGATAAGCATACTTGCTATTAAAAAAATTATAATGGAAATTCCCATAAGCAAAATATAAGGAAAACTCAAAGCGGTAAATATTAATGCGAAAATTGCAGGAATAAAACATAGAGCGGTTAAAAAACCTGCGCGCCAAAGCATGCCGAAATCCCTCATAACAATTTCAAAAAAACGAGCAATGCCTTTTTTTTGCTTAATGTCTTTTGGCACTCCCGGCCCTTCTTTAGTGTACATATTGCTAAAAAAACCCATAATTATCTCCGTTTCACTGTTTTATACTTATTATATTATACAGCAATATTAAAAGTGTTACAATACTGTTAATAATTATTCCAAAACAATTTATTAATTCGTATAAAAATAAAGCTTAGCTTTTATATAGCTAAGAAAATATTGGTATAACATACAAATATTAACGAATTTTTAGTAATAAACAACAAAAAGGCTAAAATGCTATTGAACAGTGCTTGAAAAAAATGTAAAATAGTTACAGGAAACGTTTCCGGTAACGTTTTTGTAACGGTATATAGCGTTTTTAAAGGAGGTGCCTTTAAGGGTGACAATTAAAGACATTGCAAAAAAAACAGGCTTTGCTATTTCAACTGTTTCAAGGGCACTAAATAACCACCCGGATGTTTCAAGTGAAACAAAAAGTAAAATTAACGAAGTTGTAAAAAGTTACGGCTTTGTGCCAAACAGTAACGCGCGCCAATTAAAAGCGCAACAACCCGGCAATATTGCTATAATAGTAAAGGGTGCATTCAATTTGTTTTTTGCAGGCGTTTTAAAGCAAATTGAAGAGGCGTTAACAAAAGAAAAGCACGCGGTTAATGTATATTATGTAGATGAAAACGCAAACGAGGTAGAGCTTGCAATTAAACTGCAAAGAGAAAATAAGCCTATTGCTTTTTTGTTTTTAGGCGGCAATATAAATACATTTAAAGAGCGATTTAATGAAATTTTAGTGCCGAGCGTTTTAATAACAACATATATAAAAGAATACAATTTTGCAAATTTAATTAGCGTTGGTATAAATGATGTAAAAGCAGGTAAGCTTGCAGGGGAATACCTATACAGAAACGGGCACACAGATATTGTTGTGCTTGGCGGAAATAGGCAAAAATCTTATATTAGCGCTATGAGGTATGAAGGTTTTTGCAATTACTATGAGGGCAACTGCACAAAAAGCTATAGTATAGCCTATAAAAAGTGCTCATTTAACATGCAAAGCGCACATAAAGCAATGAGTGTAATTTTAAAGGAAAAGCAAAAGCCTACAGCGGTGTTTTGTTTATCCGATGTTATTGCTATGGGCGCAATAAGGGCGGCGCATGACGCAGGCTTTAAAGTACCAAAGCACATAAGCGTTTTAGGTTTCGACGGCATTGACATGGGAAAGTACTGCATACCAGCCCTTAGCACAATTAGGCAGCCGCAAGACAAAATAGCCGAGTACAGCACAAAGAGCTTGCTTAGTGCAATTGGCACTTATGAATTTAGCGAAAATAAAGAGCTTAAGGCGCAGTTAGTAGAGCGTGAAAGCGTAAAGAGCATATAGGTTTAAATTTTGAAGAGCATGGCCTTTGTAGGCATACTTTTAAAAATTCAGACGATAATTTTGTTTGGAGCGCGAGTAAAATAAAACAGCACAGAGCATAAATTTGCTTTAATTGGCGGTTTTTTACAATGTGCTAACAATAAACCGTTAACAGCTATAATAAAAATGCAACTTAAAAAAGGAAAAAGAGGTGTAATAAAATGAGAGCTTCGGGAATATTGATGCCTATTTCATCTTTACCCTCGCCTTATGGCGTAGGAGCTTTAGGCAAAGCGGCATATAATTTTGTAGACTTTTTAGCACAGGCAAAGCAGCAATACTGGCAAATTTTGCCGCTTGGCGCGACAGGTTACGGCGATAGCCCATACCAAAGTTTTTCCGCTTTTGCGCAAAGCACTTATTATATAGATTTAGATATATTGGCAAAGGAAAAGCTACTTTTAAAAAAAGAGATACAGAGCTTTAACTTCGGCAATGATGAAAACGCAATAGATTATTTCAAGCTTTTCAAGCACAGAAAAGCTGTTTTGAGTTTTGCGGTAAAGCGCTTTGATAAAGAGCAAAAAAGCTACAAGCAATTTTTAAAGCAAAATGCATTTTGGCTTAATGATTACGCTTTGTTCATGGCGCTTAAAGAGCAAAACGGGCATTGTTCTTTTAACGAATGGGACGACGCTTTGCGAAAAAGGGATAAAAAAGCGCTTGAAAAAGCAAAAGAGCAGCTAAAAGAGCATATTATTTTCTGGCAAGTGGCACAGTATTTTTTCTTCAAGCAATGGGGCGACTTAAAAGCATACGCCAATAAAAACGGTGTGAAATTAATAGGCGACATACCAATTTATGTTTCGCCTGATTCCTCAGATTTGTGGGCAAACACACAGCTTTTCAGGGTAAATGCACAAAAGAGGATGACGCAAGTGGCAGGGTGCCCACCCGATGCATTTTCAAGCGACGGCCAGCTTTGGGGCAACCCTCTTTACGATTGGGACTATCATGCGCAAACAAACTACAAATGGTGGATAAAGCGCATGAAGCACGCATTTAAGCTATATGATGTTATACGCATAGACCATTTCAGGGGCTTTGCCGGTTACTATTCAATTGACGCAGATGCGAAAACCGCAAAAAAAGGGCGCTGGAAAATAGGGCCATCTTTTGGCTTTATGGATACACTTAAAGCGGCAATTCCCAATATGCAGATAATAGCGGAGGATTTGGGCTTTTTAACAAAAGATGTTCATGCACTTTTAAAGCACAGCGGTTTTCCGGGCACAAAGGTATTGCAATTTGCATTCGATTCGCGCGATGAAAGCGATTATTTGCCGCATAATTACCCACAAAATTGCGTGGTGTACACCGGCACACACGATAACACAACTATGCACGATTGGCAAATTAGCGCACCGAAAGCCGATGTTGCGTTTTGCAAAAAATACTTAGACATTAAAAAAGGCGATAATTTCGTACGCAAATGCATACGCGCTTGTATGGGCAGCGTTGCAGATACATGTATAATACCAATGGCAGATTGGCTAAGCCTTGGCAAAGAGGCGAGAATAAACACGCCCTCAACAGTAGGCGGCAACTGGCAGTGGCGCGTGCAAGAACAAGCGCTTAGCAAAGAACTTGCAAAAGAAATTGCCGAGCTAACAAATATTTACGGCAGGGCAAAAAAATGGGATAATCGCAAATAAAGAGAGCTTTGAGATTGTTTATATTATTAGTCAAGTTATAAAAAAGCAGTATGTTCAAATGAACATACTGCTTTTTTATTAAACCATTCAAAGCCGTTTAAACAAAGCAAAACCGCTTAAAGCTTTTATAAAAGTGCACGTTTGCTACAAAATATTTTAAAGCTATTCTTGCATATATTTACCGGCGCCAACCGGCGCATTTTTTAAAAGAAAAACTCTGTATTAACGCTTGTTTTGGCAATTATTTCGCCTTGCCTTATAACATATAGCCTTTCAGGTGTTAGTCTGATGGCGTCGCGCGCATCCTTTGCAGCTATTATTACAATATTAGCTTTTGCGCCCTCACGCAGTGTACAATCGTCATAGCCTAAAATTTTATTAGAGTTTATTGTTATCATATCGTAAACTTTTTGTATTTCCTCGGGCAATGTCATTTGTGCGGCATGCGCTGTTATATTTGCAACTTGCAGCATGTCTGCACTGCCTAAAGGGTAAAATGTGTCTTTAACGCAATCTTGCCCACAGCTGACATTAAGCCCCTCGGCAATAAGCTGTTTAACTCTTGTTATACCGCGGCGTATAGGCTGTTTATCGTGCCTGCCTTGTAGCATTAAATTTGTAACAGGGTTTGTTATAAAATTAATTTGCGCTTTTTTACATTTTTGTATCACTTTGTTTGCATACTCATCATCATAAGCGGCAAGTGCACAAGTGTGGCCGGCTGTAACTCTACCTTGCCAATTGTTTTCTATTGTTAAATCTGCAAGCATTTCAAGCGTTCTAACGCTTGCGTCGTCAGTTTCGTCAACATGCATATCAATATCGGCATCAAAAGCTTTTGCAACTTCAAAGCATATTTTTATGTGCTCTTTACTGTCCTCAGGGCTGTTCTCGTTTGCCGGCATACCGCCAACAATATCTGCGCCCATTTCCATTGCCTGCCATATAAGCTTATCACAGCCGGGGTTTTTTAATATGCCTTCTTGTGGGAATACAATAATTTGTATATCTACTAAATGCTTGTACTTTTCCCTTAAAGCTAAAATGCCTTTTAATGGCCGTAATTCGCCTATTGTGTCAATATCCACATGTGTTCGCATTGCAAGTGTGCCGTTTTTTATCGCTTTTTTTATAATATCTTCAGCGCGTGTTACAATATCTTCATCTGTATATATTTTCTTTTTGTCCCATATAATTTCAATTGCCTCTTTAAGCGTTCCGCTTTCATTGGCGCGCACAACGTCTACTATATTAACTTTGTCTAAGTGAATGTGTGGGTCTGTGAATGTGGGCGACGTTAAAAAGCCTTGTGCATCTATTACAGTTTGCGCTTTTATATCTAAATTTAAAGCGATGCTCTTTATAACACCGCCCTCGCAATAAATATCATTTAATTCATTTTGCCCAAGTAACTTTGCGTTTTTAATTAATAAGCTCATAATACACTCCTTAAACTCTAAAGAATACGCATAAGAATAAATTTTTGTAAAATAATAGGGCGGAAATTTCCGCCCTATTATTTAAGCAAAGCTAAATTAATTATTCATCTATGCCTGTGAATGCAACAATTCTTGCGAATGCGCTTTCACCGTCTTTAAATTTCCATGGGAAGCAGCCGATAACGCAGCGTTTGTTTGATAGTTCATCAATTTGGCCGCCAAGGCACTCTGCGTGGATAATTTCCCAAGGTAGTGGGAATTGTTGAATGTGCATTGCTTGATATGTATCAGGCCAGTGGTAAATTTCATCTAATTTTTTGCCATATTTCTTTTGCATATAAGCATCGCAAGCTTCAGCTTCTCTTGGTTCCCAATCTCTTATTTTTGTGTTCATTGGGTGGTCGGCAGAACCGCAGTCAACACCAATCCATTTTAGTTCCATATCATGGCACCAATCTACAAAGTCCATGCTTGGGCCGGGGTGACGAAGCATATATCTTCTCTCGTCTGCTGTGGGTTGGTCCCAGCCGTAAATGTGGTAGCCTGTGTTGATTATAAGCACGTCGCCTTTGCGAATGTCAGCACGTTTCATTAAATCGTCCGGTGTGTAGATGCCGAAATCCTCTTTCATATCGGAAATATCTACAACAACGCCGGGTGCGCATAATTTATCAAGTGGCAATGATGCTATATCTCTACCGGGAGTGTCAAAATGCATAGGGCCATCAAGGTGAGTACCTACGTGGTTAGATGTTGTTATAAGTTGGCCGTTTGCGCCATTTGGTGCAAGCCTTTTAAAATATTTAACTTGTAGTGGCTCGTAAGTTGGCCAAGGAGGTGTGCCTATACCTGTAGGTATGCTTAAATCGTACATTTTAACATTGTTCCAATTGCTCATAGTAACTCTCCATTCCGCTGTTTTTCAGCTTTTGTAATATAATAATTATGCTTGTACCTCTTATTGGTAAAAGCTCTAATTAACGTTTATAATGGCTTTAAAAATTAATCTTCAAGCCAAACTTCGCATGCTTCAAAGGCATCTTCAAAGCATTTCATAGGTGGGCTAACTATACCTGCGCCAACTTGCCCAACACCCGGCAAACGGTGTGCTATACCTGTGTTGATAATGGGCCTTATGCCTGTTTCTATAACATTTCTTATATCAATACCGGTTGCACTGCCTCTGAAATTAAGTGCAGGAATTTTATATGTATTGCCCTCGCCCTCACAAATTTCATACATTTGTTTAGAATAGTTAACAGCATCTTGCGGTGTGCCGCCAACAAATTGCACAATTGCAGGCGCTGCTGCCATACAAAAGCCGCCTATGCCGGTAGTTTCTGTAATACAGCTGTCGCCAACGTCGGGGTTCGCGTCTTTATCGCTGTAGCCGGGGAAATAAAGGCCGTCAATTATTTCAGCAGGCGCTGTAAACCAGCGATCGCCAAGGCCTGAAACTCTAATGCCAAATTCTGTGCCATTCCTTGCCATTGTGTAAACAATTGTAGAGTGCTCAATATTACCTGCAGGGTCCATAGTGCTTTTGCAAGCAGGCATTGTTAAGTTTAGGAATGTGTGGTCGTTAGAATTAAGGAATTTAAACACTTGCATTTGCTCTTCTTTTGGGAAATCTGTTGCAATAATGCTTGCGGCAATTTCTCTAATAAACAGCGAAGTTCCTGCTTTGTTCCTGTTGTGGCCCTCATCACCCATTTGCAATACTTGCGCTATCATTGTTTTTAAATCTATTTCGCCATGAATTTCAAGAGCTTGTTTTAAAACAGGTGCAAGCTTTGTTTCCATCCATCTTAAATGCTCTATAACCTCGGGGCCGTAAGCGCCAAAACGCAATACTTTGCCAAGGCCTTCGTTCAATGTGCAATAAGCATAGTTGCCGTGGGTTTTGTTTACAATTTTGTAAACGGGCATAGAATATGTAACTATACCTGCCATTGGGCCAACTGTGTTGTGATGGTGGCAAGAATCGAATGTTATTTCGCCGCTTGCCGCAAGAGCCTCTGCCTCTTCAGGTGTATTTGCAAGGCCCTCATACATTAAGCCGCCCATAACTGCGCCGCGAACAGGGCCGCACATTTTATCCCATGTTACAGGTGGGCCCGCGTGTAAAATTGTTTTTTTCGTCATGCCCGGAATATCTTGCGCAGCACTGCCAATTCCAACTAAAGTTGGCTGGCCGCCAAGTATAATTTCCAAAGCTTTTGCATTTGCGCTGTTGATTTTTTCAATAATACTCATTTTACTCTCCTATTATTTTAAAATTATTTATATAGTACTCTCTCTTGTTTTATACTGCTTTGCATTTCTTAGAAAGCAGGGTGAAATTTGCTATTTTAATTTGCTAAGCAAGCTTATAATTTTTTTGTTTGTGGTTGCAAGCGGTTTCCACTGAACATGCACCACTGTTTTATCCTGAGATTTTAAATCTCTGTAAAAAGACTCTATGCCTAAATTTACAACTTTAAGCTCTTTTTTAAATAAATCGTTTACTTGGTTCATATTTACCTCCAATATAAGGTGTAAAGCAAGCCCTTACACCGTTTTTATCACTAAAATGCGCCATTTCGCATAAGGCGAAAGCCAAAGATTATAAGCCTAAAATCAGCTTGCACATTCTTGCGGCTTGCGCGTTAGACGGCAGTACAATAGCCCCTGCCTCTTTTAAGGTATCGCGTGAATTTGTTAAGCTTTGAGGGTCTGCGTCTGTGCCGCAAACGCTAACAACAACGCTTAAATGCCTGCCGCTTGCCTTTGCTGTTTGTTTTGCTTTTACAATTGCCTCGGCAAGGTCTTGTGCAGGGTTTTCGTGTGCGCCGTAGCCAATAACGCAGTCTGTTAATAAAACAGCTGTGCCCTCGTCACTTGCCTCGTCAATTATCCTTTGCGAGCGCAGGCTTGGGTCTATCATCGGGTGAGGCCTACCTACAGTGAAATCGTCGTCGCCGAAATCAAGGCAGGTGTGCTCTGTGCTTTTATTAACATCGGCTATTTTAAATTCAGGTGTAAGAGGTATATTAGAGTAAATGCCTGTATCCGCTGCAAGAAGCTTCATTGTTTCATCGCAAAGTGTGCCGCCTGTGTACATGCCGCGCAAATATTTTTGCTCAGGTTTAAATTTAGCCCTCTCTTGCTCTGCAATTTTATTAGCCTCGTCTTGCCCCATTGTAAAGCCGCTGAATGTTTGTGCTTTCATGCCTTTTGAATAGGCAACAGCTTTATGTGCGGCATCTTCAAGCGAATAAGCTGCGCAAAAGCCCATATCTTCAATAGCTTTGTTATTGCCGCCAATAAAGCAAACAACAACAGGCTTGCCCGCATTTTTAGCAACTTCTAATATCTGTTTTGCTATTTCTTCCGCAGGCGGTTTTGAAATTAGAGTTATAACTTTTGTGGCATCGTCTGCAACAAGGGCATTCAAAGCTAAAAGCATCATTTTGCCGCCTATTTCAAGCCTTAAATCTCTGCCGCCTGTGCCTATAACTTGCGAAACGCCACAGCCTAATTGGTCAATTATAGTTGTAACTTCCTGTGTGCCTGTGCCCGAGGCCGCCACAACGCCTATATCACCTTTGCGAACTACATTGGCGAATGCCAAAGGCACATTGTTTATTATTGCCGTGCCGCAATCCGGGCCCATAACAAGCAGGCCTTTATCAAAAGCTTTGTCTTTAAGGCTTTTTTCTTGCTCCATTGTTACATTATCGCTAAATATCATAACGTGCAAGTTTTTGTCAAGGCACCTATCGGCAAGGTCTGCCGCATATTTGCCGGGTATTGATATAACAGCAAGGTTCAAATCGCTCTCCACTTTAAAAGCACCGTCTAAAGATGCCGGGAAGTAGTCGCTATCGCCATCGCTTTTCTTTGCGCTTAAAAGTTCTATTGCCTTTTTCATCGCGCCTTCAATTGCGCTTTCATCGCCCCTTACGGCAATGAAAAAATCGTTTGAAGTTAGCTCGTTTAGCTCGGGCGTGTAAACATCAATATTTTTTGCGATGTCTTTATTTAAATCCGTTCCCATGCCCACAAGGGATTCCTCAACGCCGTCAAGCTTTTTCAAATCTTTTGAAACAAGCATTAAGCTAACGCTGTCGTAATATGCGTTTTTTGTAATTTGAACCTTAATCAAAATTCATTCCTCCTATATTTTAAAGCGTAAAAAACTCCCGTTAAAATATCTTTGCCGGAAGTTGCGCCTATGTTTGCTATATTATGTAATTGGGTTTTAAAGTAATCATCATCTTCATTTGTGTGGTAAGCGCGCAATAAATTTAATAAAGATAGCGGGCAAAGGCCATCGCCTGCTTGTTTTAAAAAATTGCCGCTTATTGTATTTGTTTTTTGCGCAGCTGCGTATGCAATGCTTTTTAAAAGCTCTTTGTTTACATTGCACCCATTTATATTTGAAAAGCTGTAATGCGCTAAAATATACCCCAGTAAAAAGTCATCGGATGACGGCGTTAGCCCGGGGCCACAGCCTGCTATGTTTTCGCTTAATTGCACAGCTTTATCATAAAACCCATCGTTAAAAGCCGCGTTAAATTCTTCAATTCGTGGCTTTAAAAACTCAGTGTAACAATTGCTTCTTTTTGGGGAAAGAATAAAGGCCACGCCGAAAATTAACGGAGATATCCCGCTCAAATCCTCACACGCTGCCCTTGCAATTAGTGTCAACTTTTTTTCCGTACCTTTTGAACAAGGCAGTATAAGCTGATTAATATTAAGTTTAATTTTTATTGCTGTTTGCAATTCTATTTGTAGTTTTGCTTCTCTAACTCTTATACTCTCGTTTGTTATAATAACATTTTGCCCTGCTTTAATAGTAAGCTCTTTAAAATTAAAGCAATTAACTTTAACACAATAAGGTTGAATAAACTTCTTTTCGCTTATTAGTGTTAGCATTGTATTATCTATGCAAATATTAACAGCATTATCAAAAACCGAATGTACTTTTGCACAAATTTCTTTTTCGGCTTGCTGTTTTATAAAGCTTGCTAAGTTCTCACAAATTTCTATAGCTGAATATTTCATTTAAAATAGCTCATATATGCAAGCTCTGTATTAAGTATAACACAAATACAGAGCTTGCACAATTAAATTTTTATTAAATTTCTATGCTTTTTCTTTTACCTGTGCTTTTGGTGCTTCTTCTTCGTTTTCGCCTACACTATCGTCAAACTCGAAGTCTTTTTCAGGGAAGATAGCATTTAGTACTATACCGAAGATAGCTGCAATTGCAAGGCCGCTTAATGTGATGCTTGCGCCGCCGATTACAAAAGAGATACCGCTTGTAAAGCCAAGGCCACTAACCATGATAACCGCTGCAATTATTAAGTTTCTTGATTTTGTGAAATCAACTTTATGCTCAACAACATTGCGAACACCAACTGCTGAAATCATACCGTAAAGTACGAAAGAAATACCGCCTATGATAGGGCCAGGTATTGTATAAATGATGCCTGCAACCGGTGGGAAAAGCGATAACAATATAGCAGCAATAGCAGCTATGCGCATAACTAATGGATCGTAAACTTTTGTTAGAACCAAAACGCCTGTGTTTTCGCCGTATGTTGTGTTTGCAGGGCCGCCAACAAGTGCTGCAAGTGATGTTGCAATACCGTCGCCAAGTAGTGTTTTGTTAAGGCCCGGTTTTGCAATGAAGTTTTTGCCAACGCTTGCGCTTATAGCTGCAACGTCTGCAATGTGCTCCATCATTGTTGCAAGAGCGATAGGTACCATTATTATTATTGCGCTTATATCGAATTTAGCAATTTGGAATGCAGGAACAGCAACAACGCCGCCTGCCATTACATTGCCAAAGTTTACCCAGCCCATAACAACTGCGAAAACATAAGATACAACAACACCTAACAATATAGGAAGAATTTTAACCATTCCTTTGCCCCAGATATTGCAAACTATGATAACACCAACAGCAAGCAACGCCATAATATAGTTGCCCCACATTGGAACGCCTTCGATAGGGTTCATAATATTGCTAACAGCAGTAGGTGCTAAAATTAAACCTATAAGTATAATCATAGGGCCTGTAACAACAGGTGGGAAAAAGCGCATTATTTTTTTAACGCCGAATACTGTTATTAAACCTGAGAATACGCAGTAAACTAAACCTGCAATTACGATACCGCCTGTTGCGTAAGGTAATTTTTCTGCAGCTGATAGCCCTGAGTATATGCCTGAATCAAGAGCGCCAACAGCAGCAAAGCCACCGAGGAATGCAAATGAAGAGCCAAGGAATGCGGGAACTTTGCCACCTGTGATTAAGTGGAATAACAATGTGCCGCAACCTGCCACAAGCAAAGTTACTTGAACATCAAGCCCTGTGATTAGCGGAACTAAAATAGTTGCACCGAACATAGCGAACAAATGTTGAACGCCGAGGACAATGGTTTTACCCCAACCTAATTCTTTAGGGGCGCTGAAAACAGCTTTTACTTCGTTTTTACTTGACATGAAATTACCTCCCAATAATTTTTGCCGCCTTGTGCAAAGCTAAATGTTGCCTTAATATATGCCGCATATATTATTTTGAGAGCATTATTAAAGTTAGTTTTCGCTTTGCGCTAAGCCGTATATATCAATTAAATTGATAACATTATTTATCGCTCTTCAGTGCTGCAACAACCATTTCAGCTGTAATAGGCATATGGTCGAACCTGTGGCCTATAGCATCGTAAATTGCATTTGCAATTGAAGGAGCGCCCGGCACCATAACCGGCTCGCCTATACCCCTTGCGCCGAACGGGCCTGTTTCCTCAGGCACTTCAACGGGTATAACTGTCATTTCGGGCATATCGTCTGCCGTGGGGATTTTATAGTCCATAAAGCTTTTGTTAAGTATTTTGCCGTTTTTAAGCTTTAATTCTTCAAAAAGCGCTGTTCCGAGCGATTGCATTATGCCGCCCTCAACTTGGCCCTCGAATAATTTCGGGTTTATAACTCTGCCGCCGTCAAAAGCTTGAACCGCTTTGAGAACTTTTATTTGCCCTGTTAGCAAATCAATTTCAACTTCCGAGCCTTGGCAGCCCATTGTCCAGAAAGCAACAGGGTGAGAGCCTTGCCCGTTGGACTTATCAAAATTAAGCACATTGGGCGGAACAAAAGAGCCTTTGCCGATAAGCGGCCCGTGCACGCCTGAGCCGTCTTCGAAAGAGAGCCCCAGCGCAAAAGTGCTTATAGGTAGCCTTCTGCTTGCATCGTTCACATAAACAACGTCGCCACCCTCAAGGCGAAGCCTGTTTTTAGATACACCCAGCTTAACTTGTGCAAGCTCGAAAATTTGGTCTCTCATATCTTCAGCTGCAAGTAAAACCGCATTGCCTGCGCAATATGTTATGCGGCTTGCAACAGTTTGCCACTCGTAAGGGGTGTGGTCTGTGTCGCCTGTTTTTATTGTTATTAAATCTGTATCAACTGCCAAAACTTCAGCCGCAATTTGCGTTAGGGCGGTATCAGAGCCCTGGCCTATATCGTGGCCGCTTGTTAATAAGTAGAATGTGCCGTCTTCGTTCATGCGTATAATTGCACTGGATGCAACATTATTTGGCATAGACGGAGATTTCCACGCGCCTGCAATGCCTCTGCCGCGCACTTTCGTTTTATCGTTTGGCTGTTCAATGGGCTTTTCAAAGTCCATCTCTTTTACAACCGCTTCAAGGCACTCGTGGTAGCCCGAAGTTGTAAGCACTTCGCCTGTGCAAGTTTTATCGCCAACTCTCAGGCCGTTTATCCTGCGAATTTCAACAGGAGATATGCCTAAATCGTGTGCGAGTTTATCTAAGTTTTGCTCTATAGCAAAGTGAATTTCACACATGCCAAAGCCGCGATAAGGGCCGCCAACAGGGTGGTTTGTGTAAATGCAATAGGAATCTGTCCATATATTATCAATATTATACGGCCCTGCAGATGCATTTCCGCCTGCTTTAACAATGTTTACACCATATTCGGTGTAAGCGCCGCCGTCCCATATAAACTCATTTTTAACGCCCAATATTTTGCCTTTTTTATCAACAGCTGTTTTTATTGTGGCGTGCAGTGCTTGGCGCACATAAGAGTTTTCAAATTCATCTTCCCTTGAGTAAATAAGCCTAACGGGCCTGCCTGCATTTAATTTAGCAAGCGGAATTATAATACCCTCTAATGTTGTTCCGGCTTTTGCGCCGAAACCGCCGCCTACACTTTGCGATATAACCCTAATTTTATTTAAAGGTAAATCGAAAGAATCTGCCAAAGCTTGGCGCACAGCATATGGGCTTTGAGTGCCTGCCCAAACTGTTAAGCTGCCGTCGGCATCATACTGTGCTATAGCACCGTGAGGCTCCATTGGCGCATGTTGTATATGAGGTATATAGTATTTATATTCTGCTGTGTAATGCGCTTCTGCAAACGCTTTGTCTACATCGCCTTTTCGCATTTTATAATGGTGCGATATATTTGTTCCCGCTTTAGGTGAAAATATAGGTACAACTTTGTAGTTGCCCAAATCCGGGTGAATTAAAGGCGCGTCTTCTTTCATGCCCTCTATAGCGTTTGTAACTGCGGGAAGTTCTTCGTAAACAACTTCTATTGCATCAACAGCAGCCTCAGCTTGCTCTAAAGTTTCAGCGCAAACAGCTGCTACAGCTTCGCCTAAATAGCGCGCTTTGCCAACCGCTAAGAAGTTTTTATCTTGCAAATAAAGGCCGCCGCGTTTTGTGTAGTGGTCGCCTGTTATTATGCTTTTAACGCCGGGCATTTGCATAGCCTTGCTTGTATCTATACTAACGATAGTTGCATGGGCATAAGGGCTTCTTTTAACTTGCGCATAAAGCATATTTGTCATATGCATATCAGCTATATATGTAGCTTGCCCTGTAACTTTTTTAATAGCGTCTACACGGTTTACACTTTTACCTACAGCCATACTACTCACCGCCTTTCGAGTTTTTAGCGACATAGTCTATAGCTTCAATTATTTTTTTATAGCCTGTGCAACGGCATAAATTTCCGCTTATGCCGCATTTAATTTCTTGAATGGTGGGGTGTGGGTTTTCTTCTAACAGCGCAGTCGCCGACATTAAAAAGCCCGGTGTGCAAAAACCACATTGCAGTGCAAAATTATCTACAAACGATTGTTGCAGTGCGCTGAGCTCGCCATCTTTTGAAAGGCCCTCAACTGTTGTTATATGCTTACCGTCAAGCTCGGGCGCAAGAACCAAACAAGCATTAACGGGTTTACCGTCCATAATAACTGTGCAACCACCGCATTCGCCTGCGGCGCAGCCCTCTTTTGTTCCTGTTAAGTAAAGTTTATCTCTTAAAGTGTTAAGAAGTGTTTTATTAGCGTCTACTTCTATTTCTTTCTTTTCTCCGTTAACCCAAAATGTTACAGGATATTTCATTTACACGCACCTCCCGTTAAAGCCTGCCTAACTATCATCTCAACCATATCAAGGCGATATTGCTTTGTGCTTCTAACATCGTCTATAGGTGAAACTTCGCTAAGAGCCAAATTAACTGCCTCTTGTGCTACTTGCTCGTTTATGTCTTTACCTTTTAGGTACTCTTCTGTTTTTGTAAGCCTTAAAGGTGTTGGGGCAACGCTTCCAAAGGCAAAGCGGTAACCCTCGCTTGTTTTTACAACGCTTGCGCAAACTGTGGATAAATCCACCTCACTGCGCCTTGCAATTTTCTTAAAGAAACCGCTCTCGCGTTTAACCGGCGGAAGGCTTATGCCGGTAACTATATCTGTTTTTGTTAGCACTGTTTTGCGAACAAAAACAATAAAATCTTTTATAGGTACAAGCTTTTTGCCCTGTGCGCCTTCAATGTGCACAACGGCATCATAAGCGTAAAGCGGCGTTGCGGTATCTGCCAAAGGCGAAGCATTGCAAATATTGCCAATGCACGAGGCACGATACCTAACTTGTTTAGAGCCTACACTGCCAGCAGCACATGCGAGCTCAGGGTAGTATTTTTTCACGTTTTCATCAGAACTAAGCACATTCAAATTAACCGCAGCGCCAATAAAAAGCCCCTCTTCAGGTGAGAAAGTAAGGTTTGTTATACCCTCTATTTTTTTAATATCAACCACTGCCTCAGGGGCAATGTGTTTTTCCCTTAAACGAATAACAACGTCTGTTCCGCCACACATCAAAACAGCTTTCTCTTGGTATTTCTCCAAAATTTCAATTGCCTGCTTTGTAGTTGTGGGGGAAAAATAAGTAAAATCTTTCACTTGCAACAACCTCCAATTATTTTACATTGTTTCTTCGCTGCGCTTTTTATGCCTTTTTTAATACATTTTAATTAATATATGCCAAACTCATATTCAGATTGATATAAATATAACGTATTCACGCATAATTCTAATATCATACTACACTTTATTATGTGTTTTGTCAATAAAAAATGTCAATATTATTACAAAAAAGCATACAAAAAAAACAACGAACACTCGTGCAAAATTGCTATAAAATAAAAAGAGAGCGCAACTATTAAACACCCGAAGATGTTAATCTTTACTCTCACACTCTATTATATTCAATTTTTGCCACTAAAATGCCTTTAAACCTCAATGTTTTAAGGCGGTTAATATTAATAAATTTTAAACTGAAAATAATATAATACCGCATAAAAACGCCAAAAAACATTTAAACTCTATTGCAATCATACTATATTCAAAAGGCAATGTCAACAAAAATAATGAACATTTTTAACGTAATTTCACACAAAATTGACAAAGCATTTTTATGCAAGATGATAATTTTTCTACTCAAAGTTGCCTTTTGCCATAATTTTGTTATAATCACGTTGTATAATTGTTTTTTTGTGGTAATATAAAAACATACAGTTTTAAGGGGGACATAATTTTGCAAAATATTTTACATGAAACAACCGTGCGCAAATTGCACGAAGCATACAAAAGCGGCAAGCTTACCTGTGAGGCGGCGGTTGATTACTATTTAAAACGCATAAACAGCCTTGAAGAAAAGTTAAACGCTGTTATTTTAATTAACCCAAACGCAAAACAGCAGGCTATAGAGCTTGATAATTATTATAAAGAGCACGGCTTTAAAGGCGTGCTGCACGGCGTGCCTGTTTTGGTAAAAGACAATATAGAAACTTGCGATATGCCAACAACAGCAGGCAGTGAAAGCCTTAGAGGCTTTGAAACAAAAAAAGATGCGCCCATAGTTAAAAAGCTAAAAGAGGCAGGCGCAATTGTTATAGCAAAAACTAATCTACACGAATTTGCAATATGGGGGCAAAGCATAAGCAGCATTAAAGGGCAAACCGTGAACCCTTACCATTTCGGCAAAACGCCGGGCGGCTCTAGCGGCGGCACGGGCGCAGGCCTTGCGGCAAACTATGCCATTTTGGGCATAGGCACAGATACAATTAACTCTGTGCGCAACCCGGCTTCAGCTAATAGCATAGTTGGCTTTAGGCCTACAATGGGGCTTATAAGTGACGAGGGCATTGTGCCTTACTCTAACACGCAAGACACCGCAGGCCCTATGGCAAGAACAGTTGAAGATTGTGCAATAATGCTGGACGTTATGGCGCAAGACGATAAAAAGGGTGAAAAACCTTATGTTAGCAATTTATGTATGCTTAAAGAGGGCGAGTGCAGAATTGGTGTTGTAGAAAGCTTGTTTGGCAGCAAAGAAGAGCATAAACAAGTTAGCAAAATTGTATACGATTTTATTGAAAAAACCGAGAAAAAAGGCATTGTTTATAAATTCTTGAACGAGGATATCGACAGCGATAACTTAGTTTCAAATATAAGCGTACATTTATATGAGCTAAACGACCATTTGACAGAGTACTTACAAAACAGCGAAGCAAAGCCACCTTATAGCAGCTTAAAAGAAATATACGACAGCGGAAAAATTCACGAGGGCATAGTGGAAAACACAGAAAAAGCGCTAACACTCAGCACAAAAAGCGACGATTATAAACATCGTTTGCGCCTGCGCGATTATTTTATTGAAGAGATTAACGCCATATTTAAAACATATAAGCTCGACGCTTTAATTTTCCCACAGCAACAAGAGCTTGTTTGCGATATTGGCAAAGTGCAAGCTAAGCGCAACGGCGCTGTGGCGTCTGTAACGGGGCTGCCCTCAATATGCATACCTGCCGGCTTTAGCGAGAGCACCGAGCAAGCGCCTTTAGGCGTTCCTGTGGGCCTTGAGCTTTTAGGCACAGCGTTCAGCGAAGATAAGCTTTTGCAAATTGCCTATACATTAGAGCAAATGAGCACCGAGCGGTTAGCACCTAAGTTGTAAATTTAAAAGCGCTTAAAAGGCGAGCACTAAACAGTGCTCGCCTTTTGTTTTTCACTATTTGCCAAACAAACAGCTTAAACCATATCCATTTTAATTTGCAAATCTTTTAGCTGCACTTCTTCCACTTTTTGCGGTGCGCCGCTCATAAGTTCGCTTGCGTTTTGCATTTTCGGGAACGCTATTGCCTCGCGCATGGTGCAATGAAGCATAAGCATTATAATTCTATCGAAGCCAAGCGCCATGCCGCCGTGCGGTGGTGCCCCGTATTTGTAGGCGTTTTTCAAAAAGCCAAAGCACTCCTCGGCGTAATCTGCGTCTATTTCAAGAGCGTTGAACATTCTTTCTTGCAGTTCGGGGTTGTTTATACGAATACTGCCGCTTCCAAGCTCGCAGCCGTTTAAAACAAGGTCGTATGCCCTTGCCCTAACAGCGGCAGGGTCTGTTTCAATTTTATCCATATCGCTCTCTTTGGGCATGGTGAACGGGTGGTGCATAGCATCGAATTTACCTGTATCTTCGTTGTATTCAAAGAACGGGAATTCGGTTACCCACATGAATTTATAATCGTTATCGTCTATCAAATCGCATTTGTTTGCAACGGCAATGCGCACTTGACCAAGCGCTGTGCAGGCTTTTGTGTAATTTGTGTCGGCAACAATTAAAAGCACATCGCCAACTTTAGCATCCATAGCGCTGTAAAGTGCTTGTTTTTCTTCGTCGCTTAAAAACTTTTCAAAACTACTGGATGTATTATCCGCAGTTATTCTGCTGTATGCAAGGCCTTTTGCGCCGTAAAGTTTCGCTACATCAACAAGTTTGTCTATCTCTTTTCTTGTTAAAACGTCGGCAAAACCCTTTGCGTTTATGCATTTAATACAGCCGCCGCCCTCAATTGCACCTTTAAATACCACAAATTCGCTTTTGCTCATTATATCGGTTACATCGTTTAGCTCTAAGTCGTAGCGCATGTCGGGCTTGTCGCTTCCGAAACGGCTCATAGCCTCATCGTATGTTAACCTTGGAATATCCGCAGGCAGGTCAATATTCAAAATTTGTTTCCACAAGTGGCGCACAAGGCCCTCTTTTATCATCATAACATCGTTTTCATCAACAAATGCCATTTCAATATCTATTTGTGTAAACTCCGGCTGGCGGTCTGCCCTTAAGTCCTCATCTCTAAAGCAGCGAGCAAGCTGATAATACCTATCAAAGCCCGAAAGCATTAAAATTTGCTTGTATATTTGCGGCGATTGCGGCAAAGCGTAAAAATGCCCCGGTTGAACACGGCTTGGCACTAAATAGTCCCTTGCGCCCTCAGGTGTAGATTTAATAAGCATAGGCGTTTCAATTTCAACAAAGCTATTTTCATCGAAATAATCGCGCACTGCTTTTGCAATTTTACTGCGCATAACTATTATGTTTTGCATTGCGGGGCGGCGCATATCCAAAAAGCGATATTGCAAGCGCAATTCGTCTTTCACTTTCACTTCGTCCCTTATTTCAAACGGCGTTGTTTGCGCATCGCTTAATATTTTAAGCTCGCTCACATAAAGTTCAACATCGCCCGTTTCAATTTTATCGGTTTTTGCCTCGCGCTCACGCAAAGTGCCGCTTGCTATAACAATAAATTCGCTTTTTAAATTTTGCGCTTTTTCAAAAACGCTTTTTGGCGTTTTATCGTCAAATATAAGCTGTAAAATGCCGCTTGTGTCGCGCATATCCACAAATATAACGCCGCCTTTATCACGGCTTTTTGCAACGCTGCCGGCAACTGTAATGTTTTTGCCGCTATCGCTTAAACGCAAAGTGCCGCAATAATGTGTGCGGCGCATATTGCCCATAGTTTCTATCATATATATTATCCTTTCGTATTGAGGTAGTGCATTATATAGTATAATAAAGCACATTAGCTATAAATTGCCATATATTCAGCTTTGCGTTATAAAACAATTTTCCTGCACTCTAAATAATAGCGCTTTTGTATAGCTGTTCCCATGCTGAATGTTTTGCGTGGTAAAACGCCGCCCAAAACAACGCCTTTAAACAAATCGCCCTTTTTAAATTCGGGCAAAATAACGCCTGTTGAGCTCTGCTTTGCCAAATTCGCAACGCTGTCTTCACCGTGTATATAATCCACTTTTGCATTTTGCTGTTTTGTGAATATATCTAAAAATGCATCCAGCGTTCCAACGGCAAGAGGGTGCGGTGCATTTTGTATTGCTATTTGCTCGGCATCGCTCTCGTTTTCGCCTACAATTTGCATAACTTGCGTGTTTTCGGTAATTTCTCCGTTAAGTGATGCACCTTTTTCTGAAAGCCACTTTTTAAACTCAGCTTTAAACACAGCGGCATCAATATCAAAAACTACTCTGTGTATCGGCTCTATTTCTATTGCAGGGCTGTGTATATTAACAAGCTCCACAAGGCAAAAGCGCGCAGGGTGCGTTTGTTTTTCGCTCTCGCTTAAATTCTTTTTAACATTCTCCCAATGCGCCTTAGCTGTTGCAAGCGAGTGGTTACCATCGCCTACTGCCATTGTTAGCGGCGCACACCCTTTGGCATTCGGGTATTTTTTATCAAAATTACCTTGCGTGCCAAGCGCGGCAATTGCGCTTTGCAAGGCATCAATTATATTTTCATCTGTAATTGCATAGCCTTTTACGCTGCCGCCGCTTAGCATTAGTTCGGTGCTGTAAAGCAAATCATCATCTTTAATATGCTTTTCAACGCCCTCTATAATTTCGCAGTTGTCATCGTCTATAAGCATTAAAATATGCGGTGTTTCAAGCTTAGCGTTTTTTCTAACCGCAAGGCGAGGCGGTATTCGCTCTACCACTGTGCCCTCGCTTGGGCGAATGTGTGGCAAACTGCCTTTTTCATAGCTGTAGGCTTCTAAATCCACTGCGCCCATAATGCCGCAAAGCTCGCCATTTGCATCGGTAAATTTGCGCTTTGTGTATATAAAGCCGCTTACGCTTTTTGTTAGAACATTTTGCAAATAATCGCTCATATTGTTTTGTATGCCTTGAACTCTGTTTTCAACATCATCGCTCTCTAAATAAATTTCAGGCAATGTAATGTGAAATGTGCTTTTTTTGCCCTCGCAAATATCCCCTACCTTTTGCCAATATTCGCCCTCGCTTGTGAACTGATCGCACGCAAGGCAGGGCCAAAACTGCATGTCCACCCCATCATTCGGCAATAATATATTCGCTGTTTTGAAAATATTGTTCACTGAAGTCACCCCTTGTTTTTTTGTTTTTTTGTTTTTTTAAAGTTAGCCATCGCTTATATCACGTTGTAAGTCCTCACTTTTTTGCAATAAATTCAATTTGTTAATAAACATTATATAATATGGTATAGATGCAATTAGCGCAAGAAAATCGCTGACAGGCTGTGCTAATTGCACGCCTAAAAGGCCAAAGAAATAAGGCAAAATTATTACAATGGGAACGAAGAAAAGCCCTTGCCTCAATGAGCTTAAAAAAGAAGCTTTGCTCGTATGGCCTGTGCATTGAAGCGCCATCATAAGAGATATTTGCACGCTGAACATAGGGAGCGTTATGCACTGCGCTCGCAGCGCAAGCGTGCCTATTTCCAAAACAGCTGCATCTGTGCCTGCAAACAGGCCAATAATTTGCGGCGCAAAAACAAAGCCTAAAATACTCATGCACACAGTTAAAAATGTTCCGTAAACTGTGGTGAAAACAAGAGTGTTTTTAACCCTTGCATATTTTTTTGCCCCATAGTTAAAGCCGGCAACAGGCTGTAAAGCTTGCCCAAGGCCTAAAACTAAGCTGAAAAGCAAAAGTAAAATTTTGCTTTTAACACCAATGCCGGCAACTGCTGCATCGCCAAAACCGCGCGCTTGCCAGTTTAGCATTAATGTTGCAATGCTCGAAAGCCCCTGCCTGCAAAAAGAGGGGAAGCCCGTCCTTAAAATACCGGCATAAATTTTAAATTTAAAAGTTATATAGCGAAATTTAAGCTTAACGGCGCTTTTATTAGAAATAAACATAAAAAGCAATATGCAAAAACTTATAAATTGGCTAACAGCTGTTGCTATTGCCGCGCCTTTAATGCCAAGATTAAAAGTGAAAATAAGTATAGGGTCGAGCGCAATATTTATAACGCCGCCCGTGGCAAGGCCTACCATAGAAAGAATAGCTTTACCTTGCCCTCGCAAAATATTGTTCATTACAAAAGAAGCGCACATAAACGGCGCAGCAAAGAGTATATAGGAAACATACTCTATAGCATAAGGCGCTATAGTTTCGGTTGCGCCCAAAAGCATAACAAGCGGCTGTACAAAAACTATGCCAAAAAAACATAGTACACTGCCAAAAGTAATAGCGGCAAAAAAACCGCTTGATGCAATGCGGTTACTTTGCTCGTAATCGCCCTCGCCCATTGTGCGTGCAATTAAATTGCCGCTGCCCATGCCAAGCATAAAGCCCACCGCTTGCATTATCGCCATTAGCGAAAAAACCACACTTACCGCACCCGTTGCGCTTGTGCCCAGCCTCGATACAAAAAATGTATCTGCCATATTGTAAATTGAGGTTACAAGAACACTTATTGTGGTGGGAATACTCAATTTAAGCACTAACTTGTAAATGGGCGTTTGCGTCATTTTTTCATAATGCTTTTGTGCTGTTTGCTCACTTGTCATCATTTGCTCCCTTTATGGCTTTTACCTCAGGGTAGTTTTCAAAAAAGCAAACGTTTTTTATGCCCTGCTCGTATAAGCGGTTAAGTTGCTTTGATATTTTCTTGCCCGCTGTTAAAACGCAAACTTCATAATCGCTTTGCAGTTTTTTTGCAGTAATTAAAACTTTTGCAAAATCATGCTCGCTTTTATAAATAAGCGCAAGGCGCTCATTTAAAGCGGCATTTTGCATATTATTTTCAAGTATAATGCTTGCAATACGCTCAAACCCAATGGAAAAACCCACCGCCGGCACGCTTTGGTTTGTAAATTTGCCAATCATATTATCATACCTGCCGCCGCCGCCTATTGCGCCCGAAAAACCATCGCATGTTATTTCAAAAACAATGCCGCTGTAATAATCTTGCCCTCTAACAAGGCGCGGGCTGTATTCAACTTTATATTTGCCGCCGCAAAGCTCGTTTGAAACAGCAATTAACTTTTCTATTCCCTTTGCAAGCGGTTTATCTTGCTCTAACAGTAAAGTTTCAACTTTGCTTAATGAAAAATCTTCAGCGCATAAAAACGCATGTAAATTATCAATAGCGCTTTTGCTCATGTTTTTATCATTAAGCTCTTTTACAACGCCGTCTGTGCCTATTTTATCCAGCTTATCAAATGAAACGCAAACGCTGTTTAAGCTCTCGCTTTCAAAGCCGAAGCCCAAAAGCATGCTTTTTAACATGCGTCTATCGTTAATATTCACCGTAAAGCCCTCAAAGCCTACCAAAAGCAAGGCGCTTGCCGTTGTGTTAATAAGCTCTATTTCAGCATGTATGCTATCATCGCCGATTATATCAATATCGCATTGTACAAATTCGCGCATTCTGCCTTTTTGTGGGCGCTCTGCCCTAAAAGATTTGCCTATTTGTATAACTTTAAACGGCTGTGGCAACACCTCTTTATTTGCGGCATAGTAGCGTGATAGCGGCAGTGTTAAATCGTAGCGCAAGCCTAAATCTGCAAGCTCTTCGCCTTTTTCAAGCGCATTTTGCAATTTTTGCTTGCGCTTTAAAATTCTGAATATTAAATTTAAATTATCGCCGCCCTCGCTTTTGTCTAAGTTTTCTATGCTCTCAAGCATTGGCGTTTCAATGCGCACAAAACCGTTTTTCTTATAAGCGTTTAGTATTGTGTTTTGCAAAAAATCACGCACTTGCATCTCTTGCGGCAAAAAATCTTTTGTTCCTTTTATTGGTGTTGTTTTCAAAATTAAAGCTCCTTTTTGTTTAATACCCCGTCAAGTGCAAAAGGCACTTGCTGTGAATAGCGAAAACTAATATATTAATGGCTTTAAAGCGTCAATTTCTCTCTTTTTCAGCTATTCATTGTTTTCCAACTTATTTTTACAACTCGCAAAACGCATTGCGCTTTTTAAACATTAAACAAAAACTCAATAATATCGCCGTCTTGCACCACATACTCTTTGCCCTCAGTGCGCTGTAGGCCTTTAGATTTAACTTGCGCCATTTGAAAATCGCACGCTTTGAAATCTTCATAGCTAACTATGCTTGCACGAATAAAACCACGCTCGAAATCGCTGTGAATTTTACCTGCTGCGCCGGGCGCTTTTGTGCCTTTTTTAATTGTCCACGCGCGGCACTCTTTTTTGCCGTCTGTCAAATAGCTAATAAGCCCAAGCACGGCATAGCCCGAGGCTATAAGCTTATCAAGGCCTGTTTCTTTTATGCCCATTTCGCTTAAAAACTCTTGCTTTTCTTCCTCGGTGTAGCCCGCTATATCCTCCTCGGTTTTAGCGCATATAGGTATACAGCCCGAGCTCTCTTTTTCAGCAAGGTTTAAAACCGCTTTGTAGTTCTCGTTTTTTTCCATGCCGTCCATCAAATCGTCTTCGCTCATATTGGCGGCGTAAATTATAGGCTTTTGGCTTAAAAGGCCCATCTCTTTTAGTAAAAGCAGTTGCTCTTCATCGCAGTACTCGAAATTAAAGCTCCTTGCGTTTTTGCCCTCGCTTAAATGCGCTTCAAGCTCTTTTAAAAAGCCCACTATGCTCTGCGCTTTTTTATCGCCGCTTTTTGCAGTTCTGTCAAGGCGCTGAATTCTTGATGCTATATGCTCCATATCGCTTAAAATAAGCTCTGTATCTATTGTTTCAATATCATTTAAAGGCGAAACCTTGCCGTCAACGTGAATAATATCGTCGTCGTTAAAACAGCGCACCACATGCACAATGGCATCACACTCGCGAATATTGCCCAAAAATTTATTGCCAAGCCCCTCGCCTTTGCTTGCGCCTTTAACAAGCCCGGCTATATCAACAAATTCAACAATAGCAGGCGTTTTTTTATCTGTTTGCCAAATTTCTGCAAGCTTTTCAAGCCTTTCGTCGGGCACCGCCACAACGCCTACATTCGGCTCTATAGTGCAAAAAGGGTAATTAGCAGCGCCTGCGCCTGCATTTGTTATTGCGTTAAACAATGTGCTTTTGCCCACGTTTGGCAAGCCCACAATTCCTAATTTCATAATTATCTCTCCCGGTTTTTAATATATACCATATAATAATAACAGAAAACGGGCTGAATTTCTATATTTTTGTAAACAAAGAATTTAAAAACATTAAAAATATTTCAAATTTTCAAGTTTTATAACACAAAATTCTTTTTTTATCCATAAATTTATATTATAATGGATAAAATGCTTAAAATGCGGAGGAAATAATAATGCCTAATGAAAAAATACTTATAGTTGATGACGATAAAAACATAAGCGAGCTTTTGCGTCTTTATTTGCAAAAAGAGGGCTATACCACGGTTATGGCACACGACGGTGAAGAGGGCCTTAAAATGTTTGAAACTGAAAAGCCCGAGCTTGTTTTGCTTGACGTTATGATGCCTAAAATGGACGGCTGGGAAGTTTGCAGAAAAATACGTGCAAATTCCAATGTGCCAATAATTATGCTAACAGCAAAGGGCGAAACTTTCGATAAAGTTTTAGGCCTTGAGCTTGGCGCAGACGACTATGTGGTTAAACCTTTCGACCCAAAAGAGATTAACGCGCGCGTTAAGGCTGTTTTGCGTCGCACTTCACAAATAGACGAAAATAAAAACAGCGATGTAATTGTTTTCGATAATTTATCGGTAGATTTACAGCGCTATGAAATGAAAGTTAACGACGAAATTATAGAGGCGCCGCCAAAAGAGCTTGAGTTATTACACTTTTTGGCAAGCCACCCGAACCGTGTGTTCACAAGGGACCAATTATTAGACGAAGTTTGGGGCTTTGAATATTACGGCGACAGCCGCACTATAGACGTTCACGTTAAGCGCCTTCGCGAAAAGCTGGACGATGCAGGCGAAACTTGGAGCCTTAAAACCGTTTGGGGCGTTGGCTATAAATTTGAAGTAAAAGAGTAAAATTATGCGCAAAAGTATATCAACACGCATATTCCATTCAAGCACACTTATAATGCTTGGCGGCATAATTGTTATGGCACTGGTTCACCTATACCTTTCAATTGCATATTTCCAAGCAGAAAGCAACAAAAACCTTTCACACACCATAGATACCATCATAAGCATTTTTGATGAATACAGCAAAGAAGAAAACACTGTTTTCGACAATGTTGGCGTGGCGAGAGAAATATATATTACCGCAAGGGCCACAAACGATATAATTTTTGTGGCTAGCCCCGATGGCAATATTATTTTAAGCAACGATATGTTTTTGGGCGAAACTACCTTTGGCACTTCTTTACCCAAAAATGCTATAAAAGCTGTTTTGGAAACCGGAACATACAGCGAAATAGGCTCGTTAAATAATTTTGCAAGCTCTATGCACTATTGGAATGGCCGCGCTATTTATTCAGATGACGGCGTTCATTTAGGCTTTGTTTTTGCCGCTTCAGATGCAAGCAATTTATTCGCTTTTATTTCCAGCACATTTTCTATATTTTTAATTTCCGCAACATTAATGCTAATTATTACAAGTATATTTTCTATTTGGCTAACCGCCAGAATTACAAGCCCGCTTAAAGAAATGGCAGACGCCGCAAATAAATTCGGCTCGGGAGATTTTTCTGCGCGCATAGAAAACGAGGGCGATGAGGAAATATATCAGCTCTCTCAAAGCTTTAACACAATGGCGCAAAGCCTGCAAAAAATAGATAGCTCCAGAGCGAGCTTTATGGGCGATATAGCGCACGAGTTAAGAACCCCGATGACGAGCATCAAAGGCTTTGTAGATGGCATGCTCGACGGCACAATTCCGCCCGAAAACAGCAAGCACTACCTTGAAATTGTTAGCGAGGAGAGCGCAAGGCTAACACGCTTAATAAAAAACATGCTTGATATAACAAAGCTTGAGGCAGGCGAATATGTTGTTAATGCGCAGTATTATGATATATGGGAGAGCATTACAAGCATAGTTTTTGCTGCAGAGCAGCGCATTTCACAAGGTGAAATAAAGCTTTGCGGTTTCACACCCGAGCGCACCATTGTTTATGCAGACCCTGATTTAATTCACCAAGTTATATATAATATTTTCGACAATGCGCTTAAATTCTGCCCTAAAGGCGGCGAAATTTGCTTTAAGGTTTTAAACGAGAAAGATAATATAACTATTAGCGTGAGAAATACAGGCGATGGCATTGAAAGCGATGCCCTGCCATATGTGTTCGAGCGTTTTTACAAAGAGGATAAAAGCCGCGGCATGAATACAACCGGCAGTGGGCTGGGGCTTCATATTTGCAAAGTGCTTGTAACGCTTTCAGGCGGCAAAATATGGGCACAAAGCACCGAGGGCGTAGATTGTACATTCTCGTTCACATTGCCGAAAGCCGCTAAAGACGGCAGTGCAAATAACGCAAACGGCGCAACAACAAGCAGAGCCGGCTCGCGCAAATTGCCAAGTGCGCCGCTTGAAACAAACGCCGTTGAAATACAAAAAGACGAAAGCGATGAAAAAAGTAATTAGCTTTTATAATAGGCTATAAAATAAGGGAAACCGGCCTGCAATTCTTTAAACTGTAAAGAATTGCAGGCCGGTTTTTTAAGGCAGAGTAAAATTGAAATTGCAAAAACAGCCAAAGATAATTATAGTGAATAATTTAGGTTTTTGCAAAGCTTAATATAATTACATTTGCTGAAAATTCAACTTATAAACATGCAAGCAAAGAAAAACTGAATTAAGCGGAAATGCTGGGAAAATGCGGCTGAACGCCTGCGGTTATAGTTTAATTAATATTGTTTAACTTTAGAGATACTACAAAAAATATTGCGATATTTTGTAATATTATACAATTGTAACATCGTTAAATATATGCTATAATTTCATTGTAGTTTTAAAAATACAACGCTTGCGTGTTCTTGCAATTGAAAGTTAATTGCACGCAATAATTTCATTAAAATTATACTATACCAAAATTAGAAACGGAGCCTTAAAAAATGAACACACAAAAAAACACAAAAGCAAAATATATAAGTTTACTGTTAACTTTAATTTTAATTTTAGCAAGCTTTGCCTCTTGCGGTGCGCCGCAAGAAAGCGAGAGCACACAAGTTGAAAGTAATAGCACACAAGTAGAGAGCGAGAGCGGGGCACAGCAAGAAGAGACCACAAGCGAGGGAACCTTTCCCGTTACAATAACAGACCATTTAGACAGAGAAATTACCATAGAGCAAAAACCCGAGCGCCTTGTATCGGGCTATTATGTATCAACTTCTATGTTAATTTCACTGGGTTTAAAAGATAGTGTTGTGGGCATAGAGGCAAAGGCAGACACACGCCCTATTTACAGCCTTGCGGCAAGTGAATTTTTGCAGCTTCCAAATGTTGGCACAGCAAAAGAGTTTAATTTAGAGGGCTGTATTGAACTTATGCCCGATTTAGTTATTCTGCCTGTTTCGCTTCGCGAGCAAACCGTGGGCCTTGAGGAAGTGGGCATTAATGTGCTTTATGTGAACCCCGAAAACACAGCGCTTTTTGAAGAGGCTTACATGAATATAGGCAAAGCAACAGGAACGCAAGATAGGGCAAGCGAAATTATAAGCTACTCACACGAGAGCCTAAGCGAGCTTAACGAAAAAATTATGGGCATAGAGCAAGAAACGCTTTACCTTGGCGGCAATAGCGACTTTTTAAGCACCGCAGGCGCAAAAATGTATCAAAACACAATGATAGAAAATGCAGGCTGCATAAATGTGGCAGCTGAAATAGAGGACACCTACTGGGCAAATGTTGACTACGAGCAAATTTTAAGATACAACCCCGAGTTTATTATTCTTGCAGCGGCGGCAGATTACAGCGTGCAAGATGTTTTAAACGACACTTCCATCAGTTCGGTTTCCGCTGTTTTAACAAACGATGTTTACGCAATGCCCGGCAATATTGAAGCGTGGGATTCTCCTCTACCTGCTTCATTTTTAGGCTCGCTGTTCATTGCTTCGTCCATATACCCCGATGCATATACAGCCGAGGATTTCAGCGCAAAAGTAACAGAATTTTACGAAACATATTACGCCTTTACACCACCTGCGGCACAGTAGCCACAAAAAACAAAATACGGCGTTGCATATAACGACGCTTAATTTATAATAGCATGTGCCGCTAAAAACGGCACATGCTAAAAAATCTCCATTGTGTTTGGAGGTTTAATGAAAACATTTGTGCTGTGTATAGAATGGAGATTTTATGCAAAAAAAGGAAAAGCGATGCATATTAATAGGCAGTGCCGTTTTAGCGTTGCTGTTTGCATTATCGCTTACAGTGGGTGATTATCCGCTAAATTTAAGCGATTTGCTCAGCGGCAACGCGCTTTCAATTGATGTGTTTTTCACGCTGCGTTTGCCGCGCACAATAATGGCGCTGCTTGCAGGCTTCGGGCTTTCTTTCACAGGCTATGTTTACCAAAGTTTGCTTAAAAACCCCATTGCCGCACCGGACGTTATAGGCGTTTCCTCCGGCGCGAGCGTTGGCTCGGGGCTTGGCATTGTGTTTTTTGGCGGCAGCGTAATAATAAACGCTGTGCTCGCTTTTTTCGGCGGCCTTTTCGCTGTGCTTTTAACTGCAATTTTAGCGGGGGTTTCAAAAGAAATGCGCATTGCAACTTTAGTTCTTTCCGGCATTGCGGTTAACGCTTTTGCACAGGCTATTTTAATGCTTATTAAAATTAACGCCGACCCCGAGCGCCAACTTGCCGCGCTTGAATACTGGACAATGGGCTCACTTGCAGGTATAACACAAAGCCGTGTTTTAGCCGTTGGCCCCATAATAATTTTGTGCGCTTTTGTGCTTTACAAATTAAACCGTCAGCTAATACTTTTAAGCATGGATTCCGACACAGCGCAAATGCTGGGCGTTAGCGTTAATTCGCTTAGAATTAGCATTATGGTTATAGCAACCGTAATAGTTGGCGCAATTGTTAGCGTAACGGGGCTTATAACATTCATAGGGCTTGTTTGCCCGCATTTATCGCGCTTAATTTTAAAAACACATGGCAAATACACCTTGCTTTTTGCAGGCATTTTAGGCGGCGTTCTACTTTTGTTTTCAGATATTGCCGCGCGCTCTTTATTTGCAAGCGAACTGCCTATAAGCGTTGTAACCTCTGTAATAGGTGTGCCTTTTTTAATAGGGCTTATTGTTAAAGGGGGCAAAGTATGAGCTATATAACCGCAAGTAATTTCTCGGTTTATCAAAAGCAAAGGCGCATTGTAAACAGCGTAAATTTCAGCGCCGATAAAGGCGAGCTTGTGGCACTTTTGGGCTTAAACGCAAGTGGAAAAACCACATTGATAAAAGGAATTTGCGCACTTTTAAAAACCGAGGGCGAGTGTATTATAAACGGGCACTCTAATTTAAAAACAAACACAAAAACTATCCAAAGCTTTATTTCATATATACCGCAAAGGCACAATATAGCTTTTCATATAAGCGCACTTGAAATTGTTTTAACGGGCTTTGCGCAAAGTATGAAGCTTTTCGATAATTACACAAACTCGCAAAAAAAGGCGGCTTTAAACGCCCTTTCTATCGTAGATATGGCCCAATATGCCTCTGCCGATTTCATGACATTGAGCGAGGGGCAAAAGCAGTTAGTTATTTTGGCAAGGGCGCTTGTTCAAAACAACGATTTATTAATATTCGACGAGCCCGACAGCGCAATGGATTTTAACAACAAGCATTTAATTTTATGTAAAGTGCGCCAAATAGTAACACAGCAAAAATGCGGCATACTATGCCTACACGATGCTAATTTTGCGCTTAGATATTGCGATAAAGCGCTTATAATGAAAAACGGCGAAATTGTGTTTGAGCTGAATATAAAAAGCGCAAGCGAAAGCGAAATTTTACATGCGTTAAATTTAGTTTACGGCAATATAAAAATAGTTAAAATAGACGGCTTTAATTTTATGCTAAAAGCGTAAATATTTGCAAATAATATTATCGTGCTTTATATTAAAAGCAACTTTGTTTAAAATAAAGCTTTTTTAAAAGCAGAAAAATAATGTTTAAATGAAAAAACAAGAAAGCGGTGTATAATGAAAGCACTTGTTAAAATATATTACTGCTCAAACGACGGTGAAAAGTTTTTCGGCTATGGCCCTTGCCTTTTGTTAAAGCAAGTGCAAAAAACAGGCTCTTTGCGCAAAGCGGCAATTAATATGAACATGGCTTACACAAAGGCGCTTAAACTTATTAAAGCGGCCGAGAGCAATTTAGGCACAAAGCTTATTATTACAAGCACAGGCGGAAAGGGCGGCGGCGGCAGTGAAATTACAAAGCAAGCTGAGGTATTAATTGAACAGTATGAAAAGTTTAAATGCGATGTTGACACTTATACAAAATGTAGGTTTGAAGAATTATTTAAAGAGCAATAACAAAAAGCACTTGCTGATTACAGGCGATAAAAGCGCCGGGAAAACCACATTTATAAACAGCCTTATGCATGAAAACGCACAGGGGCTAAGAACATATGCCGTTTGGAGCAATGCCAAAACCCCCGATTGCATTATGCTAAAACATTTACAAAGCGGCGCAAAAACTATTTGTGCGCTTCCTTACAGCGGCAGAATGAAAATTGTGCAAGAAGCTTTTAGCCGGGCAGCAAACACAGTTTTCAAAGCGGCGCTTGAAAGCAAGGACGAGCTTGTTTTTATAGATGAAATAGGCTATATAGAAAGCGAGCACACAGAGTATTGCAATGCGCTTTTTGAGCTGTTTAATGAAAAGCGTGTTATTGCTGTTTTAAAAAAAGAGCACTGTTTTTTACACAGTGCTCTTTCAAAGCGTGACGATGTTCTCATATTAAATTTAAACGAATTTGAAAAAGATATAAAAGCGCATAAACTTGGCTGTATAATACAAGCGTCAGGTTTTTCGCGCAGGTTTGAGGGTGCAAATAAACTTTTAACCCCTTTTAAAGGCAAGCTTCTAATAGAGCACATTCTAACAAACTTGCCTAAAAGCAGTTTCGATAAAATTTTAGTTGTGTGCCGCAGTGAGAAAATAAGCGCCATAGCCAAAGCGCACGGTTTTTCAGCGCTTTTGCACAATAAGCCCCTTCACAGCGACACCGTAAAGCTGGGCCTTGCAAAAATGCAGGATATGAGCGCTGTTATGTTCTGTGTTGGCGACCAGCCCCTTTGCAAAAGTGAAAGCTATGCAAACCTTGCGAGCTTAAGCGCACAAAACCCCGGTAATATTATTAGGCTATATAACGGCGAAACGCCGCACAGCCCTGTTATATTCCCAAAATCGCTTTTTGCGCAGCTTATGCAATTACAGGGCGATGTTGGCGGCACGCCTGTTATTAAAAATAATGCAAACTTAATTATTAAGGCACAGTGTACACATAGCAGCGAAGTTTTAGATATAGATAATTTAAAGCAGCTTGCTAAACTCGAGGCTCTCGATAATAAGGGTGGCAATACATAAGCTTATAGCCAAACCTATGTAATCCTAACCCGTATTGCATAAGCTTGGATATATTAAGCTAAAAATAACAAGCTAAATTTGCCTGTTTGCTTATGTGAAAACCTTTAAAGCACGCTAAGTTTTCCTTATTGCCCTGCGGCAATTTCATCAAGCATTGCCAATGTGTTTTCCATATCGTCGCTAACATCTATAGCAACGTTAAAACTTATTTGCTCGCTTTGTGCATAAATATATACATTGGCTATAATATTGCTTTTTGGCGCTAATTCGTCATTTTCGCTGTTACCGTTAAGCTCGATTATAGGCGAATAGGTTGTGAATTTATTCTCGCCCTCGCTCTGCGCCTCTATTTCAAGAAACAATGTTTCAAAGAAATCATCGGGCACATTTTCGCCTTGAACATGTATCGCTTTATATGATGCATATTCGTGTTCACCTTGCCCTACGGGAATAATACTAAGCGAAAAAGTACTTGCTTTTAGTGCTTGTTCAATAGCGCTTATTGTTATATAATCCTCTGCAAAATTATTTAAAATATTTTGCGCACTTCCTTCATTTTGCATTATGTTTTCTGTGTGGGGTAAAACAAATTCTCGGCTTACAATATCGCCGTTTTTCAATGTGTATGTCAGCGTTAGCCGGCTGTAATGTAGCACGTCACTTTTGTTTACATCTAAATACATGCCGTTTTGCAAATAATCCTCATGAAAACGCAGCATGTCATTTTTTTGCTCATCTTGTGTGAAAAGCAGTGGTGCTTCTTCGTTTTCTTGGAGTGTTACAGTGTGCTGGCTAATGCCGTGCAGCTCTATATTATTCGAGTAAAAACTTGTGCGCAGTGAAATAAATTCAATATGCTCGGCTTTTGGCATGTAAGAAGAATACCCAAGGCCGCCCATTTGAAGCACAATTATAAATGCGCTTATAAAAACGCCTGTGCCAATGCTTTGCAAAAGCGTAGTTTTACTGAAAATTTTAAAGCTGAAATTGCTTAAAATACTAAGCGCAACAAAATAAGTTAATACAGCTGCAATAAAAGCTAAAACAAGCGTTAGTATAAGTTGTGGCATGTTAAGAGTACTTAAATTATAGCCTATGCTTAGCGTATGCTTAATTGAAACGGCTACAGTAACGCTGCAAAGCAGGCTAATTATAATGCTCAAAATGTATTTTGCAAAATTAAACACAAGAAACTGCCCTGTTTTTTCAATATTTCTCTTTGTGTACAATTTAATACTAATTGTATAAATCAGCAAAAATATTACAACTATTGTGAAAACTCCAAGTGCATCACTTATGCCTATATCGCTAAATTCAGAGACATTTGCACCTAATTGTGCAATGGACACGCTATTTAATAATGCGCCTAAAAACCAATCTATATTCATGGAGTATAAGGGTAAAAACTCTGTAAAGCTTTCAAATAAAATTAAGGCAAATAAAGGCAAAAGCGCAAACAGCGAAGCGTAAAGCAAAGGCGCTATAAAGAAAACGCCGCTTATTATATGCATTAAGCACGCAAGTGAATAGTAAAACATAAAAACCGCAAACGAGCTTAAAATAAAGTAAACCGCTGTTAAAAAAGCCTGCATGGTAAAGTGAGGAAAAAGAAAAATTTGGCAAGTAAAAGTGAAAGTGATAAGCCCTGTTAAATATATAAAACCTGCTGCTGTATATTTTGCCGTAAAAATTTGCGCTCTGTTTTGCGGCAAACAGTGAACGCTTACAGCGCTTTTTTTAAACATTAAATAATTGAACTGAATACTTGCTATAACAATTGCAATTATCGCGCCTATAACGCCCATGGCAAAGCTGTTTAATTGCAACAAAGTTTCTTCATACAATTTTATTGGCGCTGTTTGCTCGCTGGCGTAATATGAGCCTGCATGAAATAATACAATGTATAGTATAATGAAAAAGAAATTAAGCGTTATAAACATTTGTAAGTTTAAAATAAAATTGCTTTTAAAAGCTTGTTTGCTAAAATAGGATTTTATCAATTTCAAAATTAACACCTCCCAATAAATGAATGAAAATATCTTCTAAACTAAGCTGCGAAATTGTGAAAAAAGACGGCTTTATTGCCGATAGCTGTGTGTTTATTTCATCGCTGCTGCCTTTAATAATCAGCGTTTGCATCTTGCCGTTTTGCGTTTTGGCAATTATTTCACCTTTTAGCTTTGGCAGTTCTTCGCCATCGTTTAAGGCAATTTGCAATTTGAAAACATCTTGTGTTAGCTTTTCAATATTCTCTTTTAGCACTAATTTGCCCTTGTTTAAAATAGCTATGTCACTACACGCGTTTTCAAGCTCGCGCAAATTATGGCTGCTAATAATTATTGTGGTTTGCCGCTCGGCACACTGTGCAAGAAGTGCCGCCCATATTTTGCGGCGCACTATTGGGTCAAGCCCATCAAAAGGCTCGTCTAACAAAAGAATATCAGCCCTACACGCAAGTGCTATCCAAAAAAGCACTTGCTTTTTCATGCCCTTAGACATTGAAAAAAGCGCTTTGTTTATATTAATGCCCGTGAAAATTTCGCTAAGTGAATTAAAAAGCTCCTCGCTGAAATTTTCATATGCGTTTTTATACTCGTTTTTCAGCCGCTTAGCAGAATACATAAACGGGAAATAATTATCGTCGTTAATGCAAAAAATACGCTGTTTAACTGTAGGGTTTTCAAAAACAGCTTGCCCTTTTACAAGAACATCGCCGCTGTTTTGCCTGTAAACGCCCGATAAATGGTTAAGCAAAGTTGTTTTGCCTGCCCCGTTAGGCCCTGCAAGCGCATAAATAGCGCCCTTTTTAACATGTAAATTTATTGCATCCAGCGCTATATCATTGCCAAAAGTTTTTGTTAAATTATTTATTTCAATCATGCGTTTTGTTCTCCTTTTCAAAAATGCCCTTCACTATTTTTTCAATATTACTTTGCGTTTCACCGCCTTCAAGAAGCATTTTTACATTGCTTTCAAGCTCGCTTTTCAGTGCATTTAAATTAGCGTTTTGCACACTGTTTTTATCGCTAACAAAACTGCCCTTACCCGCCCTGCTTATTATAAAGCCCTCGCTTTCAAGCTCGCCGTAAGCGCGCTGAATTGTGTTAGGGTTAATTCTAAGCTCACTTGCAAGCGAGCGCACAGAAGGCAAATTATCGCCCGGCGCTAAAATATTTAAATGTATCAATTTTTTAACATCACCCTTAATTTGCTCGTAAATAGGGCGCCTGTCTTTTGGGTTAATTGTAATCATAGTTTGCTCCGTT
>CAYJPD010000005.1:0-39466 GCA_964371975.1 uncultured Bacteroides sp.
AACCTATGCAGCAGCCTGTAGCTCAGCAGCAACCTATGCAGCAGCCTGTAACTCAACAACAACCTATACAGCAGCCTGTAACTCAACAACAACCTATACAGCAGCCTGTAACTCAACAACAACCTATGCAGCAGCCACAGAGAGTTGTTTCAGCGCCTGTGCAAGCACCACCTATTACACCTGTGCAAAAAGCGCCCGCGCAAACTGCACAACCTGTAACACCACCTGTGCCAAAGCAAAAAAGTGCACCTGCCCCAATAAATTGGGCTGAAATAAAACGCCAAAACGATAACGCTGAAAAAGACAGGCAAAATAAAATTGCACTTGAAAAAGCAAAAGCTAATGAAGCTGCTTTTAAGTTGGCGGCTGAGCGTGAAAAACATGCAATGGAATTGGCGCAAAGAGAAAAAGAAAAACTTGATTTAATGCGCAAGCAACAAGAACAACTTTTATCAAATGGTCAAAAAGCACAAGATAAAATTTCTCAAGAGCAATATGCGCAAATGCGCAAAGAGGAGCATGAAAAAGCGCAGCTAAGGCATAGACAAGAGCAAGAGCGTTTGGCAAAAGAACATGCTATGAAACAAGCAGCTGAGCAACAAGCTAAAATAGCATTTGAAAAAGCTCAAAATGCACAAGAGGCCGCTAAGCGCTCTGATGAAATTGCAAAACGCTTAAGTGTTTTAGCAGGTTTAAGCGACGATAGCTAATAATTTTTATATCGAATTATGCGTAGCATAAAAGTAAAATATATAACAAAAAGCAAGAGGTGAAAATTCGCCTCTTGCTTTTTTTGCTTTTACTTTTAAAGGTCATAATCTGAGGCTGAAACAATTTTTTTCACTTAATAAACTGTAGTTAAATAATTAATTGTTTTAGGTTAATTATTTTGCCAATAATAAAACATAAAATAATTAAGTCGGAGATATAAATGAATTACAAATTTGAAAATTTTGATATTGAGTGCAATAAAGCGATAAACATAGCAATTAAGCAAGCTCAAAATTTAGGTGCGCTTTTTGTGGGCACCGAGCATTTGCTTTTAAGCGTATTAAAAGAGCCGCACAATTATAATTGTGGATACTATTTAATAAGAAAAGCTAACTACGGCCAAGTTGTAAAGCAAGTTCGAAATTTAAATAATGTTGGAATTAAAACAATGCTTTCACCGGAAGATTTTTCCAACAATTTAAAGCACTGCTTGGAATGTGCTTTAGTGGAAACAAAAAGTAATGGCTTTGAATTAGTAGAATTACATGTTATATTTAAATCGCTATTTACAATTGAAAATTCAAGTGCTGTTAAGCTATTAAAAAAATTTGGTGTTAATATTTTAAAATCGCCTAAAAAAAGTGATATATCGTTTCAATCAGAATTAAATAATGATTATAAGCTGCCTGCGCATAGCTCTAATAAATTATTATACAAGTATTCAACAGATTTAACCCTTATGGCGCAACAAAACGAATTTGACCCTGTAATTGCTCGTGATGTTGAATTATGTAATATGGTAAATACTCTGATGCGAAGGTTTAAAAACAACCCATGCCTTGTTGGCGAGCCGGGTGTTGGCAAAACTGCTATTGTAGAAGCACTTGCTCAAAATATTGTCGCTTGCAAAGTTCCGCAAAAGCTGCTTAATAAAAAAATATTATCAATTGATATAGCTAATATAATTGCAGGCACAAAATACAGGGGGGATTTTGAAGAGCGCTTTCAAAACATTTTACAAGAAGCACAAAACTGCGAAAATATTATTTTATTTATAGACGAAATTCACAGTATAATGGGTGCAGGCGCAGCAGAAGGTGGGATTGACGCAAGTAGTATTCTAAAGCCATTACTTGCAAGAGGCAAATTAAAGCTAATTGGTGCCACAACAAATAAAGAGTACAAAATTATTGAAAAAGATGCCGCATTATCGAGAAGATTTGCTAAAATTAACATTGAAGAGCCAAACAGGCAAACGGCAATAAGCATTTTAAATGGCTTGAGTGTGAAATATGAAGCATATCATAAAGTGAAAATAGCACAAAGCGCCTTAAATGCTTGCGTAGACTATAGTATGCGCTATATCCCCAACCGTCTTTTACCGGATAAAGCGTTGGATTTATTAGATGAAGCTTGTGCATATTCTAAAACATTTAGTTCAAGCAATGATAGTTTAACCATTACAAAAAATGATATCGCAAAAATATGCACAAAGCAAAGTGGAATACCCATAGAAAATATAAATTCAGATAAACTTACTGTTTTAGAAAATTTATTTGAAAAGTTATCTGAAAATATTATAGCGCAAGACGACGCGATTGAGTGTATAGTGAAAACCCTTTACAGGAACACAACGGGAATTAGTGATGAAAAACGGCCTAATGGTGCATTTTTGTTTTTAGGGCCAACTGGTGTTGGTAAAACTCAGCTTGCCAAACAAATTGCAAAAGACTATTACGGAAGTGAAAAATTTTTACTGCGTTTTGATATGTCTGAATATTCAGAGGCGCACGCTATTAGCAAACTAATAGGTGCACCTCCGGGATATGTTGGCCATGAGCAAGGTGGTAAGCTAACCGATTGTGTCAAACAGCGCCCTTATTGTGTTATTCTATTTGATGAAATAGAAAAAGCTCACAGTGATATATACAACTTACTGCTTCAAATATTAGAAGAAGGCGAATTAACCGACAGCGAAGGAGCTGTTGTCAATTTTAGTGAAACTTTAATTATATTAACATCAAATATAGGTGTTAATGTTATAAACAAAAAGCCGTTTGGCTTTAAAAACCAATGTGAAGAAAAAAGCGAAATGAAGCATGATATTATAAAAGAAGTGAATAACGTTTTTAAAGTTGAATTTATTGGCAGGCTTGATGACATTATTGTTTTTTATCCTTTAAGTGAGCTATCTCTATCAAAAATTGCTGAGAAAATGTTGAATGAATTAAAGTGCAGAACTAAGAAAAATAATATATATTTATCATATAGCGCTGAAGTTCCAACAATACTTGCAAAGAAGGCAAAAGGCAATATTTACGGTGCAAGAGCGCTTAGAAAAATTATTAGCCAACATATAGAGCAAAAAATTGCAGATAGTGTTTTAAAAATGTCAAAAAGCACGTTTGAAATTGTTTCCGATAAAGAAAATAATGATATAGCGATAATTTGATGTAAATATCGCTATTTGAATTATTTTCCGATTTCAATTATCTCGTCATCATATCCTTTTGATGTATCTTTTTCCGCATCAATATTTCTTAATATTATATCGTCGCTTAATGTTGGCAATATATTGCTATTACTAATTATTTGCTTTGATTTTTTGCAATTGCAAGGCGGCTTTTGAGAAATTTTAATTTTACTTTTGTTTAACTCTATGAATTCCTGTTTTTTCTCAAGTAATTTTTCATGTAGTATATTTTCGCTCTCCTGTTTTTTTATTAAGTCAATTTGCAAGCTATCCTCTTGTGTGTTGCTTTTTACAGCATCTTCAAATTGTTTTTGGTCGTCCATATTAATTATTTCAATTATAGACATCAACTCTTGTTTATCATCGCAATCGCAAAGCTCATCTAAATTAGCATGACTGAATGCCGGAATTTTATTTGTGGAATTAAGCTCTGTTTTTGTGTTTTTGGTTTCATTTAAACTTATATTTTCCGGTGTTGTATCGTTCACTTTTTCTAAGTTTTGTTGCTCATTTAAAGCTGCTTTTTCAATATTTTCAACTTTGTTCATTTGAAATTTTTCTATGCAACCACTGCATTTTTTTATGTTTTTTATCTCTTTATATTCATCAATTAACCATTTGATATTGTCCATAATAATACTCCAATCTACTTTTAATTTAAAATAATTGTGCCTATACATTTTATTAAATGCAATACATTATTATTTTGTTAATAATTTTATACAAATTTAATATTATTATTTTAACGACATATATTTTTCTAATTTTTTTACAGCTTTACACTCTATTCGTGAAATAAAACTGCGGCTAATATTTAATATATTGGCAACTTGCTGTTGAGTTAATGGTTTTTTACCGTAAAGGCCATAGCGCATTATAATTATGTTGCGCTCTCTTTCTTCTAATTTAGATAATAAACTATATACTTTTTTAATTTCTTGTTTTCCTTCGTATGTTTGCTCTAAATCAAAATCATCTGCTACAATATCATATAGTGTGAGGCTGTTTCCATCTTTGTCGTGCTCGATAGTATCGTAAATAGAAATAGTCGAACACTCTTTTTTGTCGTTTCTGAACTGCATCAAAACTTCGTTTTCAATACACCTTGCCGCATAAGTTGAAAAACGCGCACCTTTTTCATAATCAAAAGTATTAACAGCCTTTATCATGCCAATTGTTCCAATGCTAATTAAATCTTCCATAGGATTTGAATTGTTGTAATATTTTTTTACAACATGCGCCACTAAACGCAAATTGTGGCTAATTAATTTATCGGCAGCTGCTTTATCACCATTTTTAAGCGCAAGAAAAGCTTGCTTTTCTTCTTCAGCTTTAAGCGGCTTTGGAAAATTACTTGTTTCAAGGTGCAGTGCAAAATATAGAATATGGCTTGCTACAAATGCAAAAATAGAACTAAACATAAAAAGCCCCCTTTATACAATGTATGAAGGGAGCAAGCCTATTTATACAGGCAATTATTTAAATAATTTATTTTAAAGTGTGATACATTGCCAATTAACTTTTTAATGGCACTATATATATTTATTTCACGCTAACATCATCTTTTTTAGAAATTAGCATTACAATTAGTTTTGCAATTTCCATAATTACAATTGGTGCAAATGATAGTGCTAATACAACAGCAATTTGCACCCCTGAGAGCATTACAAGGCCAAAAACATCAGCAAGGAACGGCACAAAGTAAATTACAGCTTGAAGTACGATTCCAACTAAAAATGCAAGTACTAAATATTTGTTGTTAAAAAAGCCGCTTTTGAAAAGCGAACTATTACTTTTCAAGTTAAATGCATGGAATAATTGCCCTAAAGCTAAAGTTAAAAACGCCATTGTTTGCGCTACCTCCATGCTTTTTCCTTCAAGAACAAATAGGCCTAAGCAATAAGAAGTTAAAGTTAAACCGGCAACCATCACGCCCATGCCAAATATATGTGCAACAGAGCCTTTTGTAAAAAAGCCGCTACTTTTTGGCATTGGTTTTCTGCTCATTATATCTTTCTCAACAGGCTCAACGCCTAAAGCTAAGGCAGGTAGGCTGTCTGTAACTAAATTTACCCATAAAATTTGCGTAGGCATTAGCGGTGTTCCTATACCTGCTACCATCGCAAAGAATACAGCCATAACTTCGCCAAGGTTACTCGAAAGCAAAAAGCTAATACACTTTTTAATATTGCCGTAAATACCTCTTCCTTCTTCAACTGCGGCGGTAATTGTAGCAAAGTTATCGTCGGTTAAAATCATGTCTGAGGCGCCTTTAGAAACCTCTGTGCCTGTTATGCCCATTGCACAGCCAATGTCGGCTGCTTTCAGTGCAGGTGCGTCGTTTACACCGTCACCTGTCATTGCAACAACGTGTTCTTTGCTTTTCCAAGCTTTAACTATGCGAATTTTATGCTCGGGAGATACACGTGCATACACACGAATATTCTCAATATCATTTGATAGCTCTTCATCGCTGAATTCATCTAATTGTGCGCCTGTAAGCGCTTTGTGGTGCTCTGAATAAATAATACCTATTTCTTTCGCAATCGCAACAGCTGTATCTTTATGGTCGCCTGTAATCATAACAGGTGTAATGCCTGCTTTTTTGCAAACATCTACAGCTTGCTTTGCCTCTTCACGCGGTGGGTCTATCATACCCATAAGGCCTATGAATGTTAAATCCTTTTCAAGGCAATCGGCAGTAATCTCTTGCTCTGTAGGCTGTTTGCTATACTCCCTTTGAGCAACTGCCAGAACACGCATAGCTTTATCTGCCATTTGTTTGTTTGCCTGCATAATAGCGTTTGCATCTGCGTTATTGCAAAGCGCCAATACTTGGTCGGGCGCACCTTTAGTAACTGAGAAAATGCGCCCGTTTTCGCTATGCAAAGTTGTCATTAGTTTGCGCTCTGAATCAAAAGGAACTTCGCCTATGCGTGGATACATATCATTCAATTGTTCTTTTTCTTCGCCAAGCTCATATAATGCTGCAACCATTGCGGTTTCGGTAGGGTCACCAATATGTTCAAGCTTACCGTCATCGCCCATATTAACATCGCCATCACAGCACAAAACAGCCGACTGTAATACTTTTTTTGCGCTTTCTTTATCATCGTTAATTGCAAATAAATTGCCGTTGTAATATACATTTGTAATTGTCATTAGGTTTTTAGTAAGCGTGCCTGTTTTATCGCTGCAAACAACACTTGCGCTGCCTAATGTTTCAACAGCAGGCAGTTTTCTAATAATAGCACCACGCTTAACAAGCCTTTGCACGCCCATTGCAAGAACAATAGTTACAATTGCAGGCAAACCCTCAGGAATAGCTGCAACAGCTAAAGTTACAGCTGTCATAAATATTTCTACAAATGGTGTGCCGTTTAATATACCAATTCCGAATATAGCGCCGCAAATAACTATGGCTAATATTCCAAGGTATGTGCCTATTTGTGTTAAACGCTTTTGAAGAGGGGTAAGCTCTTCTTTTTCGCCCGTTAGCGCACCTGCTATTTTACCGCTCTCAGTGTTCATGCCTGTAGCTGTAACAACAGCACTTGCGCGCCCATATGTTACTGTAGTGCTTGAATAAACCATGTTTTTTCTATCGCCAAGAGGTATGTTTTCGCCGGTAATTATGTCATCATGCTTTTCAACTGGCAAACTTTCACCTGTTAGTGCAGATTCTACTACTTTTAAACTCCCATTATCTATTATGCGAGCATCAGCCGGTATTAAATCTCCTGCTTCCACATAAACAATATCGCCCACAACTAATAGTGAGGCATCTATAACTTGCTTTTCGCCATCACGCAACACTTTCGCATGAGGCGCTGCCATTTTTTTAAGCGCTTCTAAAGATTTCTCGGCTCTTGCCTCTTGAACAGTTCCTAAAATTGCATTTAAAAATACTACAAGTAAAATAACGATACTGTCTATAGCATGGCCGCTAACTATAAAAGATACCAAAGCTGCAACTAAAAGCACAATTACCATAAAATCTTTAAACTGCATTATAAAGCGATAAATTAAAGATGGTGGTTTTTCTTCTTTTAAAACATTCGCTCCGTTTTTTGAAAGGCGAGTACTTGCTTCATTCTCACTTAACCCTTCTTTTAAATCTGTTTTAAACTCATTTGCTAATTCTTCATTGCTTAAATTATACATTTTATTCTCCTTGAACTATATTATAAAACACTTATATTATGTTACAACTTTTTCATTAATAATTCAATAAAAAAGTTAAAATAAATATTTAATTATAGCTTTTATATAATAATTTTAATGCTTTTAAGCGCTTTTATCTTTATTATTACAAACTGATTTTTATTAATATATTAAGTTTATTCCTTATTTTATCAAACAGCAAACTTATTGGCGATATACTTAACTTGACAATTCAAGATTTAATGTGATATTTTATACCTATGGCATTTTGTTTTATTCGGTGAAATTTATTGTAAAAAAAGGATGTTGTATGATTTTATTTTCTAAAAAACAATCAGAAAACAAAAAACTGAATAACTCTGCAAATACCATTTTAACAAAAAGCACTAATTTTGTTTTAGACATTTTTTCAGTTGTTTTTACAGTTGTTTTTACTATATTTTTAGCAATTATTTTTTTTGAGAATAATTTTTATGTTGTTGCCTTAAGTGTTTTTTGCTTGTTTGCAGTAATGTTTTTTCTTTACAAATTCAATTTTTCAAACATAAATATATCTAATAAAAAATTCAATTTAATTGTATTCACAATTTTATTTTTATATTTTATTGTTAATTTTAGTTTTGCATATTTTGCAAGAGTAAATTTATTAGCAGATGTAGCCATAATTTACGAATCAATACCGGATGTTTTAGACGATGGTGTTTTAAACGGCCTTTCCCCTACCTTACCTATTGCATATCCAAATTCAGGGCTAAACTCTAATGCAGATTATTTTTGCAGGTATTATAACAACATATTTATTCTTTTGCTTTTTTCTTTAATTTATTATGTATTTAGCTTTTTAAACTTTGCACCGGGCACTGTTGAGGGGCAAACACTAATATTATTTTTCACTTCACTTATAACAGTAATAACTATTTACATTATAGTAATTACTGTTAAAGAAATGCTGAAAAGCAAATTTTATGCGATAATATCATTGTTATTATGTATTTTGTTTTTGCCTTTTATTTATAGCACACCTAATTTTTATACAGATATTTGGTCAATGCCATTTTTATGTACCGGCATATATTATTTTGCAAGGCTAAAAAACGAACGTAAAATTAGCAGTGCAATAGTATGCGCTTTGGCGTTTTCTGTTGCATATCTTATAAAAGCTACTGCAATAGTTATTATTATTGCTGTTATTATTATGTTAATAACAGATATTTTTAAAAGTTCATTTGATAAAAAGCAAATATTATTTATTTTTCTTATTATATCAATTTTGCTTTTAACATATATATGTTTTGAGGTTTTTTACAGAAATTGCGGTATTTTTGATTTTAGCAATGAAGAAAGGTTAAGCTTACCAAAACAAACTTGGCTACTTTTTGCAAGCCACGGCGATGGCGGCTTTTTATACTCTGATTTACAGTTAGCCATACAAGGTGAAACAATACATGAGCGCACACAAGATGTGAGAGAAGAAATTTACAAAGTATACTCATCTTATACATTAAAAGAGTATTTAGCGCATTTACAACATAAGCTAACATTTACTTGGAACGACCCTCATTTTGATACAAGTGAATATACAAAATGGCCGATTTATACAAATTTCACGATTTATTTTACCAATGAAAACTATTTAGGTTATTTTATTTCTTTTTGGTTTAGCAAAGTATTTGTATTAATTCTTTATTCCATTACTTTAATAAATTCATTTGTAGTAAAAAAGCTTAAAAGTAATTATTTTGCTGTTTTTTCAAACATTACGGTTTTTGGCATGATATTATACACTATGTTTTTTGAATCTGCACCAAGAAAAGTATTTATTGTAATTCCTTTTTTTATATTTAATTGCATATTTTTAATTGAATATTTAATAAATAAGAAAAAAGAGAATTCATAGTTTATTGGCTTATATTAAATTGTACCTGCGCATTTTTTAAATAAACATGCTCTCTTTGGAGTGTGTACCAATTTAGATTAATAAAATCGTTATTATTATTTGTTGTAGCGGTTATTATATCTTTGCAAATGTCGCTTAAATTACTATTTGCAAAATTAAGCGCATTTTGAAGGTCGTTTAAATACAGCTCTTTGCCGTTTTGCGATGCACTATGTGCTTTAGCACTGAAAATTATTTGCAAGTCCCCTGTTTTACTTGTTATAAATTGCCGTGATATGTTTTGTGTTTTTAAATGAAGCGTTTCGTTATTATATTCAAGTTCAATATCAAGCCTATTAAGCTCACCGCTTAATAAAAGCATCATTTCAACAGCTAAATTACTCAAAGTTAATTGTGGTGTGCCATTGTTAAAAACAACGAGTTGCTCTATGCTTATAACTTCGTTGTTTTTTGTTTTTAATAGCGGTAAATAACCGTTAAATTTGTTTTCATCGTTAAATTGCAATTGTAAAATTTGTCTGCTTTTATTCCCGTTTTGCACATTATTATTTATAAAATTTTCACAAACGCTAATAAACTCAGTTGCATTGTTTTGTATGTCTGAAAAATTATCATGCCTTAGCTCTGTTAAAAACACAGATAAATTCACACCGTTTGCTTCTTGCGTTTTAAAATATGCTAAATGAGATGAAATATTATTATATGCGCCCTCTCCTATTATTAACAGTTTGTTTAGCTCGTAAAACGGCTGTGCGCTTTGTTTGTCTTGTGCATCATTTATTGCTTGTTCAAGTGTAGCTGCCTCGCCTTCATATATAGTGGCAGTGCTTTGAATATCTTGAGTGCCGGACGCAGGTGCGTTTTCGCTAACTATAATTGAAACATGCACTTTGCCATCAGTTGTTTCATCAATAAAAATTGTCTTTACAATAGCCATTTCACTAACAGATACACTTATTGCGCATGAGCACAACAATAAAGCAAGTGCTATTAATACGGTAAAAAACATTATTTTTTTCATATTAAACCTCTTTTATTTATAAGGATTTACAAGATGTTAAATTGTGTATTTACAGTTTAATATCTTATTTATTTTACTTATTTTGTGCTTTAAAATTAACCTTGAAAATTATTAACGCTAAAACACATAGGATACTTGCAAATAATCCTGTTATATAAATGGATATAAATGAGATAGCTACCAATAAAACTATTATTATAAAACCAACTAATGCTACTTGTTCGTTTTTGCTTAGCTTCTTAATTAATGGTTTTATTGCAAAATAAGCGCCCATAAAAAACACAGAGGCTTTAATTATTAACGCGAACATAAAAATAAAAAAATAAAGTGGTTCAAAGTGCTCAAATACTGAAAAGCTTGCAGTTTTTGCCATTGTGAATATTGGCTGTGCATATTCCTCAATTTGCCTTGCAAATATTAACTCGCTTGTAATTGCAAAAAATATTTGCATAGCGCAAAAAACAGCTATGCTTGGGAAAACATTCTTTTTTATATCAACTTTTTTTTCAGATGGCATAACCATAAATAATAATAGTGCCACAGGGAACCTAAAACTCATGAATAATGCAACTAACGCGCCGTTTTGAGCTTGCCATGCGTGGCTTAAATTTGTTATATGCATTTTTTGTGCATTTGCAAGTATTAATATAAATGCAAAAAAACAAAAAACAGCAATAAAAACACCGCATGCTCTATAAATTGTGTGCTGTGCACATTTGATTGCATAAACACATAAAATTAGCATTATAGCTACAACTAATAGCCCCGATATTTGCAAGTTATTTGCAAAGCGCGCAAAATTTTCAGCGTCTAATAATGTAATTGCGGCATTAAAAGCAAATGCTAAAAAAGCAGTTATGCAAAAAATTATGCTGCTTTGTTTATAACTTATTTTATTAAGGAAAACTAATGAAAATAATAATACAATAACACAATTTATTATAGCTGCCCATATTTTCTCATGTGCAATAAATGAAATGCCTGTGTTGTAATAAACTAACACAACATCTGCAACAAGCGATGAAAACAACATAATTTGTATTTGGTTTAAGCTTAATGCATGTTGTGTTGTTTTTTTATTATTTTTAATACTATTGGGCATAATTACCTACCCTTCTTATTCCAAATATTATTGTGGTTTGCGTTTAATTTTCTCCACTGAGCTCTTAAAATACCATCGTTTAAACCACCCTTAGAAAACGGTACTAACGGCGCAGTATATGGCATTGAAAATATCTCCATATTACATATATTAATAAGCATAAATATTGATAAAGCTAATATACCAAAATGCCCCAACAAACCGCCCATTAAAATAAACAGTATTCTTAAACTGATTATTGGCTCATACAGTGATGGCAATACAAAGCCGCAAATTGCGGTTAGAGCAATTACTATTACAATTGGCGCACTTACAAGCCCCACGCTTATTGCGGCATCGCCTACTATTAACGCTGCAACTAAGCTAACACTTTGCCCTATAGGCTTTGGCATTCTAAGGCCGGCTTCCCGAATTATCTCAAGAAGAAAATTCATTAAAAGTGCTTCTAAAAAAAAAGGCAAAGGCGTTGATAAATCTGTTGCGGCTATTCTTTTTATAAGCTGCTCTGGCAACACCTCGGGTGTAAAGCTAATTGCACTTACAAACAAACCGGGTAACATTACAGCTAAAAAGAACGCCGTATATTTTAAAATGCGAATAAAAGAAGCAAAATAGGCTTTTTCTGTGTAGTCGTCCATACTTTGAAAGTTTTCACTGAAAAAATAAGGAATTAAAAGGGCAAAAGGGCTTCCGTTTACCATTATAGCTATTTTGCCCTCACAAATTTTAGCTGCAACTGTATCCGGGCGCTCTGTGTAGCCAACCGATTGAAACAGTGAAAAGGAGCTTTTGCGCATAAAAGCTGCTATATAACCTGTATCGAACACAAATGGCAACTTTGTATTTTTAAGTTTGCTTTTTATATTAGATAAAATATGTTTTGGCACCATAGAATTGCTATACATAATAGCTATTTCCGTTTTAGTGTTTTCGCCAATAACCATTGTTTCAATTCGCAAATCACCTGTTCTAATCATTCTTCTTACAAGGCTTATGTTAATTCTTAAAGGCTCTGTGAACGATTCCCTACTGCCGTGCAAATTCCCTTCCGTGCTTGGCTCTTGCACAGAGCGAAATTGCCAGTTTTGCGTTGCTACCGCTACGGCAAACTCGCTTTTGTCTATAAGAATAACACTCGAGCCGCTTGTCAGCCTTAGCGCTGCGCTTTCTAAAGAGTCTACAGGGGCTTTTTCAAGCGGCAACTCTGTGTTTTTCATAAGGTATTCATATAAATTTGCGTTTTCGCTTGGGTAGTCTTGCATGCGGCTTAAAGTATCCAGTGTCATAATCCAAAGCCTTTCAAGGCTGGACAGACCCTCGAAAATACATATACAACAATTAACCCCACATAGTTTTATATCTTTTGTATAAAAATCAACATTTTCACCAAAATAGTTTAATAGCTGGTTTTTACTTATTTTAATATCTGATGATAAATCTCCCATTCAATTTCCTCCCTAATTAATATATATTTTCTATTATGCCGCAATAAATTTTTATTAATCATTTTAGGAGTTTTTTATGCTTAATATTCTTTTTAGAACTGTGCTTATATATTTTATTGTAATTATAGCAATGCGATTTATGGGTAAAAAACAGCTCGGAGAGCTTCAGCCCTCCGAGCTTGTATCTACAATTTTAATATCTAATTTAGCCTCAATTGCTATAGAAAACCCAGAGTTCCCTCTTTTTTCCGGCATAGCTCCGCTATTAATAATTATTTGCCTTGAAATAATTATTTCATCTTACTGTGTAAAATCTAAAAAACTGTCCAAACTTGTATCAGGAAGCCCTCGCATAATAATTAAAAACGGCGTAATAAACCAAAAATTATTAAGCGAGCTACGCTTTTCGGTTGATGATTTGCTTGCCAGTTTAAGAACAAAAGAAATATTTGAGCTTAGCGAAGTAGATTTTGCCATTATAGAAACAAACGGAACAATAAATGCAAAAAAGAAATTTGAATATGACACAGTGGCAAATAATAGTTTTAACTTTGATAAACCAAAAGCGAAAATGCCCTCGATATGCATTATCGCACACGGGGCAATTTATGAGGAAAATATGGAGCATTGCAATATAGATTATGATTTTATCTATAAAGTATGCAAGCAAGAAAATTGCGATATAAAAGATGTGCTTTTACTTTTATGCAACGATGTAAACCAAACATATTTGGTAAAAAAAGAAGATGTTCGCCTTAAAAAATCACGTTAATCATTATGATACTGCTATCGTTAGAAACAGATCATTTGAAAAAATTATAATTTTTTACGGGCATTTAAAAACCGCTTGTGCGATGCACAGAATGGAGATTTTGATGACAAAAGCAAAAATTAGCGTTATAATTTTCACTTTTATAGTAATTTATGCCGTTGCCAGCCAGCTTATTATAAAAGATATAACAGATGAATTAAGCGATAAATTATACGCTGTTAGGGCAAGCGCAAGCGCCGGCGATTATATAACCGCCGACGCATTAAATGATGAATTATTAAATTTCTATAACTCGCAAGAAGTTGTGCTGGATATTTTTGTAAAAAAAGAGGCAATTGCCACGCTAAGCGTTAGTTTAAATTCATTATCTGCCTATATAGCACCCGATAATCTGTCAGATTTACAAAGTGAGATAGACAAAGCACAACAGCACGCCAAAGCGCTTGAAAAGGCATTTTCAACTCTATTTTGACGACACACGCTTTTCGAGTAAAGTTTTTAGCTCGTCCATAAATGTGTTAACATCGCCAAATTGCCTGTAAACAGAAGCAAAACGAACATATGCTACTTCGTCTATAACTTTCAGCTCTTGCATTGCAAGCTCGCCAATATGCATAGAAGTTATTTCCCTATCATAGGAATTTAAAAGGGTTTGCTCAATATTTTCAGCAGCTTGCTCTAATTGCTTTAGCGAAACAGGGCGTTTCTCACAAGCACGCAATAGGCCATTAAGTAATTTTTGCTTATTAAATGCCTCGCGAGATTTATCTTTTTTAATTACAAAAATAGGTACGGTTTCAACAATTTCATACGTTGTAAACCTTTTGTTGCATTTTAAGCATTCTCTTCGCCTTCTAATACGCTCGCCGTCATCGGCAGGGCGAGAATCAATTACTTTTGAATCAACATCTCCACAAAACGGGCACTTCATAAGCTAAATCCTTTCTTTACTATTATTAACGTTACTTATTTTCTCTTGCTTTTCTTGCCTTTGTTTTCTTTATATTCCACCCAAGTTACCCAAAGTGGGCCTGCGATGAAAATTGTACTGTACACACCACTAACCATACCAACAATAAGCGGAAGTGCAAATGTAAATATGCTTGTTAGGCCAAAAACGCCTGAAACAACACAAACTGTGCCAAGTGCTAAAACTGTTGAAATAGTTGTGTTTATAGAGCGCTTTAAGCTTTGGTTTATGCTTAAATTAACAAGCTCGGCAACTTTCATTGTTTTTCCATACAGTTTTCTGTTTTCACGAATTCTATCGTAAACAACAACTGTATCGTTAATTGAATAGCCTAATATTACAAGCATAGCTGCAATAAAATTGCTGTTTAATGGAATTTGAGCTATTACAAATACACCGAAAACAATAATTAAATCGTGAACAAGTGCAACAACAGCCATAACGCCGGCAGATATACCACCTATATTTTTAAATCTAACTGAAATATAAGCTAAAATTAATAGTGATGCCAATACAACAGCTACAATACACTTAACAAAAAATTCGTTGCCCATTGTTGGGTTTACTATGTTTAATGAAAGCTGTTCGAAATCGTTATCCGCATAGGTTTCATTTAAAACTTGCGCAAATTCCGAAACAGTTTCCGGTGCCACTGTTGAATTGCCCGCAAGGCTAATTGTTACGGTTTTTCTACCTGTTGCAACATCATCGCCTGTGCGAATAGAAGCGCTTGGGCCAAAACTCTCAACTACTTGCGCTTGAAGGTCTGTTGTGTTTACTTCGCCATTATAGCTGTAAGTAAGCATTGCGCCGCCTTTAAATTGAATATCCATTTCTACGCCGAATACTAATGAAAAAACTGCTATTGCAATTAATAGTACAAGTGAAAGAGCAAAGAATTTTTTTCTGTTATCAATAAATTTAAACTGTTTTTTCATTCTTTTGCCCTCCATATAATTTAGGATTACGCATAATTTTAAGCTTTGAAACACCTTTTAGCATAATGCGTGTGCAAACAACGCCGAAAACAAAGTTCATTATAACACCTACAAGTAGAGTGTATCCGAACGAGTAAATTGTTCCTGACGTTGCAGCGCCAAACCCAAGCCATGTTAATATTTCACCGAATATTGAGTTTGATGGGCCAAATACGCCCATTAATATTGCTGCTACAATAATAACTGTAACATTGCCGTCTATTACAGGAGTAAGCCCACGCTCAAAGCCGGATTTAATAGCGCCGTCTATACTTTTACCTGCTCTTATTTCTTCACGAATACGCTCACCTGCAATAACATTGGCATCAACACCCATACCAATTGCCAATATAATACCTGCAATACCCGGTAGTGTTAATGTGAAGCTGTTTATTACCGGGAAATAACCGGAAACTGCCGCAATGGTTGCAGCAACTTGGCCTAAAAGCGAAATTATTGCAACTACGCCGTGCAAGCGGTAGTTTAATGCCATGTATATTGAAACAAGTGCAAATGCAATTATGCCTGCAAGTAACATAGCGTCTAATGAATTAGCGCCAAGGCTTGGGCTAATTGTGCTATAACTTTCTGCGCTTAAAGAGAAAGGAAGAGCGCCTGAATTAATTTGATTTGCAAGTGTTATTGCCTGATCTCTCGTTTCGTCATCTGAGCCGTTTAATGTTATCATCGCGTTTCCGTCAACTATAGCATTTTGAACGCTTGGCGCAGATATCATTGTATCGTCCATCCAAATAGAGATGGTTCCTTGTGTTTCAGCAAGACGTGTTGTTGCTTCGGCAAATTTTTCAGTTCCGGATTCTTCAAGTTCTAATGAAATAAAATACTCGCCGTATGAACTACTGCCTTGAATTGTATCTACAGAAGCAGTGGCACTTTTTATGTCTATGCCTTCTAAAATAACATTTTCAGCAGTTATGCCTGATGGTGCGCCGTCTGCATCAGTTTCCATTCCTTCGCGGAATGTAAGTTTTGCAGTTGCACCTATTTCTTCAATGGCACTTTCAGGGTTAAACTCTGTTTCATCTTCTTGCCAAGGGAAACGCAAAATGATTCTGTTCTTGTCATCATCCCTATACAATTCACTATCAGTGATATTTAAGCTGATTAAACGTTGTTGAATAACAGATTCCGCTGCTGCCATTTGTTCGCTTGTGGCCTGTATACCATCTTCCGGCATGAATGTAACCTCTATGCCGCCGCGAATGTCTATTCCGAAACGAATATCCGCAGCACCTTTTACATAAGTGGTTAAAATATCACCGTATTGACTGCTAATGCCTATAAAAGCTGTTGCAGAAAACAAAATGATGATAATTGCCAAGACAAAAAATTGCCAAGGTTTGCCTCTTGTTTTCATCTATAATCCTCCGATATCCGCAAAATGCGGTTAATTAATTTGCCATGAGTTTTTCAATTATTGCTATTTTACTGCAAACACAAAGTAATTTTGTAGCAGTTAATAGTTCAGAAATTGGTGGGAATGTTGGTGCAATTCTAATATTGCTGTCGTTTTTATCGTTTCCGTATGGGAACGCTGCACCTGCGCCTGTTAAAACAACGCCTGCTTCTTTACAAAGCTCTACTGTGCGTTTTGCACAGCCGCTTGGTAAAAACAAGCTAATAAAATAACCACCGTTTGGTTTTGTCCACATTGCGTTTTCTTCGCCTAAATCTTCTGTTAGTGTTTTTAATACAATATCAAATTTAGGTTTAACAATTTCTTTGTGCTTTTTCATGTGCTCGCTTACACCTTGCATATTTTTAAAGTAATTAACATGGCGTAATTGGTTTAATTTATCAAAGCTAATTGTCATAGGAAATGCATTTTTTAATATGTATTGTATGTTTTCTTCGCTTGCGCCCATCGCGCCAACACCTGCGCCTGCAAATGTTACTTTGCTTAAAGAGCAAAATTCTAAAATTCTGTTTTGAGTTCCTGCAATTTTTGCTTGCTCCATAATATTTAAAAGCGTATCGGGTGTATCGCTTAAATGGTGAACGCAGTAAGCATTATCCCAGAAAATTTTAAAATCAGCTGCGGCAGTTTTCATATTAGCAAGGCGTTTCACTGTATTATCGCTGTAGGTGTATCCATCCGGATTAGAATACATAGGAACACACCATATACCTTTAATAGAGCTATCGCTTGCAACAAGTTTTTCAACAATGTCCATATCAGGGCCCGTGCTAAGCATAGGAACTTCTAAAAGCTCAAAACCAAAGTATTCGGTTATGCGAAAATGCCTATCATAACCCGGTGCAGGACAAAGGAATTTTCTGCTTTTATCATTAGCCCATGGCGCATCGCTGTTAGTAAAGCCTTTTCTACAGCCGAGCTCTATCATATTAAACATAAAATTAAGGCTTGAGTTACCGCCGGCAAAAACCTCATTAACGCTTAAACCCATCATCTCAGCAAAAAACTCTCTCGCTTCGGGCATACCCTCTAAGTTGCCGTAGTTTCGTGCATCAATGCCTGTTTTACCAATATAAGACTTATCATCTAAAACACCCATAGATAAATCTAACTGTTCAGGAGCAGGTTTGCCCCTTGACATGTCCAGTTTCAAATTCTCGCCTTTATACTTTTCAAATTCAACTAAGGCTTGCTCTTTTACACTTTGCAATTGTTCTTTTGTAAATTTTGTTAAATTTTCCATAAATACCCCTATTTATTAAAATTAAATTATTTTTTATATTAAAAGAAAAAAACCATATTATACCTATTTTAAAAACTATACAATAATATATTATACTATGCATTTAGTTCTAATTCAACAATTTATGTGAAAATTCATAAATTTTATTAATGTTTTTAAAAGCGGTTTATCTTTTAACGCCAAGAACTATATTTAAGCCGTTAATATCCCATTCTTTAACAAAGCCGTCAACACTGCCAAAAACAGCTTGTTTGCCAAGAACATCTTCACAAATGCTTTTTTCATTGTCTTTAATTACACTTTCAAGCTCTTCACTGCCTTTTGCATAAAATGTAATATGGTCTTCAACATTAAAGCCTGCTTCTTTTCGCATAGTTTGAAGTTTAGATACTATTTCACGCACATATCCTTCTTGAATAAGCTCATTTGTCAGTTCTATATCAAGCGCAACTGTAATTGAACCGTCTTCAAGTGTGTAATAGCGCTCAGATTGCACAGTTTCTATCAGCAAATCTTCTTTTTCAAGTTTAATTTCACCTATAGATATGTTAAGCGTTAAATAAGAATTATCGTCAAGCTCTGCTTTCGCTTTTAAGCCGTCTATTTTTGATAAAGCCTCTCTTATTTCACCCAGCTGTTTGCCATATTTTGGGCCAAGCGTTTTTAGTTGCGGCTTAAAATTATAGCTTGTAAATTCAGAAACGTCGTTTGTCATTTCAATTTCTTTAACATTTAATTCTTCAGCTATTATATTGATATAGTCTTCACTAATGGTTTCATCAGCTTTTACAAACATTTTAGCTAAAGGCTGGCGGTTTTTTCTTGCACTGCCATTCCTTGCCGCTCTGCCAAGAACAACAATTTTCAAAACTGCATCCATTTGGCTCTCTATGTTTTTATCAATATAGTTTTCATCACTTGTTGGGTAGGCGCACAAATGCACACTTATAGGTGCGTTTTTATCAATACTGCACACTAAGTTTTGATATATATTCTCTGATAAGAACGGTATTAAAGGCGCACAGAGTTTTGCAACAGTTACAAGTGCTGTATGAAGCGACATATATGCATTTATTTTATCTTGTGGCATATCTTTGCCCCAAAAACGCTCACGGCTTCTGCGCACATACCAGTTACTCATGTCGTCTGTGAACTCTTGCAAACACCTTGCAGCTTCCGGAATTTGGAAGTTAGTTAGATAAGTGTCAACATTTTTCACAAGTGAATTTAACTTAGATAAAAGCCATTTATCCATTAAAGATAATTTATCGGCTTCAAGTTTATAATCATTTGCATTAAACTCATCAATATTAGCATAAAGTACAAAGAAAGCGTAAGTGTTCCAAAGCGTGCCAAGGAATTTTCTCTGGCCTTCTTGCACTATTTTATCGCTGTACCTTTTCGGCAGCCATGGTGCAGACGCTGTATAAAAATACCACCTTATTGCATCTGCTCCGTGCTGAGCAAGCGCATCCATAGGTTGCACTGCGTTACCTTTAGATTTGCTCATTTTTTGGCCGTTTTCATCTTGAACATGCCCAAGCACCAACACATTTTTAAACGGTGCTACATCGAAAATTAGCGTAGATATAGCAAGCAGTGAATAGAACCAGCCCCTTGTTTGGTCTACAGCTTCGCATATAAAATCTGCCGGGAATTGCGTTTGGAATAAATGCTTATTTTCAAAGGGATAGTGATGCTGTGCGAAAGGCATAGCACCTGAGTCAAACCAACAATCCACAACTTCGGGAACCCTCGTCATTTGCTTTTGGCATTCAGGGCATGTAATTGTAACATCGTCAATATAAGGGCGGTGAAGCTCTATTTCACTTGGGCAATTAGGCGACATTTTTCTAAGCTCATCTACTCCACCAATAGAGTGTTTGTGCCCACACTCGCACTCCCAAATATTTAGCGGAGTACCCCAATACCTATTACGGCTAACGCCCCAATCTTGCACGTTTTCAAGCCAATCGCCAAAACGGCCTGTGCCTATATTATCCGGCACCCAGTTTATTGTTTTGTTATTATCTATCAGCTTTTGTTTTACGCTTGTCATCTTAATAAACCATGAATCTCTTGCGTAGTAAATTAGCGGTGTATCACAGCGCCAACAATGGGGATAAGAGTGCTCGTATTTAGGCGCGCTGAAAAGAAGGCCACGCTCTTTTAAGTCCATCAAAATTTCTTTATCTGCATCTTTACAAAAAACGCCGGGCCATTTTGTTTGCTCTGTCATTTCACCTTTTGTATCAACTAATTGTACAAATGGCAAATCATAACTAGCACCAACTTTATTATCGTCTTCACCAAATGCAGGCGCTATATGAACAACGCCAGTGCCGTCACTTAGCGTAACAAAATCAGCACAAGTTACATAAAAGCACTTTTTATCGGGGTTTACAAAATCAAAAAGAGGTGTGTATTCTTTGTATTCAAGGCTTTTGCCTTTGAAGCTATCTAATAATTCATAGCTTTCTTCACCCAGAACTTTATTTGCAAGTGCTTTTGCTAAATAGTAAATTTTGCCATCTTCAAGCATTTTAACTTTTGCATACTCTTCATTCGGGTTAACGCAAAGCGCCACGTTTGACGGCAAAGTCCACGGTGTGGTTGTCCATGCCAAAATAAACGCATCTTCGTCTTTTACTTTAAAGCGTGCAATAGCACTGCGCTCTTTAACATCTTTATAGCCTTGTGCCACTTCATGGCTTGAAAGCGGTGTGCCACACCTTGGGCAGTAAGGAACAATTTTAAAACCTTTATATAAAAGCCCTTTGTTCCAAATTTCTTTCAAAGCCCACCATTCACTCTCAATAAAATCGTTGCTATAAGTTACATATGGCTTTTCCATATCTGCCCAGAAAGCTACTATATCGGAAAACTCTTCCCACATGCCTTTATATTTCCAAACGCTCTCTTTACACTTATCAATAAACGGTGCAAGGCCATACTCTTCTATTTGCTCTTTGCCATCTAAGCCTAAAAGTTTCTCAACTTCAAGTTCAACAGGCAAACCATGTGTATCCCAGCCGGCTTTTCTTGGAACATAATTGCCTTTCATAGCATGAAAACGCGGTATTAAATCTTTAAAAGCACGGGTTTCCACATGCCCAATATGGGGCTGGCCGTTTGCAGTTGGAGGGCCGTCGTAAAATGTATAAGTTGCCTCACCATCTTTTTCTATGCTTTTGTTAAGAATATCATTCTCTTGCCAAAACTGCATTATTTCCTTTTCACGGTCTACAAAGTTCAAATTGGTATCCACTTTTTTGTATACGCTCATTATTATAAAATCCTTTCACTTTGAATAAACACATAATTAGTTATGCACAAATATGTGTAAAATTATTGGCAAAACTAAAACTACAAATAAAAAAAGCCTTGCCCTACAATAGGACAAAAGCTTAAACTTTTGTTTTTACACCACCCATTGCCACGTGCGCCAAAAAAATTGGTATACGTGCTTGCGTTAACGGCGCAAAACCGGCATAGCCTACTTATCGGTATGCAGCTCGGCAGTGATATTCACACATAAAACTTTGCACAGGGCTTACACTATCCCCTGCTCGCTAAAGCTTGTTTTGCGGCTACTGTCTGCGTTATAGCTTTTTGGTTATAAAGTACATAATAATGCACATTTTAAATAATGTTATCACAATTTTTGTCATGTGTCAACCTGTTTGCAATTCTATTTACAATATGCTGTTTTTTTGATACATATTTTTTTAATATTTATTCAGAATGCAGTGTATATAAACAGTATTATTTATTGCTAAATTGTGAAAATTATGATATAATTAATCAAGATGTACAATGAAATACTTTATGATATAGCTAAATAAAACCAGTTAGTTTTAGGGTGAGCAAAATAAAACAAATTTGAATGTAAAGGAGTTATTATAATGGTAAGAAAAACGCGAAACTTAATTATAATTTTAGCATTTTTAATTGCCAGCGTAATAATTTTTCACAGCTTAAATAACTTTGGTGCAGATGTAGACAGTGCAATTTCAGAGCTTGCAATCAGTAATGTTGAAGAACTTGCAAGTAGCCATCAAAATAATGTTGACTATCTTCTGGAGCACGAAATAAAAATTGTTGAAAGCATTGCAGATTCACTTGTTGTTTTTGGCTATGATGAACAGGCTATTTTAAATTATATTTCATCGTTAAAATTTAGCTACAGTTTCGACACGGTTTATATTGTTGATGAAAATGGCTTAGGAATGAATAACTCCGGCCATATTATAGATATTAGTGATGCATATTATTTTGATACAGCCATTAAGGGTGAAACAAATATTAGCAATGTTGAATTTTCATATGTAGACAACAATAAAGTTATTATAATTTCTACACCAATTTATGAGTTTAATGTTTTAGTTGGTGTTTTGGCTGTAGAATACCCTATTGAATTTTTAAGCAACCTTTTACCGGATTTTCTTGAAGGTGAGGGCATTTCCTATATTTTGAAGAATGATGGTACTTTAATTACGAGCAATGTCACAAGCGATTTTCTTTCAGAGGATAATATTTTCGAATCATACAAAAATGCTGAATTTGAAAATGATGTTAATGTAGAAATAATCCAAAACAATATTGCAAACGGTATATCAGGTGAATTGCAATATGTTTTGAATGAAAACAGGCGCTTTGCGGTTTATAAACCGCTGAAAGTAAACGATTGGTTTATTTTGCTCGCTGCTCCTTATTCGGTAATAACCGAGAATGTAAACTATATAGAAGAATCTATGGGCAACATTAACTTTATAACAATTGCTGTTAGTTTGTTTCTAATTATATGTATTTGGGCTTTGTTAACACATTCTTCAAAAGAAATTGAGAAAACAGCTTATTCAGATGAGCTTACCGGTTTATATAATATTAACAAGTTCAAATTAGATGTAAAAAATATTTTGCTAAAAAACAATGTGAAAAGTAATTTCCAAGCTTATAGAGAATATTCAATTATTAAATTTGACATTGTGAATTTTAAAGTAATAAATGAAATTTTTAATTTTGAAACCGGTAATCAAGTTTTAAGAACAATTGCTAAGTTTATAAACACTTTTGATTTTGAAGATATGGTTTGCTCCAGAATTAATACAGATGAATTTTTGATTTTCTCGCTTAAAAGCGATAGTGAAAGTTTAAGTTTAAAAGGCGAATATGAAGCTTCTGTTAAAAGGTTGATACCGGAGATTAAATCTCATAATCTTCAGTTCCGCTATGGTTTGTATAATATTGAACCAAACGAAGTAGATATAAACGATATTATCAACAAGGTTAATTTAGCGCATAATAACGCTAAATCACAAAAAGATGATAAAGTTTACGTTTATGATATTGCATTTAAACAGCGTTTAATGCAAAATGCAGAAATTACAAACAAAATGCACGATGCGCTTATTAATGAAGAGTTTAAAGTGTTTTTACAAGCGAAGCACAGCTTAAAAACAGAAAAAATTGTTGGTGCTGAATCGCTCGTTCGTTGGATTGATGGTAACGGCGCAATTGTATACCCCGGCTATTTTATCCCGCTATTTGAACAAAATAATTTTATTGTACAGCTGGATATGTACATGTTTGAAAATGTTTGTAAAATTATGCGCTCTTGGATTAATAATAATATAAATATTGTCCCTATTTCAGTTAATTTTTCAAAAGCACATTTTACTAACAAAAATTTTGTTAAGCAGCTAATAGATATTGCAAACAAATATGATATACCGAAAGAGTTTTTAGAAATAGAGATTACAGAAACAGTATTGATTGAAAACGAGCAAGAATATTCAAAGCTTTTTGAGGAGTTATACGACAGTGGCTTTATAATTTCTATGGATGATTTTGGCTCGGGTTATTCTTCTTTAGGCGCATTAAAAAACATGAATGTGCACACAATAAAATTTGATAGAAGTTTCTTGGTTAACGATAAAGTAGAAAACGAAGAAAAAAATATGATTGTTGTTAAAAGTTTAGTAGAAATGGCGCAAAAGCTCAATATTAAAACAGTAGCCGAAGGTGTTGAAACTAAAGCACAGGTTGAATTTTTGAAAAATATTAATTGCGATGTTGCACAAGGATTTTTGTTCTCGAAACCTATCCCAAAAGACGATTTTACAAAGCTATTGAAAAAGTAAATGTGCTTAGAAACCAAATTATATTATAATGCAAAACAAAGGCATGTGATAATTATCACATGCCTTTGTTTTATACTATTTAATAATTGAAGTTCCTGTCATATCTTGCGGTATGGCAAGCTCCATAATTTTTAGCATAGTTGGTGTTATATCTGCAAGTACGCCATCATTTCTAAACTGAATATCTCCAAGGCCTTTAACCAAGAAAGGAACAGGGTTAACCGTGTGTGCTGTAAAAGGAGTATCTTCATTGCCATCATACATTTTATCAGCATTACCATGGTCTGCTGTTAACAGTAATATACCGCCCATTTTATCTATTGCATTTGTTACTTTCTCAACACAAGCATCAACAGCTTCTACAGCTTTAACAGCTGCATCAAAAACGCCTGTATGCCCTACCATGTCACAGTTGGCAAAATTTAAAATAATAACGTCGTATTTACCGCTTTCAATTCTTTTTACACACTCGTCGGCTACTAAATATGCGCTCATTTCGGGTTGCAAATCATATGTAGCTACTTTTGGGCTATCAATAAGTGCCCTATCCTCGCCCTCGAATGATTGCTCGCGGCCACCGTTAAAGAAAAATGTTACATGTGCATATTTTTCGGTTTCCGCTATGCGCAGTTGTGTTTTGTTGTTATTAGCGAGATATTGCCCAAAAACATTATCTAAACTTTGTGGTTTAAATGCAATTTCAACATTTGGCATAGTTGCATCATAACGTGTGAAGCAAACATAGTGTAATTTCATAAAGCCTTTTTTACGCTCAAAGCCTTCGAAATTCTCGTCTACAAATGTGCGTGTTATTTCACGAGCTCTGTCCGGGCGGAAGTTAAAGAAAATAACGCTATCGCCCTCATTAATGCTACCATTTTCACAAGTAACACTCGGTATAACAAATTCATCAAAAACGTTTTCGTCATAGCTTTGTTTCATTATTTGCTCAGGCGTGCCTTTATTGCCCTCGCCCAAAACCATAGCATCATATGCCTTTTGAACACGTTCCCATCTGTTATCCCTATCCATAGCATAGTATCTGCCACTTATAGTGGCTATTTCTCCTACGCCAATTTCTTTAAGCTGTGCTTGCAACTCGTTAATAAAATCTGCGCCTGAATTTGGGGCAACATCGCGACCGTCCATAATAGCGTGAACAAATACTTTTGTAAGGCCTAAATCTTTTGCCAGTTTTAGAATTGCATAAAGATGCTCGTTGTGGCTATGAACACCGCCATCAGATAAAAGACCCATTAAATGTAACGCTTTGCCATTGTTTTTTGCATTTGTTATAGCATTTACAAGCACTTCATTTTCAAAAAAATCGCCATCTTTAATAGCTTTTGTAATGCGTGTTAGCTCTTGGTAAACTATTCTGCCTGCACCTATATTTGTATGGCCAACTTCGCTGTTGCCCATTTGCCCATCAGGTAGGCCAACATCTATGCCGGAAGCTCCCAGCAATGTATATGGGTTTTCTGAAAACAGTTTATCTAAGTAAGGTTTGTTTGCCGCTACTATTGCATTGCCGAATACTTGATCAGGAAGCCAGGCAAAGCCATCTAAAATGCACAGCACTAAAGGTTTTTTCATATGTTTACCTCCCGCTTATTTGCTTGCAGCTGCAACAATTGCAGCAAAATCTGCCGCTTTTAGCGATGCGCCGCCTATTAAACCGCCATCTACATTTGGCTTAGATAATAATTCATCCGCATTTTGTGCATTCATGCTGCCGCCGTATTGAATAGTAACACTTTGTGCAACTTCCTGTGAATATAGCTCGCTTAATAAATTGCGAATTTCGCAGCAAACTTCCTCAGCTTGTTCTGCACTTGCGGTGCGCCCTGTGCCAATAGCCCAAACAGGTTCATATGCAATAATAACATTTTTCAAATCTTCTACGCTAAAGCCGCTAAGAGCAATTTTTGTTTGTAAGCGCACAACTTCGTTTGTTATTTCTTGCTCGCGCTCTGTTAGGCTTTCGCCCACGCAAACAATAGCAATTAAGCCTTCATCTATTGCTGCCCTTGTGCGCATATTTACTGTTTCATTGGTTTCGTTGAAATACTGCCTACGCTCTGAATGGCCGGTAATAACGTATTTAACGCCTAATTCTTTAAGCATTTGTGCGCTAATTTCACCTGTATAAGCACCATTTTTAGCAAAGTGAACATTTTGTGCACCAATATTTATAAATGAACTTTCTGTAGCTTGTAATGCTGCACTTAAACTTGTGAAAGGTGTGCATATTACTACATCGCAATTATCTGCTTTAACTGTTTGTTGCATTTCAGCTAAAAGCCCTTTTGTTTCAGCTGTGTTTTGGTTCATTTTCCAGTTACCCGCTATTACTGTTCTGCGTTTAGATTTATCCATATTATCCTCCAAAATAATTTAGTTTATTAAAAATGCAGGTTGCAACAATTAACATTACATTTTAGCATGTAATATTTATGCGTTGCTCCCTGCATAAATTTTTTCTTATTACAGGCTATTGAATTATGCCTCTGCTATGCATGAAATACCGGGCAATTCTTTACCCTCTAAGTATTCAAGGCTAGCGCCGCCACCTGTTGAAATATGTGTCATTTTATCTGCAAAGCCCAGTTGTATTACAGCTGCTGCACTATCGCCGCCGCCAATAACCGTTGTAGCGTCTGTTTTTGCAAGCGCCTTTGCAACTGCCCTTGTTCCTTCTGCTAAAACAGGGTTTTCAAACACACCCATAGGGCCGTTCCAAACAACAGTTTTTGCCGATTTAATTGTATTTGCAAAAAGCTCTATGCTTTTTGGGCCAATATCAAGCCCCATGCAATTTTGAGGAATTGCAGTAATGTCAATATATTCAACATCAATTTCTGCATCAATTGGTTTTGGGAAACCATCTGCTACTGCTGTGTCAACAGGTAAAACAAGTGCTACGCCTTTTTCTTTTGCAAGTTTCAACATATTTTGGCAATATTCAAGTTTTTCACTATCTATTAAAGATTTGCCAACTTCATAGCCTTGAGCTTTAATAAATGTGTATGCCATGCCGCCGCCAATGATAAGAGTATCAACTTTACTTAATAAGTTTTCAATTACGCTTAATTTATCAGCAACTTTTGCGCCGCCTAAAATTGCAACAAAAGGACGCTCTGGTTCATTAACCGCATTACCTAAATATTTAATTTCTTTGCTCATTAAATAGCCAACAGCAGTTTGTTTAATATATTCCGTTACACCAACTGTAGAGCAATGTGCACGGTGTGCAGAGCCGAATGCGTCATTAACAAAAACTTCTGCAAGGCCTGCAAGCTCTTCACTAAATTCAGGCAAGTTTTTTGTTTCTTCTTTTCTGAAACGTGTGTTTTGAAGCAAAACTACATCGCCATCGTTCATTGCGGCAATAGCAGCTTTTGCCTCTTCACCAACAACATTATCGTCATTTGCAAACACAACTGTTTTACCCAATAATTTTGAAAGGCTTTGTGCAACCGGTGCAAGTGAAAACTTTTCCTCAGGGCCGTTTTTTGGTTTGCCCAAATGGCTACATAATATTAAACGCCCACCGTTTTCAATAAGTTTTTTTATTGTTGGCAGTGCAGCTGTAATTCTGTTATCGTTTGTAATAACGCCTTCTTTCATTGGCACATTAAAGTCGCAACGAACTAATACTCGTTTGCCTTTAACATCAATATCTTCTACTGTTTTTTTGTTTAATTTGCTCATAAATTTTAAAACTCCTTTTTGGCACAATTGCCATTAAAATTTCATAATTATTTTTCTAATACAATTATATTATTTTTTATACATTAAAGCAATAGTATATTTGTCAACTTTTTAACAACGTGCTATGTTTTTTTTATTAAACACTACTAAAATATAGCAATTATACAATAATAGGCTTTTATTAAGAGTGATATCACTTCTTGTTTTTATCATCTTCAAGCAATTTTTCTTTACAAGCTGTAAGCGCTTTCAACTCTGCTTTTGGTAGCTCAGGGTACTTTGGCTTACATTCTTGCAAAGTTTTAACCACAATTTCTGAAACTAAATATCTTGTATACCATTTTTGATCTGCGGGTAAAATATACCAAGGTGAATGCTTTGTTGCAGTGTTTGCTATAGCCTCTTCATAAGCGCGCATATATTTATTAAAATAAGCGCGCTCTTTTAAATCTGATGAAGAGAATTTCCAGTTTTTTCTCTCGTCATCAATTCTTGATAAAAACCGCTTTTTTTGTTCTTCTTGTGAAACATTCAAAAAAATTTTTACAATTTTATAAGAATTTTCATAAAGGTATTCTTCAAAATTCTTAATTTGTCTATAACGTTTTTCAAAAAACTCTGCTTCTGAATTGTCTAAACATCTATCCGCCATTTTATATCTGTTTTGTAAATTATGAACACGCACCACTAATACATCTTCGTAATAAGACCTATTTAATATGCCAATCTTCCCTCTGGATGGCATAGATGAATGCGCCCGCCACAAATAATCGTGCGAAAGCTCTTCATTGCTTGGTTGCTTAAAGCTAACAACTTCAACACCCTGTGGGTTTAAAGGGCCTATAACATGCTTAATTGTGCTGTCTTTTCCGGCGGCGTCCATTGCTTGTAAAACAAAAATAACGCCTTCTTTTGCATCTGCGTAAAGTTTGTCTTGCAAAATTGCCATTTTTGCTTGGTTCTCTTTAAGCTTTTTTAGTATATCCTCTTTAATAGCTTTATCCATTTTACTGTCTGTTGGTAGCTTGTTCATATTAATTTTTTTGTTTGTATCGAAACAATATTGCTTAATACTCATAATCAAACTCCTTTTAAAATGTAATAACTATTTGCAATAATAATTTAACAATTAAAATAATTCATAAAAAACATATTAAATACTTGAAAAAGAAAGTTAGTATATTAAATTGAAAAACAATTATACATTGCAAATTATTTTTATTTATATAGTATAAAACTATAATTATATTATATAACAAAAGCTATTAATATAGCAAATGTTTTAATGTAGTATGTGTAAAAATATATATAATAATTGTATTTTAAATTATGAATTAAATATTAAAGTTGTTAATTTTCTTTTATATTTTCCAAAGACTATTGACATTGGCGAAAAGAAGTGTAAAATTAAATTAGCACTCAACACATTAGAGTGCTAATTATAATCTGAGAGCCTGGTGGTGTTTTGTAATGGACAATAGAAAACAACAAGTATTAACAGCTATTGTTAGGCTATACAGTATTGATGGCGAGCCTGTAGGAAGCACAGTATTAGCAAAGCATTTAAGCCTAACTGTTTCCAGTGCAACACTTCGAAGTGAAATGGCAGCTTTAACAAAACTTGGGCTTTTAGTTCAACCACATACCAGCGCAGGCAGAATTCCAAGCGCAAAGGGTTATAGGTATTATATCGATAATCTTTTAGATACTGATGTGTCTTTACACAAAAGTGAAAAAGATGCAATAGATGCATATTTAAATGATATGGATTTAAACCCTGAACATTTAGCATCTAATTTTGCAAAAGCACTTTCACGGCTTTATAATTTAGCTACAATTGTTTTAACCCCTGAAAATGTGCACACATGTGCTTCTCATTTTGAAGCTGTCCAAGTTGGTCGCTTCACTGTGGCGGTTTTATGCGTTACAGACGTTGGCGGCGTTAGCACAAGAACGGTTAAATTGCAAGCTCCTTTGCAAAAGGGCGATATACAAATATTAAATTATGTTTTAAACAAATATTTTGTTTTTACAAGCCCTGCCGACATTACAACTATTTTAATGCAAAGCGCAATACAAGTTATGGGCGAGCGTACAACGGCGCTTGTTCCCTGCATTGACGCAGCGCACAAATTAATTAAAGGAGCAGGAAAAGCAAATTTATACTGTGTAGGGCATCATCATTTGTTAAAAAATAGCGATTTTAGCAGTGATATAGATATTTTAAATAACAGCCTAAGAAACCTTATGGCATTTATGGCAGATGAGAGAGCTGTGAGATTATATTTATCAAATGCCTCCCCTATTACAAATATTTTGCTTGGAGAAGATATAAATGAATACCCTATGCCGGGCTATTGTATAATTAATAAGCAGTATATAGCAGGCGGTGGAAGAACAGGCTCAATAGCAATTATAGGTTCATCGAGAATGCAATTTAAAACTATTATACCTAAACTTGAATACTTTGCTAACAAGTTAAGCGAGTGCATGTCGGGTAATACTAAAGGAGGAATGTAAAATGGCGCAAGATAACATTATAAATGAAATGGATATAACCGGTGATGAAGGAGAAAACACACAAAACACCACAGGCGAAACACCAATAAACAAAAACGAACAAAAAAAAGAGAGTAAGCAGACGAAAGATAAAAAAGCGAAGGGCGAAAGTGAACTTTCCTCTTTAAAAGCTATGAACGAAAAATTAAACGGTGAACTTGAAAGTACTAAAGAAACACTACTGAGAACTGCAGCTGAATATGAGAATTTTCGCAAACGCAGTTTAAGGGAAAAAGATATGTCGTTTTCGAATGGTTTATCACATGCTGTTCAAGCATTATTACCAATTATAGATACACTTATTTTAGCTGTTAATGTTGAAACAACAGATGAGAACTTTAAAAAAGGTGTGCAATTAACTTTAGATCAATGCAATAAATCGTTTGAAACTCTGGGCATTAAAGAGATGCAAGCTTTAGGCGAAATGTTCGACCCTAATATGCACTCTGCAGTTATGCAACAACCTGCACAAGAAGGAGTGCAAAGCGGCACAATAACACAAGTTTTGCAATCCGGATATACTTTAGGCGATAAAGTTATACGCCACGCTACAGTAGCCGTTGCCGATTAACTTTATTTATAAATAATTAAAATAACAAAATATACAATTCAAAGGAGAAAAAATTATGGGAAAAATTATTGGTATAGATTTAGGAACAACTAACAGCTGTGTTGCCGTTATGGAAGGCGGAGAACCCGTTGTTATAACTAATGCTGAAGGCGCACGCACTACCCCATCAGTTGTGGGTTTTGCAAAAAACGGTGAAAGGCTTATAGGGCAAGTTGCAAAACGTCAAGCAATTACAAACCCCGACAGAACTATTTCATCAATTAAACGCCACATGGGAACAGATTATAAAATAGAAATTGACGATAAAAAATACACACCACAAGAAATTAGCGCAATGATATTGCAAAAGCTTAAAGCCGATGCAGAGGCATATTTAGGCGAAAAAGTAACTGAAGCGGTTATAACAGTTCCCGCTTACTTTAACGATAGCCAGCGCCAAGCAACAAAAGATGCCGGTTCTATTGCAGGCCTTGATGTTAAACGTATAATAAACGAGCCAACAGCGGCCGCTTTAGCTTATGGCAGTGATAAAGAAAACGATCAAAAAATTATGGTTTACGATTTGGGCGGCGGTACTTTCGACGTTTCAATAATTGAAATGGGCGACGGAGTTACTGAAGTTTTAGCTACAGCCGGTGACACTCACCTTGGCGGTGACGATTTTGATGACGCAGTTATTGATTGGATGGCAGCTGAGTTTAAAAAAGAAACAGGCGTTGACTTAAAAGCTGATAAAATGGCAGCACAGCGCTTAAAAGAAGCGGCAGAAAAAGCAAAAATTGAGCTTTCGGGCGTTGCCAGCACTGCTATAAACTTACCGTTTATAACAGCAGATGCAAGCGGGCCTAAACATCTTGACATGAACTTAACAAGAGCAAAATTTAACGAGCTAACAGCCCCTTTAGTAGAGCGCACAATGGCACCTACACGCCAAGCACTAAAAGATGCCGGCTTAAGCCAAAGCGAGCTTAATAAAGTTCTTCTTGTAGGCGGTTCAAGCCGTATTCCTGCTGTTCAAGACGCAGTTAAAGAATTAATGAAATTAGAGCCAAGCAAAGGCATAAACCCTGACGAATGTGTTGCTGTTGGTGCAGGTATACAAGGCGGCGTTTTAGGCGGCGATGTTAAAGGCGTTTTACTTCTTGACGTTACACCTCTTAGCCTTGGCATTGAAACCATGGGCGGTGTTAGCACAAAAATTATCGAGCGCAACACTACTATTCCAACAAAGAAAAGCCAAGTGTTCTCTACAGCCGCAGATAATCAACCATCTGTTGAAGTTAATGTATTACAAGGCGAACGTGAATTTGCGCGTGATAATAAGTCGCTTGGTGTTTTCCACTTAGACGGCATTGCTCCGGCACCACGCGGTGTTCCTCAAATTGAAGTTACGTTTGATATAGACGCAAACGGTATTGTTAATGTTAGTGCAAAAGACAAAGGCACAGGCAAAGAGCAAACTATAACTATCACATCTTCAACAAATATGAGCAAAGACGATGTTGAAAAAGCAGTTAAAGAAGCAGAACAATTTGCAAACGAAGATAAAGTGCGCCGTGAAGAAGTTGATTTGCGCAATAGTGCAGACCAAATGATTTTCCAAACTGAGAAAGCTTTAACAGATTTAGGCGATAAAGTTAGCGAAGATGAAAAAGCAGATGTTAATGCTAAAATAGACGCTTTAAAAGAGGCTTTAAAAGGCACTGATAACGAAGCAGTTAAAGCAAAACAAGAAGACCTGCAAAAAGCATTTTATGCAGTTAGCGAAAAAATATACCAGCAATCTGCTGCTGATGCTCAAAATGGCGCAGAGCAAACACCACCTGCAGACGACAATGTTGTAGACGCAGATTTTAAAGAAGTTTAATTATAATAAGCAAAGCCCCGGTGCCTGTTTTGGCTCTGGGCGCTTTGCTGAATATAACCGAATTATTACATATAAAAAGCGCTTTGGCAGTTTGTTTGCGCTTTTAATATACTTTAGAAGGAATAATCATAAATATGGCTGAAAAAAGAGATTATTATGAGGCGCTCGGCATTGCGAAATCTGCGAGCGATGATGAAATAAAAAAAGCGTACCGTAAACTTGCTAAAAAATATCACCCGGATTTAAACCCGGGCGATAAAAAAGCCGAAGAGAGCTTTAAAGAAGTTAGCGAAGCATATGAAATATTAAGCGATAGCCAAAAACGCTCGAGATATGACCAGTTCGGGCACGCAGGCGTTGACCCTAATTACGGCACCGGCGGCGGTTTCGGTGGTGGTTTTGGCGGCGTAGATTTAGGCGATTTATTCGGCGATTTATTCGGCGGCGGCTTTGGCGGCTTTGGCGGCTCACGCAGATCTGCTAACCCTAATGCACCAAGACGTGGCGCAGATGTTCGTATAAGCCTTGTTCTAAGCTTCATGGAAGCAGTGCATGGGTGCAAAAAAACGGTAAGTGTTACAAAACAAGAAACATGTAGCTCTTGTGCGGGTTCAGGTGCTGCAAGCGGCACTACTCCGGAAACTTGCTCTGATTGCCGAGGCACAGGTAATGTTACCGTTCAGCAAAGAACACCTTTTGGTGTAATGCAATCTTCTCAGCCTTGCCAGCGTTGCTCGGGTAAAGGTAAAATAATTAAAACACCTTGTAGTAAATGCCACGGTGGTGGTAAAATCAGCGCTAAGAAAACAGTTGAAATTAATGTTCCTGCCGGTATAGATGACGACCAAAGCTTGCGTATATCTAACATGGGTGACGCCGGCACAAATAATGGCCCCTCGGGCGATTTAATTGTAATTATAACCGTGCGCCCAGATACGCTTTTCGAGCGTGACGGTTACGATGTGCATGTTAAAATGCCACTGACATATAGCCAAGTAGTTTTAGGGGCAGATGTTATTGTTCCTACCATCGACGGAAAAGTTGAATATAAAGTTCCGGAGGGCACACAAAGTGGTTCTGTTTTTCGTTTAAGAGGTAAAGGTATTCAATATGTTAATGGCAGAGGTAGAGGCGACCAGTATGTAAATGTATTTCTTGAAACGCCAAGAAAATTGAACAAAACACAAAGAGAAGCATTAAAAACATTTGAAGACTCGCTTAAAGAAGATAATTATGAACAGCGTAAGGGTTTTTTCAAAAGTTTAAAAGATATGTTTGATAAAGAGTAATATTAATTACTTTATTAATTATATTTGCATACTTTATATAAGTATTAAGAATATCACTAAATTATAAACTATTCAATAAAAAGCATATTTAACAAAAAGCGATGTGAACTTCACATCGCTTTTTGTTATGAAAAATAGTTTTATTAACTAATGCATAGGTTGCTTTTTTATGTTAATTATTCTTAAATTCCGCAATAATTGAACAATATAATTCACATGCATTACCAAAATATTCTTTTTTGACAGGGCTAATAAAGTCTGACAACAGCACTTTTTTATCCCAATCTACATTCACATAAATATTTTGAATTTTGTTCAAAATATCTTGCTTACTTGAAGGGAATTCAACTTGAGCCAATGCTTTGTTTATAAAATGAAATAATGCAGGGTAAGAAGGTTTAGTCATCATTATTGGCACCTCCGTTTTTATATGCATTGTATCTCATCTCAGTATCACCTTCGCCATTATAGTCCGGGCAAGAAGCTCCTCTGTTATTAAATGAAAACATTAGGTTGTTTTGTACAGATTGCTCATGTATTTTATCTATAAGACCCGGGTATAAATCTGCTTTAATTAAACCTACGCCTGCCGAAGATAACTCTGTAATAATATTTCCATCGGGACCTACAATCATGCTTCTTCCAAAGCATGAGCGAGTCTCATTTTTTGCAAGGCCACATGTATTAACACCTACAACATAAACTTGGTTAAAATATGCACCTGCTTTATTTGTTATTTCCCATGAATTATAATAAGGATCCATATAATGAGTAGGGCGAATTATAATATTAGCGCCATTATATGTGGCTTCTCTCCAAATTTCCGGATAATCACCATCTGCACAAATTATAATTCCAATTCTCGAACCTTTAGGACCATTAAATACTTTACACTCTTTTCCGGGTTTAGAGTTTTCAAACGGTATCCAAGGGTTCATTTTAAGGTATGTATGAACAATTTCACCCTCATTATTAATAACAATTGCAGTGTTTTCATAACAATTTCTACTATTTGACCAAATTAGTGGATTAAAAACACCCCAAACTGCCAACGCTTTGCATTTTTGCTTAACTTGCTCAATATAAGGACTGTTCTTTTCCATAATTGCCTCTTCAAAATTAACCGGAGCAAATCCCTGAAAACACGCCTCTGGAAAAACAATTATGTCCAAACCCGGAAATGCACCCACGGCATCGTCCATATAGTTCAATACTGTTTGTACATTTTCCTCAAGCTCTTGTTTTGTTTGTGCACCTATTGGAGTAAATTGAACACCAACTACGCTAAGTGCATGGGTTTCTATTTTGTCGTTTATTGCAAATATACTACCTATATTCAAAATTAATTACCTCTATTATTTAAAAAATGTTACTTTTATACATAGTTTGCATTTTCTAACACTCCATGCATATCATCAATCTTCATTGCTGAGAGTATTTTGTTAAACACAGGTATGAATAACAATGCTACAATTATCCCGAATAGAGGAGGTATGCCAAAATTCAATGAATTAGTCACATAAGCTACAATAGCGCCTACTGCGTAAGAAGCAATTGGTGCAAATCTTAACATTTTAAAGTTAACAAATTCAACACGAGGCAATTTTCTTTTATAAGTAAATAAGTAATCACCAAGAAAAACACCGCCCAATGGTGGAATGAAAATGCCCAGTAAATTTAAAAACCCTAATAACTGATTATATATTCCTGTTGCAGCAAGTACTAATGCAATTACCAACCCTGCAACAAGGAATGGAGTTTTATTTTGTTTATTAAAAGCTTCAGAACCTGCAACTGCCCATGAATATGCCCCGGCATGTGCTGTTGTCCATATATTCAATGTTAACACTACCAGTGCAATACTTGCCAAACCTAAGTTCATTAAAATAATTATGAAATCAGATTCTGCATAAGCTAAAGAGCCTACAATACCGGCTATTAACATTATAAGGTTACCTATCAGAAACGCTATCAAACCTGCCCAAAAACCGGTTTTTGTGTTTTTTGCAAACCTTGACCAGTTACAAGCTTGCGTTCCCATAGATGCAAAAGTACCTACTATAATTGTCATTGCAGATGCAATAGACATTTCTGCTGTTGGTGCTACTTTAGCCATTTCACCAAGGCCGCCTGCTGCATCAATTGCTACTACCGGAATGTAAAAAACTAATATTAATAGCGCCGGAACAGCAACAAAAGCAATTTTTTCCATTGCTTTATATCCCCAAATAGCTGTTACACCAAAAATTAGTGCCCAAGCTAATGTAATATATGTTTCATATGCTTGCAACTCAAAAGTAACCGCATATAAATGGCCTACATATGAACTAACATAAGCAAACCAACCAATTTGTGTTCCGCCTAATAAAAACCCTGCCCATTTAGCACCTGCTTTTCCAAGAGTGTATCTGGCTAACATTACAGAAGTTAATCCTGTTTTTGCACCAATAGCGCAGTTAATAGCAACATAAACACCTAAAATTAAGTTACCTAAAAGCATAATCCAAACAAGATCTTTTAAATAAAACGCAGATGCAATTTGTGCACCTGCTGCCATTGTGGGACTGAAAAATGTAATACCCAATAATACAGCAGCAACAGACAAAAACGATTTTCTATGGTCTTTAGGTAAATGGGTTAGCGGAAAGTCCTTATCTACATTTTGTGTTGCGTTTTTATCTGTTGTGTTCTCTGTTTTATTCATTCGTAAAGCCTCTTTTCTATAAAATATAAACTAGATGCAACTAATAATATAAACTAAAATGTAATGTTAATTCTTTATGCTTTCTTCATAAGAACTATTTACTTAACATTAAATTCAAAATTTTTATTATTACTTTATCGCTCTTCTAAGCTTAGCATGGTGATAAATATATGTCAAGCAAAAAAAATCAAATTGGGGAAAATAATTGTGCAAATCTACCAAAAATATATAATAATTATAGATGTTGCGTTCTAATTTACATAAAAATATAATTATATAAATTTATGATTTTATTGGTTTTAAATTAACTTTAATTATTAGTAAATAAAATTTATAAAAATAAATAGGTTGCTTATCCAGCAACCTAAAATAATTTACATTGAATTAACTTTTCATCACATATTGACCAAGAAAAACAAAACACAGTTTATAGCGAGCTGTTGTAATGTTTAAGCTATTTTTTATGTACACTACTTGTACCCTTTTCTAATAAATAAGTCGCTTCTAAATCGGATAAATGCAATTTAACAGCTATGGGGTATTCATCGTAAGCTGCGCTTATAGAATAACTACCGCCTTTTACGCTTTCGTCAAAGCCGCCCATATGCCAACGAATTGCTATTGCCTCTGCCGGTTTTAAACGCATAAAGCGCTCAATTAAATAAACGCTTTTTTCACCGTGACCGAAAGGAAACCTATCTTCAACTTGGAAGAAAGGCACTTTTTCCCACTGGCCGGTAGCGTCATTTTTAGCGTTACGAAAACTTTGTTTGTAGAAATTAGCCTTGCACAAATCGTGCAATAGCGCACAAATTGCAAAGCTTTCTTTGCTATCCCCTTCTACGAAATGACGATTCATCATAACATTATACACATTCACACTGTGCATAACAAGGCCATTTTCACAAGCACCATGAAATTTAGTTGAAGCCGGAGCCGTAAAAAAATCTGTTGTTTGCATCCAGTCTAAAAGCGCTTGTGCGCCGTTTCTTTTGATGTTTTCATTGAAAGCGCTTATGAATTGTTCTTTATAGTTCATATTAAAGTTCCAAATCGTTTAATATATCTTTCAAAATAGAAATTTCATCGTGAGATAAGCTTATGCCCTTGCCCATTTTATTGCCGTCCGGAGACCAGTCGCGAATATCATATTTTGCTTCTCTTTCATTCCAACTAACCATATTTAATTGGCGTTCCCAACCATTTGGGTTTTGAGAAAGCACAGCAATTCGCTCTGTAATTTCATACTTAAATTCTGCCATGTTTATATACCACCTTTCTGTGTTTAAATAATTGTACTTTAAAATAGAAAAAAAAGCAATACATAATCGAAAAAAGTGTTGACAACGTTTAAATTAACTTATATAATTATATAGCGCAAATTAATATTTTTGTAATTTGATGTTAAGACACTCGGGCTTTTCAATGCGGAATTGTGTAACGGTAGCACCTGCGACTCTGACTCGTATCGTGAGGGTTCAAATCCTTCTTCCGCAACCACAATTGCCGAGCTTTTCAGTTATGGCTTGGCTTTTTTTATTAATATTTATCGGGGTATAGCGCAGTTGGTAGCGCGCTGCGTTCGGGACGCAGAGGCCGAGAGTTCGAGTCTCTCTACTCCGACCAGTCGAGAAGCTCGACACCAAATTCGCCCTTTAGCTTGTGCTAGAGGGCACTTTTTATGCCCGAAATTTTACTTATGCACACAAAGTGTTTATATCAGTAAAGCTTAATATAAACCGGAAAAATTTTACGACATAAATAACTAAAAAAACAATCTGCACAATAATTAGTGATAACTTATATTGACATATCGTAATTTTTACTATATGATTCAAATAAGGCATTATATATGCTACTTTTGACAATTTATTAAAAGCACTTAAAATTGAGTATAAAAAATTAATTTGAAATGCTATTTAGATAACGATAAATATAATTAATTAATTTTCGATGCTAACAATTAATTTAGCGTAATAATTTTGTCGAAAACGGTTTCACTGTTGATAAAAATAAAAAATAATAAACTAGGAGGATTTTATGAATAGCTTTACTTATTATACACCAACAAAAATGATATTTGAGAATGACGCAGAAAAATTAGCGGGTAAAATGCTTAATGAATTTGGCGCAAAAAAAGTGCTTATCCATTATGTTGGAGGCAGTGTAATTCGCTCAGTTCTTTTAGAAAGGGTGCAAATATCCATAGAGCAAGCAGGCATTACATATATTACACTTGGTGGCGTTGTTCCAAACCCACTTTTATCTAAAGTATATGAGGGCATAGAGCTTTGCAAAAAAGAAAATGTAGATTTTATTCTTGCAGTTGGCGGTGGCAGCACAATTGATTCAGCAAAGGCTATCGGCATGGGGGCTAGTTACAATGGCGATGTGTGGGAGTTGTAC
>CAYJPD010000006.1:0-11802 GCA_964371975.1 uncultured Bacteroides sp.
AATTGTTTACGCTGCCACCATCAATATGCAAAAACAAAGCGGCATCTTCGGCTGTAATCTCTAAGTTTTCAATCGCTTTACCGTTGCCGTTCAAAGCGCCTGTAAATTCCTCGGCAATTGGCTCGAACTCAATATCTGTGAAATCAATTGTGCTTTCAATGCTGAAATGCGCGTCGGGGTTTGCACGTATATTATCAAAATCTTCGGCTGTGAAAATTAAGTAGGGGTTTTCTTCACTGCCATCCTCTATTAATGGCTCACTGTCATTATCAGCTTGTTCATCCAATAAAAGGCCGTCAAAGGGAATAGTGTTTGTAGCCAATGCCGAATATGGCATAAGCGACAAAGTAATTATAAGAGCAAGCGCAAAAGCGCAGATCCTCTCAAATTTCTTCAAAAATTTATGTTTCATAAAAGTCCCTTCCTTTTTTGCCAAAAATAAAATATGACAGTTAGTTATACACTTAGTTAAATTATACTACTAGTTTAAAAATATTGCAATATCTGCATTATTTCAATGTTTTTTGGAAATTAATGTCGGAAAATAGTATTGGTAAAATATAACTGCACAGCATATGGTGTAATTACTATATATAATTACTATATATAGTAAAGCAGTTAAAAACTTACTATACTTGCTTACTGTTATTACGCATTTGGCCTTGGTTTTATTGCAAAAATTCTGCATTATATTACAAAAAAATTACTTTTTGTAATTTTGCACAAAAATTTTGCAAAATAATATGAGCACAATGGTAAAAAAGACTAAAACAAGGCGATATTAATGATGTGTAGCTAATGTTGTTGTTAATGTTACCAATTGAAAAGTTGAATTGAACTGAAATTTCAGCAAAATGCCTAAAAACGGCGCGATAGCTTTAATTATTAATAATTTCAAATATTATATACAAAGCCATAATGATGTTGTATAATAGAAAATACATTAAAAAAATACGAGTACATGTATTTTTTTAATAAAAGAGGTATATGTGTGGTTTTATAAAATTATAAAAGATAGTTATAAGCATGGTTATTGGTTTCATTGTTTTTTCGGTATTTCTCTGAGGTTTTTTATGGCACACTGGAAAGTGCGGTTAAAGTTAGTTCACATAATATAAATAATCTTCGCTTCGCTACGATTATTCATATCTCATTCTATGGCGCAGGGCAAGGATGCCCCACATGCCAATTTATATTATATTCGTGCCTCATATAATATAAATTTGTAATATTGTAATTATTGTTAAAAAGTATTTGCTATTATGTTTAATTTTTAGTATAATATATGCAGATAAATATTTGCAATTTGAAAGGAGTTCAATATGTCGATGAACAAAGCGCGCTTTAAGGTTATGGGCGCAGAGTATGTTATATCTACAACAGATAGTGAAGTTTATGTAAATACGCTTGCCGAGCGTTTAGATAAGGACGTTAGAGAGATACTTGAAAAAGCTCCCTCAGCTTCAATTATGGCGGCAACCGTAATTACAGCTATGAGCTATTTAGATGAACTTGAGCAAAAATCTTTAGCGCTTGATAATATGAGAGAGCAAATTAAAGAGTATTTGCAAGAGGCGGCAAAGGCTAAAGCTTCGGCCGAAGAGGCTGTAAGGCAAGCGCAAATGCTAAAAACAAACAGTAGTAGCGGTGTTCAAAAAATAAATGCCGATGCTTATAATAAAAGAGTTGAAAATTAATTATAATACTTATGCAAAAACAAATTGAAATATTAGCACCTGCCGGCGATGAGCAAATGCTATATGCCGCCGTTATGGCAGGTGCAAATGCTGTTTACTTAGGGCTTTTACGCTTTAATGCAAGGCAAAGTGCAGGTAATTTTGATGCGCAAAATTTAGTAAATGCTATTAAATTTTGCCATGCGCGCAATGTTAAAGTTTATGTGGCGCTGAATACATTGATAATGCCGGGCGAGCTTTCAGAGCTTGCAAAGGAAATAGAACACATTGCAAACGCAGGTGCAGATGCCGTTATTGTGCAAGATTTAGCTGTAGCGGCTCTTGTGAAAAAAATGGCGCCTTCGCTTTTAATACATGGCTCAACGCAAATGAGTGTGCACTCGCTTTCGGGTGCAAAAGCTCTAAAGGCGTTGGGCTTTAGTAGGGTTATTTTATCAAGGGAACTCAGTGTAGCGGAAATAGAACATATATCTGAAAATTGCAATATACAAACAGAGGTGTTTGTACACGGGGCGCTGTGTATGTGTGTTTCAGGGCAGTGTTATATGAGCGCGTTTTTCGGCGGACGAAGCGCAAACCGTGGCACTTGCGCAGGGCCATGTAGGCTACCTTTTGGCGCAAGCGATGAAGCAGAGCAAAGCGATATTAGAAAGCAAGAACGTGAAAATTATCATCTTTCTTTAAAAGATATGTCGCACATAGAACAAATAGAGCAATTAATTAATGCAGGCGTTTGCAGCTTGAAAATTGAGGGGCGCATGCGCAGTGCGGAATACGCTGCGCTTAGCGTAAATGCTTGTAAAAGTGTAATGGCAGGGCAAAGTTATGATGAAGATTTACTGCGCGATATTTTCTCGCGCTCAGGCTTTACAAACGCCTATTTAAGCGGAAAATTGAACAAAGAAATGTTTGGCATAAGAACAAAAGAGCAAGCGGCTTTAGCTAAAAGCGCAATGCCTAAAATAAGGGAATTATACAGGCGAGAGTTGCAGGCGGTGCCAATAGAAATGCACTTGGAATTAAGCGAAAACGGCGCTGTTTTAATTGCAAAAGACGAAAATGGAAACACAGCGCAAAATGAAATAGAGCAAAATTTACAAAAGGCGCAAAAAAGCCAAAAAGAGGCTATTACAAAAGCGCTTTCAAAACTTGGCGGCACGCCGTTTTTTTTAAGTGATGCTCATATAAAGGGCGATGAGTACTTTTTGCCGTCTTCGCAATTAAACGAAATGCGAAGGCAAACTGCAGAGCAGCTGCTTTTGCTTAGAAGCGAGGTAAAACCACATATTTGCAAAAACGCAAACAGCGAAGAGGTTAAAGAGCAAATACTGCCGAAAATAAGTGAAATTACAGAGCCTTTAAGGGTTTTGGGTTCTAATAATATACCGCTTTATATTATGCTAAATAATATTGATAAGCTTAGCGAAGAATTGCTTTTAGAAGAGATAGAGGGCTTTATACTTCCTATTGAACAGTATAAAGAAATACCGCTTGAAATAAGGGCAAAAACTTATTTAAGTCTTCCGAGGTTTAGCGCAAAAGCGCAGCAAGAACAAAAATTAAAGCAATATATACAAGAAGTGCAAAGCTTGAAAAACGGAATTTTTGCAGGCTTTTATGCCCAAAATATTGCACATTTTGATATGTGCAAAGGCAGTGAAATATTCGCGGGCTTTGGCATGAATATAACAAACGCTTTGAGTGCGGCTATGTATTCCGAAATGGGTGCGTGTAAAATGAATGCGTCGCTTGAATTAACATTAAAGCAAATGCAAAATTTAGTGCCACAAAAGCAATATGCAAGTGATAGCGAGAGTGTTAAAATATCATGTGTGGTTTATGGGCATATGCCGCTTATGCTTACAAGAGCGTGCCCACTTCACAATATTATGCAATGTGATAATTGCAAAAAAAGCGGCTATTTGAACGACAGAAAAGGCGAGCGCCTTTATGTGGAATGTTCTGCGCCCTCTAATTTAGGCATGCGCACAATTTACAACCCAATGCCGCTTTACATGGGCGATAGGCTTCACGAAGTTAAAGCGCATGAGGCTTTTGCGTATTTTACATTTGAAAGTAAAAGCGAGATAGTTTCAATAGTAAAAGCGATAAAAAATAATGAGAAATTAAACAGTAAATACACAAGGGGCTTATATGAAAAAGGTGTATTGTAAATAAAAGGGGAGGGCAAAAATGAAAAAAATAGATGTAGAATTTAAGCTTTTGTGCAGGGGTGCACAAATGCCAAAATATGCAACAAAGGGTAGCGCTGCGGCAGATTTATTTGCAGTGCTAAACGAGCCGTTAACTTTATTGCCCGGTGAAAAAACAACTATATCCACAGGCGTAGCAATAGCGCTTGCTAAAGATGACTGTGTGGCGCTTGTGTTTGCAAGAAGCGGGCTTGGCATTAAGCATGGTATATCGCTTTCAAACGGCGTTGGCGTTATAGATAGCGATTATAGGGGCGAAATAATGGTGGGGCTTGTTAATTTATCGAAACAGGCGTATACATTTAAGCATGGTGATAGAATAGCACAGCTTTGCATTATGCCTATTTTTGGCGCAAACTTTATTTTAAAGGAAGAGCTTGAGGATACAAAAAGGGGTACAGGCGGTTTTGGCTCTACAGGCAAATAGTTTAGGAGAGAGAATGAGTAAAATTATTTTGGCATCAGCCTCGCCCAGAAGAGCTGAGCTTATGAATGTAATAACAAACGATTTTAGCGTTATAGTAAGCGATGTAAACGAAAGTGAAATTGTGCATGAAAACCATGCACAATTGGCACTGCTTTTAGCTAAAGCTAAGTGTGAAGCTGTTGAAAAAGGGCATAAAGGCGATATTGTTATAGGCGCAGATACAGTAGTAAGCTGTAATGGTGAGGTGTTTGGCAAGCCTAAAGATAAGCCGGATGCAAAGCGTATGCTTTTGGCCATGAGCGCAAATGTGCACTTGGTTCACACGGGTGTTTTTATAAAAAAAGGCGACGAGGAAAAGCAAATTATAAGCACAACAAAAGTGGAGTTTGCAAAATTAAGCGATGCTGAAATAGAGGGGTATATTTCAACAAAAGAGCCTTACGACAAAGCCGGCGGTTATGGAATTCAAGGAAGAGCTGCTTTGTTTATAACCGCTATTGAGGGCTGTTATTATAATGTTATGGGCTTTCCGGTGAGCGAAGTTTATAAGAATTTGAAAAATATGATTTAATTGCTTTTAAAATAATTTTGCGTTAATTATATTATAATTTTCACTATAGGATTACCGTATATTTACCTTCGGCTTTTAGTTTTGAAGTGTATAGTATTTTCAGAAAACAGCGAATGAATTTGGTTTAAAGGGGGTGCGTTTGGTGTTAGATACAAAACACTATAATTTTATAGACATAATGCGACTTTTTGCGATGTTTTTCGTGTATATTGTGCATTATCCCAGTATGGGGCGCTATGGTGATTATTTCTTCTTACTGTTAGTTCCGTGCTTTTTCTTTTGCTCGGGGTTCACGGCTTATAGGCGCAGTGAAGAAAGCGTTAAAAAATTTGTGTTAATAAAATTACAGCGCATAGCATGGCCGTATATTTCTTTTAGTGCAATTAGCTTGTTTTTTTGCATAATAATTTTGCAATTAAACTTGGGCGAGATTATAGAATGGGTGAAAAATATCGCTTATGGTGCGCGAAATACAGTTCCTATTGTTGCGCTTTGGTTTTTACCGTGCCTTTTCTTTTTAAGTATAATTTACCACGTTTTGCAAAAATGTGTTAAAAACAAGTTATTGCTTTTGGCAATTTGTTTTATAATTAGCGCAAGTGTAAAATTTATTCGTGAAGAGCCTGTGTGGCCATGGGGAATAGATATGGCAGGCCGCTTTTTAGTATATTATGCCATTGGCGATTATGCGCATCATCTGCTTTTTAAATACCCAAGTGACATGTGGAAAATGCGCACTAAAATAATGCTTGTTTTGGTAGCTTTTGTTTGTGCATTTGTTTCGTTTTTTGGCTTTTATTACGGCTTAGGGTATATACCAAGCCTGTATTCTATAATTGAGCCCACATTTCAAATTCTTGTTGCTGAACAATTTTTATATATAATTTCAGGGCTTGTTTGCGTTTTATTCATAAGCGTATGCATACAAAATGTAACACCTCTTTGCAAGGCAGGCAAATATACTATATGGCTTTGTGGCCTTGAAAAAATTGTGAAACTTTCTTTGCCTCTTGTGTTAAGCTCTTTTGGCCTTACACTTAGCATGGAGGGTGGCGCGGTAATGCTTATGCAAGGCGTGATAACAATGGCTGTTTGCTATTTTGTGCTCGCAAAACCGCTGCAAAAATATCTGCCGGGCATAGTAGATTTCAAATATATAATTAATGTATTTAAAAGCGATAAAAATTGAAGATAATAATGAATAAAGCATAAATTAATTGCGAAAAAAGAAAATCAATATAATTTTCTTGTAATTGATTTATGCTTGTGTTATAATGTGAAATATAGAATTAAAATTCAGGCGTAAATAAATATCACATAAAATCGTTAAATTTTTTGTAATTTCTTTTCTGGAGGGCTTTATGCAAAGCAAAAATGCACAAATAATTATGTTTGCATCGGGCAAAGGCGGAACAGGAAAAACAAGCGTTTGCACGCTTGTTGGCGCTGCGCTCTCTGAAAATGGTGCGAAAGTGCTTTGCGTTGAACTGTCAAGCGGCCCTCGCTGTATGGATTATGTATCGGGTGTTGGCGGCAATGTTGTTTACAATTTAAGTGATGTTTTCAGTAAGCGCTGCGATGTTCAAAAAGCAATTGTAAAAAGTGAGCTTTACAATAATTTATATGCTATTTGCGCTTCAAATGAAGATTGCTTTATTGATATAGAAATTTTTACACAGTGTATGCAAAACCTCAGTAATGTTTTTGATTTTATATTGTTAGATGTTCAAACTGGCTATGGCTTACCGCTTCATGCGGCAAAACTTTTTGCGCACAAAGCGATATTAGTGTTAACGCCTGATAGGCTTTGCGTGAGGGCAGGGCAAGTAATGCAAAAAGCTATAGCGCAAGACGGTTCAATAAAAACACAGTTAATTTTAAACAAGGTGCAGAGCGAGAACTTAAACGCCGGTGTAAAAAAATTGAGTGACGTTGCGGTGGAAACGAGGGCAAAACTAATAGGTGTAATACCGCATTGCAATTATATTAAAAGCGCTTCAAATACGGGCTTGCGCCTACCGAAAGAAAGCGAAACTTCAAAGGCATTTCTTGCAATTGCGGCAAGGATATGCGGGATAGATGTACCATTAGGATTGTAATGATATATATAGAAAGTATAAAACGAACGGAGGCTATTTATGAATATAGCACTTATAGCACACGACAGCAAAAAAGAGCTGATGATACAATTTTGTATAGCATATTCAAGAGTGTTATCACAGCATTCGTTAATTTCCACGGGAATTACGGGTAAAATGGTATCAGAGAGCACAGGCCTCTCTATACAGCGGTTTTTATCGGGCACACATGGGGGCGACCAGCAAATTGCAGCAAGAATAGCTTGCAATGAAATAGATTTGCTTTTGTTTTTTAGAGACCCTATTGCGGCAAAACCTCACGAGCCGAACGAGATGAATATTTTGCGCCTTTGTGATGTTCACAATATACCTATTGCCACAAATATAGCAACAGCTGAGGTTCTTATTCACGGCCTTGAGCGTGGCGATTTAGATTGGCGAAATATTGTAAACCCCACAAGATAATTTATTAACAGTGCATAATTTTTAAACCCTCTGTAAGGCATAGCCTTACAGAGGGTTTGTTTAAAAGAAGATGAATTAACAGGGCAATTAACATTTACAGATAAAAGAACATTTAAAAAGTAAAGCTTACCGCAACCGGGGAAATTTGGCATTAAAGCAAACGAAAGCTTGCTTATTGCAGACAATAAAATTCCAATATATGCATATCTTGCAGGAATGAATTCCCCCTGAGGGCAAAAATATTTGGCACGCAGGAGCAATTGTTGCAGGGATAATGGGCACTGTAGAATCTAAGGTTAAGGCTTTGGAAAGCGCAGGAGTTACAATTTGCCCTACACTTGGAAAAATAGTTGAGTTTATACAAGTGGCGGACGAGAAATTGGGAAATAAGCTCAAAACACTTACACCTAAGGAGGGTTAAGTTGTGCAAAAAACGTCAAAAAAAACCATGGCTTACCTTAGTGTACTAAGCGGGCCTATTGGCTTTGCAATTTGCCTTATTGGCTTGCAGAGTGTTTTTGGGTACGAGGGCTCCATAGCAATAGGAACTGCCGTATGGATGACATTATGGTGGATTACCCGCCCTGTAAACATTGCTATAACAGCACTTTTACCTGTTGTTGTAAATGCTTTGCTTAATGTTGTAGACATGAACATTCTTATTTCACAGTTTGCATCTGAAACGGTTATTTTGCTTTTTGGTGCAAATTTAGTTTGTTTAACATGGGCACGCACAGGGCTTGACAAGAGATTATCGTTAAAAACGCTGTGTCTTATTGGGTCTTCAATGAAACAACAAATTGCGGTTTGGCTTTTTGCGGCGGCTATTTTGTCTGTTTTTTTACCGAATGCAGTTGTGTGTATTTTGCTGACACCTGTCGCTATCTCTATGCTGTCATTTGTGGGAGATAAAGATGTTTCAAAAAGCAAGCTTGCTGTGCCTATTTTACTTGCAATTGCGTGGGGCAGTGGAATAGGTGGTGCAGGTTCGCCGCTTGGCGGTGCAATGAATTTAGTTGCAATAAGCTCTATGGAAGAATATACAGGGCAAGAATTCATGTATATTGACTGGGCTTTTCGAATGATGCCTTTCCTAATAGTAATGCTTATTATTATAGCGATTTATCTTTTTTGCATAAAACTGCCTGTAAAACAGCTTGGCGGAACAAAAGAATATTTTATAGAAGAATATAAAAAACTGGGTAAGATAAAAAAAGGTGAAGTTTTTAGTTTAGTGGTATTTTTATTATCAGCAATTTTAGCATTTACACGCCCAATGTATGCCGAATTGTTGCCAATGCTTAAACCGGCTTATGCATTTTTGCTTTTAGGTGTTTTAACGTTCTTTTTGAGAGATGAAAACAAACAGCCATTAAATGAGTGGAAACACGCTGGAAAAAATGTCATGCTCGGAATGTACTTTTTGTTTGCAGGTGGCCTTGCATTAGGGCAAATGATGACATCAACAGGGGCAACTGACGTAGCGGCAGAACTTATATCAAAGCTTAGCCTAACAGGTGGCATTATAACCGTTTTAGTTTTTGTTGTATTTGCTTGCGCTTTGGCAGAAGTTACAAACAATACGGCTGCGGCGGCTATTTCGGTACCCGTAGTTATGGCAATTACAATTAACTTAGGGCTTAACCCTGTTCCATACTGGTTTATAACTGCAATGGCTTTTAATAGCGCTTATATACTTCCGTTAACTGTTCGTGCTGTGCCGGTGGGGTATGGTTTAGACGTGAGCCATTTGTTAAAAAAAGGCATACCGCTTGCACTTATAGCAATTGTAGCAATAACAGTTTTTGGATATTTATTCATGACGTTTTGGCCAATGTTTGGGCAACTGCCTTATCTTAAATAAAAAGATGATATTCAGATTTAGTATTTATTCAGGGGTCGTTTCACCGAGAGCTCGCCGGAGCGCCCCTATGGCATTCAAGAGGTAGTCGGATGTTTTAAAGCCCGATTATCTCCACCGGCAGAGTGACGCTGTACCCAAAAGGCACCGAGTAAAGCTCGGTGCCTTTTTTGTATAGTAAAACCACTCGTTAGATGAACGAGTGGTTTTGTTTGGACGCTTTTATTTAAGCATTATTTTCGCTATTTGAAAACTTGCGCTTGTTTTTTAATTTGTGCTTATACATTGCGGTTTCTGCCCTTGTGTATAAGGCTTCAATGTTTGTATCGCTGTGCTTATCAAATTTAATCATAGCGTAAGCCGCACTTATTTTTGTAGATAGCGTTTTGTTTTTATCGCTAATTACACTTTCAAAGTTTTGCATAAAGTCATCACTGCAGCACTCGCAAATAACAACAAATTCTTGCACATCTGTGCGGTAAATATTCGGGCAATTTGCAAAAATTGTTTTAATGCATTCTATTAAACTTTTAATTTGATCTTGCGCCTCTTTTCGCCCTTTTATCTGCGTTATAAGTTGTAAATTGTTTAAGTTAATAACGGCAACACTGTAATTTTCAAGTGTGGTAATATTTGAAAAGCGCCCTTTTAAGTCCTCTTCAAAGCGGTTAAAATTATAAAAACCGCTTTGCATATCGGTGTATGCCATTTGCTCCAGTAAGTGCACTCTTGTGTTGCCTTCAATTATTTTGCTAAAGAAAGAAATAGAGAACCTAATAAGCAAAATACAATAAATTATTAGGCCATAGCGGAAAAACACAGCATAGTCGCTTATAAAATCTGCATAGTAAAACACAATGCTTATAAGTGCCCCTGTGCACATTATAAAACTGCCGAAATCCAGGCTGTGGAATTTACGCTGCCGTGCATAATAGCCCTCGGTTAAATTTACTATTAAAACAGATATTATTGTAAACGAAACAAGTATAGCGGTTAAATTTAATTGTAAGGCACTGTTTGTTTTAAAAAGAAGCTGGGAAATAGCAGCGCTGATAAAGAGAACAAAATGCGCACCGCAAAGCACTTGTAAAAACTTTTTAGATTTTAATTTAAACGCGCTTAAAAGAAAAAGTAAAAACGGAATAGGCATAATGATTAATGTGAAATTTCGCAAAGTATCAATAGAAGGTGAATTTAAGCTGATAATTTGAGAAAACCTTGTTTGCGTTAAACACCAAAGGCCGCTAATAGCCGTAAAAAGCCCGAAGTAAAGCAAAAAAGGCCGCTTGATTTTTTTGTCTATAGTAAAAAAAATTATAATTAGTATAATTCCAATAAATACTATAAACATGCAAACAAAAACGTTAAAAAGCAAAAGCAAAGCATTTGAATCTGCCAGCATTATAATTCACCCCTTTATAAAGTGTTATTAAAAAAGCATTACTACTCTTCCCATATAGGGTTTTTTAACGCCCAGCGCCCGTAGGCGTCTTTTTCAAAAAGCTCTTTGTTATAATGCGTATCCATAATAGCATAAAACTCGCTTTGGGTGTAGCCGCAAAACTCGCAAAAATCTCTAATGCTTAACGGGTCAAGCGCTCCGTCGCGTTGCTTGATTATTTTAACAGCTTCATCTCGTGTTAGTATGCCGTAGCGAATATAGCGCGCTGTGTAATCTGTTGCGGCGGCGTGCCCGAATTTAGGGTACTTTAGCCAAGAGTGCACAAGGTATGCGCGGCTGTCTATTTGATCAAAGTTTTCTGCGTGGTGGGTTCTGTCCCACTCGTGGGTTAAATCTTTAAAGCCTTTGCTCTTTGCTATTTCAAAGTTTTTAAGGCTGTTCCACGGCATAAAATAGCTCATGTAGAAAGGGTCGAGTTTATCAAGTTCTTGCTTTGTTGGCGCAACTGTTAAAGATAAATCTTTTTCGCTTACGCCATCGCCCAAAAGCTCTTCCATAGGCATACCTACAGCAACGCCGTTTTCAATTTGCCCCTTTGCGCTGTATGTTTCTTCGTCTGCGTTGCCGCCATACTCAAAGCTAACATTTTCGCCGTAGCAAAGCATGGGCACGTTGAATTTTAGCGCCATATGCAAGGGGAAAGTATAAATTAGCCTGTCAACATACCAAGTTGGCTTGCCGAATTTTTCAAAAAATTTACGCATGAGAATTTTTTGCACTTTCCTGTTAGGCTTACATGAAATTATTGTGCATGAAAATTCTTCGCTTATGTTTTTTAAGTTGTGTATACCGGCATCTGTCATAGGGAAATTATCCTCAACGCTGAACAAAATAGGGTTCATGCCCATAACTTCTTTTAGCATATACACTTGAAAGTGGCTGTCTTTTCCGCCGCTAACAGCAACAGCGCAGTCGTAATTTCCGGGCCCGTTCGAGCCGCGGTATTTATCGCAAAGCGCTTTGAACTCTTCAAAACGTTTGTCCCAATCTATGTTTTTGCGGCCCTCGTAATTGGTGCAGGCGGTGCA